>CAYZXU010000202.1:0-2513 GCA_964482535.1 uncultured Desulfobacteraceae bacterium | reverse complement strand
AAAAGGATTTTGTCTTAAAGAGTTTTATTGTTTAAATATGTTAGCAAGTTTTTAGATATAAAGGAGTAAAAAATGAAAAAATTTTGGCGCAAATTGGTTGTGTGTGTTTCAGTCTTTTTAATTTGTTTTATTTTTGTACCATATACTGATGCTATTGCCCAGGAGAAAGCTGTACATGAACTGGAAGAAATTGTTGTAACTACTACCGGTAAAATGAAAGCACTCGATACACCTGCAAGTATTTCTATTATTACAGCCAGGGAACTGGAAGAGATGGGCGTGAATAATATTATGGAAGCCCTTGAAAAAATTCCTGGTATAATAAATAAAAGTTCCAGCAATGACAAGCTTGTCGTAAGGGGCATGGATGGCGGCATGGCTGGAAATGTTGTCGTACTTATTGACGGAGTACCGCAAAGGTTTGGTGATAGCTTTCATAATAATCTTAGTTCCATACCTCCGTCTGAAATCGAGAAAATTGAGGTGCTGCGTTCCGCTGGCATAGCATACGGTCCAGGTTCTTCAAAAGGTGTTATCAGTATAATTACTAAAAAAGGCAAAAGGGATAAGCCTGTTTATTTTACTGCATCCGGTTCTTACGGTTCCTGGAACACTTATAACTTAAATACAGGGGTTTCCGGTGGAATTAATAAATGGGATTATTTTATTAATGCCGCAGATTATCATACTGATGGATATGTTGATGATAAAAAGGAAAACCAGGACTCTGTGCTTTTAAAGGCCGGCTATAACCTGTCAGACAAAACCCGTATAGGTATTTCCGGCAATTTTATGAATTATGACAGAGATAGCGCTTACGGTCTGTGGAGATACAAATGGCAGTTAGATAATTACCGGCGTGATATTCATTTCCCAAAGAGTGAAACGGATCCTGATCTGGTCTGGCATAACGAGAAAGAGAATGATACACAGATCTATGCTCTTCAGGTTTCCCATAAAGATATAAAATATTCTATAACTTCAGTGTTATCATATTCAAATTTTGATGAAACATACAAAAATCAAAAAGCTTTGTATACTTCGTCAAGTTCATCCCGTGTTTATACTGAAGATTCCGATCAGGATACAATCAACTTTTCCCTTTCAGGCAATTATAATTTTATTTTTGAAACAGTAAATTATATTCTTTCTACAGGCATTGTTTATGATGATATAGATTTTAAAAATAAGAGAAATTATCGTTTTGACCCGAGCAGGGATACCGGCAAGTATGATATTGATGTTGGTGAAAAACAGTATGGTTTGTTCTGGGATAATGATTTTTTATTCGGTAAAAAATGGGCGCTGAAAATCGGGGCTCGTATTGATGAGGTTGAAGTCGATTATAAAGATAAAGCATCACTAACAATTGATGAAGACGATACAATGGTAGGCTGGTGCATTGCGCCTTCCTATCATTTAAATGAAAAGGGGATTATATATATTTCTGCTGGAAGAAACTTCTGGTTTCCAACACCCCAGTATTATGCCTGGGCAGCGGCAAAGGGAAGCCCCAACAATAAACCTGAGGATCTAAAGCCTGAAAAAATCCTGACTTATGAAATAGGGTATAAACATTTATTTCATAAAGCATTTAATATCAACCTGACAGGGTATTATATAGATTATGATGACAAATTTGCCGGCCTTTATGAGGATGATGACTGGATGGGATATAAAAACATAGGCAAAGCAGAGATACAGGGGATTGAATTGGAGTTAGACGGCAGAGTATGTTCTTTTTTTGGTTATCGTTTTTCAGGAACATATATGAACCATGAATGGAAAGATGGAGAGGTGCGTGTTTATGACCATCCATCTAATGAGCGTGTTATAAGGGAGCTGGATGGAAAAAAGATTCATGGAATCCCTGATTATTCTTTTATAGTCGGGCTTGATTTTTATCCTGTAGAACGTCTCAAATGCCGAATTGATATAAATACTGCGGGTTCCTATAATATAGATTATATGAACCGGTTCAAATATGGCTCAAAGACCACAGTGGATGCAACCATATCCTATGTATGGGAGAAATGGAAATTTTGGCTTCTTGGCAAAAATATTTTTGATGAAGATGTTGAAAGGGCTTATAATTCAACAGGTCGTCTCACAGAAGCCAATGGAGAGCTGCAAACAAGCTATTATGTACAGGACGGCGCATATGTTGAGGGAGGTGTGAGTTACCAGTTTTAAGCAATTTAATTAAAGGTTTTTTTGCAAAATGTGTAGTAAGAGCATGAGAAAATCGGGTTAAATTTTAATAAAAAATATTAACAAGATCAGTTGACGGTTTACGGTGACAGGCAATTTGAAAACATTATTTGTTGTTCGTAAACTGTCAGCCTTTTGTATAGACCGTCACATAATAAATTTCACTGCGTTATCGGTCGTCGGAGTATTACAATACGCCTTCCTCCCTCTGGTCTTGTGCCAAATTTTAAAATCGGGTTATTATGTGACAATCTATAGATCAGGGAAAAATATAAGGATAAAATGACAAAAAAATATAAACT
>CAYZXU010000201.1:0-2527 GCA_964482535.1 uncultured Desulfobacteraceae bacterium | reverse complement strand
TCCGTTCAGCATCATTTGGTGAAAGCCCTGCTCTTTTATCCTATATTATTCTGTTGTTAACAGGCGCTGCTTTTATTTTCATTGCATTTTTATGTGTTAACAAGGCAAGGGATTAAAAATTACTGACAATCCTGATATCGGTTTGGTCGGAGCATTTTTTTGCCTCTTTAATTTTTTGTTGTACCCGTCAGGGCATGAGTGTTATTAGAAGATAACAGATTCGGTTTGTAAACAAAGTTAACTATAATTTAAGTAAAAAAAATATGACTATAAAGAATGATCAACCATTGGAATTCAAGCATATTTTTGGCCCTGTGCCTTCAAGACGTCTGGGCATCTCTCTCGGCGTGGATCTTGTGCCCCATAAAACATGCTCTTTAAACTGCGTCTATTGTGAATGCGGCAAGACTACAAACCTTACAATAACAAAAAAAGAATATGTGTGCATAAAATCCGTTCAGGATGAGTTAAATACCTTTTTATCTAAAAAGCCGGAGCTGGATTATATAACTTTTTCAGGCTCAGGTGAACCAACTCTGAATATTGGTATAGGAAAAATTATATCTTTTCTTAAATCCAATTTTCCTGAATACAGAATTGCACTGCTTACAAACGGCACATTATTCTGCCAAAACGGTTTTTCAAATAATATGCTGGATATAGATGTTTTAAAAATTTCACTGGACGCTGCGAGTCAAAAAATATTTCAACTCATTAACAGACCCCATAAAGATTTAATTGTTTCCGACATCATAGACTCCCTTGTTAAAATAAGAAAAAGATACTCAAATGAGTTGTCCATTGAAATTTTTATAGTGCCCGGCATAAACGATAATGAGGTTGAGCTGAAAAAGATAAAAAAGGCCTTAGACAGAATAGAGCCGGACAAGGTTCAGCTAAACACTCTGGACAGACCTGGCACTGAAACCTGGGTCTGTTCCATGGAAGAAAAAAAAATATCAGAGATTGCATCCTATCTATATGATGCAGAAGTTATTAAACATTTTAATTCAAAATTTAACGTGAACAGGTTTTCGGAAAACAGCTATTCAAAAAATCTTTTGCACGCCTTAAGAAGAAGACCCTGCACAAAAGAAGACATTTTACGAATTACAGGTATTGACACAAAAGAAATACGAAAATACTTAAACCTTTTAATTGAAAAAGGTAAAATCGAGGAAAAAAAAATGCAAAGGGGTGTTTTTTATGTTTTAAAAGCATAAAAAACAGCTGTTTTATCAAGAAATTGTTGCATTTTTTTTTTTGCTGCGTATAAAGATTTAACCTTAAGTTTTTATAACCTAAAAAGGGAGGTTCGCTATGCCGGTTTTCCTCTGGGAAGGAAAAAACAGAAAAGGTGAAAATCAGAAGGGTGAAATGCAGGCCCAGAATGAAGATATTGTAAAATCAAACCTCCTTAGATTGAAAATTACTCAGGTTAAGGTAAAGAAAAAACCAAAGGATATTTTTGAAAATATAGCTTTTATGCAGCCCAAGGTTACGGAAAAAGACGTTATAGTTTTTTCCAGACAGTTTTCAACCATGATAGATGCCGGCCTGCCTATACTACAATGTTTAAGTATACTTCATTCCCAGCAGGAAAACAAAACATTTAAAAAAATTATAAAAAGGATCAAAACTGCCGTTGAAGGAGGCGCTACCTTAGCCGAAGCCATTAAAAAGTATCCTAATATTTTTGACAATCTTTACGTTAATATGATTGCTGCCGGTGAAGCCGGTGGTATTCTCGATGTTATTTTGCAGCGCCTGTCTGCATATATGGAAAAAGCCGCAAAATTAAAAGCTCAGGTAAAGGGGGCAATGACCTATCCGGCAATAACCTTAATCATTGCTTTAATAGTTGTTGCAGTAATCCTTGTTTTTGTTATTCCTGTCTTTGAGGATATGTTTGCAGATTTTGGTTCAGAGCTTCCAGGTCCCACACAGGTAGTTGTTGCCATGAGCGACTTTGTTAAAAGCAAAATTTTATATTTAATAGTCGGTATCATTGTCTTTGTTATTGCCATGAAAAAATTATTAAAAACAGACAGAGGACGTGAGCTTTTTGACGATCTTGCGTTGAAAGCGCCCGTCTTCGGGATGCTGATACGAAAAGTGGCAGTATCAAAATTTACACGAACCATGGGAACTATGCTCAGCAGTGGTGTTGCAATCCTCGACGCACTTGAGATAGTAGCAAAAACAGCCGGAAACAAAACAGTGGAAAAATCCATATACAAAGTCCGTTCAGGAATCGCTGAAGGCCGCTCCATGGCTGAACCCCTTGGTGAAAGTGGGGTTTTCCCCTCAATGGTATGTCAGATGATATCTGTTGGTGAATCCACAGGGGCCCTTGACGCAATGCTGGAAAAAATCGCAGATTTTTATGATGAAGAAGTGGATCAGGCTGTGGATAATCTGACTTCCATGATAGAGCCTTTTATGCTGGTATTTCTTGGGGTTGTAATAGGCGGGCTTGTAATATCAATGTATCTTCCCATATTTAAAATGGCAGGAGCAATATCTT
>CAYZXU010000200.1:0-2556 GCA_964482535.1 uncultured Desulfobacteraceae bacterium | reverse complement strand
GGTGGCGATGCAGGGAATTGAACCCCGGACACTGCGGATATGAGCCGCATGCTCTGACCATCTGAGCTACATCGCCATATGCAGCGGAATAGGTAGCAGGTAGTTTTTATTTAGTCAAGTCAAAAACCTGATGTTTAATCTAAACCCACCTATATGCTTAGGAACTGGATTCCCGCCTCCGCGGGAATGACAACATTTGCGCTAAAACGACGACTTTTTACGAAACCATCAAATTTTAAGGATGCCGGAAAAACAGCTATTTTTTACATATTCGAAAGTATCTCTTCAGCTTTTTCAAGGGAAGGATAACCGTATCCCTTAACCTGGGCTTCAAGAACTATTGCCGACATATTAATATTTTTCGATTTTTTTTCTATAACCTCTTTATAGTAATATTCAAGGGTTTTTTGGGAATATGTAGCCATTTCCCCCTTAAAATAAGTCTCTTTTGACGTTGAGAACAGAGAATCATGGGAACTGAAAATTGGCCTTCCGCGTTTAGTTATATTTGGAAATTTTTTTGCAAGCTCCTCTTCCCATACAAGTTCTATCTTAATAATTTTTTCTATGAGTATTGAAATTTCAGGATCCAGAACCGGAAGTCTGTCTTTAATTTTAGCGTACTCCAAAGGGGAAGTGCTTTCCATCATTCTTGCGTATTTTTCAGTTAACAGATTTCTGCCGCTGAGCTTTGCATCTTCAAAATCTGCCATATAGCTCTCAAGCATCTTGTCAGACCAGCTTACAAACTGGCTGGTTCTCATAATTTCAAAAGTTTTTGGGTCTTCCTGGCAAAAAGACCTCATTCCGCTGCCTTTGTTCACATCCTGAAACATTTCCCATTCGGCTTTAACAATTATATCGATTAATTTTTCCCTGCTTTCCATTTGATCCTCCATGGCATCAACATATTACTTAGGGCTACCAAAGACCGCCTATTGTAACATCAAATTTGTCAAAGCTTTTAACTGTTTTTTTCAGGTTTTCAAGATACTCCTTAGACTGTTTTTCAACCCCTTTATATGGCCAATCCTTTCCAAGTGACATGAATTTTGCCTCGGCAAGGGTATTAAATGGAAGCAGATCTATTCTCACCACTTTTTCCAAAGGCTTAAGAAACTCCAATGTTTTAACGATATTCTCCTCATCATCGTTAAATCCTGGAATCAGCGGAATATGTACTGCAATCTCTCCTTCATACTCCTTATTAAGTCTTGTAAGATTTTCCAGGATACTCTTATTTGAAACGCCTGTACTCTCCTTATGTTTGTCACTGTCCATATGCTTAATATCACATATAATCATATCACAGTTGCTTGCCACCTTCCATATATCATCATACCGTGTAAACAGATTTGTCTCCACCATGGTATGTATGCCTTCTTTTCGTGTCAGCCTTAAAACTTCTGCTGTAAAATCAGCTTGAAACGTTGGCTCTCCTCCGCTTATTGTAACGCCTCCACCCCTGTTCCTTGTTATAAAAAATTTATATGATGCTATCTTTTTTGCAAGTTCTTCTGCCGTCATCTCCATGCCTACGACTGCAAGAGCACCTGGTTTACATACTTCAACACAATCAAAACACTGATTACATTTTTCAGCTATGAGTTTATTATCCTTATCCATTGTAACAGCATCTGTGGGACAGACTTTAACGCATTCGCCTAAATCCTTGCATAGATTTTTGTTAAACCAGACCTCAGGCTTTATTGTCCATGTCTCGGGATTCTGGCACCATTTGCAGCGCATGTTACAACCCTTTAAAAATACAAGCAGCCTTGTTCCAGGACCGTCATGAACGGCATTTTGTTCTATAGCCTTAATCATGCCTTTTAATGCCATTATATATGCCTCCTTCATAGAAAAAAATTAAACAAAAAAAAAGGGCGGAAGTGTTGCCACTTCCGCCCTTCTGGTGTAAGCGACTAACTTACATTATACTACAACTCATGGGACACCCTGTCAATAACTGTGTCCTGAACAAATTCCGGAAGGGATACAAAATTTACGCTGAAGCCGGAGATCCTGACACCAAGATTAGGATAATTTTCAGGATGTTTTTTGGCATCCACCAAGACTTCGTTTGACACCAGATTATACTGAAGCTGATCCATACCGCCTTCAAGTCCGGCCAGAGTGTAATCAACAAGCTTGTCAAGGCCAGCCTCTCCCTTAACTGCATTAAAATTCCACTTCTGATTATAAACCCATGCCTTAAACTCGCTCTGGTCAATTTTCATTGCTGAAGCAAGCTTGTCCCAGGCTCCGGATTTGTCAAATTCAGAGTGTGGATTTATTCCTCCGTCTGCAAGTTTATCTCCTCTCTTTCTTCCATTTGCATTTGCGCCGCTCAGGGGAGCATAATGATACATAAGCGTAATAACAATACCCTGAAGCAATCCTGCAGGTTCATCTCTTAAATCAAGCATCTTTTTGCCCAATTCAGTGCAGTCATGAACAGCTCTTGCAAAAATCAGATCAACAAAATCCTCATTATTGCCGAATTTAGGCGCATCTCTAAAGTCCTGCTGCATATCCTCATAGCCTACCCAGTCT
>CAYZXU010000199.1:0-2608 GCA_964482535.1 uncultured Desulfobacteraceae bacterium | reverse complement strand
AAGGCATACGAGCTAAAAGAGAACCCGGAAAGCATAAAGAATGCTATTAAGGCGACAAGTAAGCATGTAGAGTTCATACGAACATACTTTAAGGAGCTAGAGATAAATGACAAAGTAAAGCAGATAGCGATCGAGATCATGAAGGAATATGGGCTTCTACCCAACGATGCATTAATAGCGGCAACATGCAAATGTTACGGTATAGATGTCATCCTCACATTCGACGAGGACTTCAAGAGAATACCATGGTTACAGACTCTTCCTTAACCCTGTACAAGTAGATCATAATCCCGCTGAAGCCTTGATGAAAGCAGTACCCTATCAGCCTCTGGGGAGCTGATTTAATCTAGACTAGGACAATCATCATCCATACCAGCAGTATGCTTAATAAGTTATTATCTACTCTTCTCCTTGTGAACTCAAGTACCAATGCTGTAGTAACAGCCCATACAAAGTTTATTATATCAATACCGCTTCCATGGAGTATATGTATGGGTGTCCAAAGGATCAGTAATATCGCTAACCCACTCCATTGGTTAATATGTGATCCCATGTACAGTATTATAGCCAGCATTAACCCCTCAAGAACATAGTATACTAACTCTAATAGATAACCATAGAACCCTACTCCCAATTCCACGTAATAGTTGTACTCAGCAAGTGCTTGTGGTGTATAAGATTCATTGATGAGTAGTGGATAAATTATGATTTCGAGGATTACAACAATAACTATAATGGGTATAATTCTCTTTGCATGCTCAAGATCTAGTTTAATATATGCTTTATATTTCCTAATATAGTAGCCGACAGTTAGGTAACGAAACAGAATTATTATAATCGAACTAATTATTGTTACATAACCCCAATACTTAGCTTTATTCATGTACCAGTCTATAGCAACATCTATGCCGAATCCTTGGAGACACCCATTAACCATTACATACACTATTAATGGCGCAATCAACCATACACTAAGTGCTTCAACAACTATATTTGACAGAAATAGTATTACTGAATCCTTTAATGGAGCATATGTATTTGTTTTTGCTGCCACTCTACATCACCTGGATCAATATATCCCTTAACACAATAACTATGTATGAATAAATTAAGAGTAATACTCCTAACAAGATGCCATACACATAGTATTTTAGTTCAACCCTGAGATACTCCATACATTCTCTCGTAAACCCAACGAGTATATTCCTAAACCTAATAAGTGAATACATGAAGACACCTCCTATAAACAGAATAGTAACTGTAGCAGCGTATAGTCCAAAATAATAACATATTGCTATAACCCATACCTGTATAACGTTAACCCAGAAATGAGAAGTCATCGTCACCACTATGTTCTTATAAACCAGGAATTCTAAACCAAAAATAAAAGCTGGGAAGAGAAGATAGACAAGTGCTAATACATTGTACTCTGGATGACTAAAGCTATGGCTAAGAGCAAAGTATATAGAAATACCAATAAATGCTACAACACTATTGTATTCTCTCCCAATAAGGTTCTGCATATATCCTCTAAACCTAAATTCTTCATGAAATTCAGCCCATAGTATTGATAGAATAGGATATGCTATGAAGGCGCAAATAAGGCCTTCAAAGACATTAAGTCCAGCAAACGGGTTATCCTGTCCGTTACCAATAAAGCTATCATAAAACATCATCACTAGCATAGCCTCAACCAATATGAATGGCATAATAATAACTGTTCCAAAAAGGATGCTTTTCTTTAGATACTTCATGGTTAAACCAAAGTCACTTAATTTCCAGCCATACCTCCTCCTTAATAGATATATTAAACAACAAATGCTAATGGTGTAAAGAATCCAGTAGACAATTATCCCTATAATATTATTTCCTATAAAACTCGATACAAACTCATATATCATATTCGCAATCAATATATTCACTAAAATAACGATCAAGACCTCCGAAAATGGCTTAAGATCAAATGAATGTTTTAGCATGATGTATAACATGAATTGAATGATAATATAAATTCTTAGTTATAAATATTATCTATTGTTCCAATCAATTATCCCAACTTATTATCATTAATATAAATAAATGATACACATTCGGTATGGAGCATACTAGATTTAGATAAATAAGAATTAACAAGCAACAGTGTGTTCCATCTAATTAAAATAATTATTGCATATCAATGCTTTAACCATATAGCCAGGAATTACTTGGTAACTTTAACCCGCCTGTTAGGATTATAAAATGCAACATAAATGTTGAATAATAGTAGTGAGTACATCATAGTGAGAATAGTGTTTTCACGACTCAGTACTTATGTTATACTAAATAATGATAAAAAAGGCTGCTAGGGAAGTATGTTCACTTTATTTACGTTAAACCCACAAAAATAGTAGAATAAAACCACACGGCTAACGAGCTATTGAGAAAGAAAGTACTAAGAGCTACATAGTGTATTGTCGAGATTAGTGATTCCCCGGCCTCAGTTGCGGAGGCTGACACTTGTAAAGGAATGTTCCGAGAGCTAATATTAATCTGGGACAGTTAGGTATAGTTTTTATACCTATTATCTAGTATATGGGACAGCTATTGGGGAAGGAGATAAATTTCGAGG
>CAYZXU010000198.1:0-2655 GCA_964482535.1 uncultured Desulfobacteraceae bacterium | reverse complement strand
CTGCAACTCTGACATAGTAGCATACAGGGAGAGCATCCTTTATTTCATCAACATTATTTTTATCTATAACCTTTATCAGCTTTCCCATTTTTTCCGTACCGGTAATGTAAGGCCCCAGTTGTTCAGCCCTAACACTGAAAACGCCGGACAAAGGAACTGCAATAAAAGAAAATACTATTAAAACCGTGGTCAAGATTAAGACTTTATTTAATTTCATCATAACTCTTTTCCCTTTAAATGTTTTAATTAATATTTTAATTCAGTCACCTGCTCTCCCTGATACATGCCAACAATTTACACGATCAAAAAAACATCAACTCTCTTATCGTCCAAGTTTTTTCATATATGCTGTGGTATAATGATTTGGGTCCCAATTGTTGTTTATTTTATGATTTGATTTATTTGTTACAAGCTGCTTCATATCAAGCAGGGTACAGCACCTTGCCTTCATATCATAAACATCATATGTCACACCTTCCACATAGTTATCCCTTATGTTTGAAGAATAGACGATAGATTTCCAGAAATTTCCCTTTGTGTCATATACATCGGTCGTAACAGGAGTATATGTCTCTTTGTCGATATATACTACACGGCGGCCGTAAACATAGTTTGGATCGTGATGCTTAACCTCGATTATATAGCAGGGTCTTTTCTCCAGATCCTCAGAAATTCTCTGGGGATATGGCTTTCCTTTAGAATACGGTATGGCATCAACATTATTCATACCCAGCCACATTTCCTTTTCCTCCAGAAGCTTGTAGTCAGCAGACTCACCCTTCCATGACATGCCGCCAAAGTCGTCATATATAAAATCGGACCCGATATATGTATCACACCTCTGGGATGCCGACATGCGCCTGATTCTTCTAAGGCTTGCTACATAGATCCACATATTATCCTCTTTTTCAGGGGCCATATATCTTATAGTGAGTATGGAGGTACCTTTTAACTCAAAAGGATATGTCTGAAAAATAGTTTCCTTGTGCTCGATTCCATTGGGATTCGGGCTAAAGCCTCCTAAGGGTTCAATGTCTGTTCTCGCTACCCATTGTATGGAAGTCCACGAACCTCCTATTGATCTCTCATCACCCCTTGGACCCATGAAATGACCCACATAGGGATGATCAAAGTCATCTCCCATGAAACATGACTTGAGACCGTTCCATATAATCTCTGTGCCGTTTTCAGGCTCAGGAAAGGGCCAGCCTCCTTGGTCATAGTAGTTTAAAAGCCCTTTATCAGGGTCTAGAGTAACCTTGGTTTTCCTGTTCAGCGTGGCTGCCATAAAACCAGGCGGAGGCTCATAGGTGTACTGTTTTTTTTCTCTGAGGTTAGCCTTCATGCCCCACTCGCTGATTCTGATTTGATGGGCCACAGACAGATCATCTTTTATTTCATCAAGGTTACTCTTGTCTATCACCTTAATCAATTTTCCTTTTTCTTCTGCAAAAACAACTGAAGGACCAAACACAGGAACTGCAAGAAAACAAAATACTGTTAAAACCGTGGCCAAGATTAAGACTTTATTTGATTTCATCATAATTCTTTTCCCTTTAAATGTTTTAATTAATATTGTAATTCAGCCGCCCACTCTCCCTGATATATATAAATAAATTTAAAAAATAAAAAAACAGCAAATCATTACTGATAATATAAAAACTTTAACAGCATTTAAAAAGGAGGACAAATCTGTCCCCCTTTTTAAAAAAATTATCCAGATCGTTATAAACTAAAAAGCATCAACCATCTATCGTCCAAGTTTTTTCAGATATGCTGTGGAGTAGTTATTCGGTTCAGGATTATTGTTTATGGTTAATCCGCCGCCGCCTGTTACAGGATCCTTAAAATTAAGAAGGGTCGAACATCTTGCCTGCATATCGTAAACATCAAAGGCAATTGTATCAACATAAGTTGGCTTAAGATTCTGTGGATAATGAATACATTTCCAGAATTCGCCCTTTACATCATAAACATCTGTCAGAACAGGCATATATGTCTGTTTGTCATAATATACTATACGTTTCCCATAAATATAGTTGGGGTTATGGTGTTTAACCTCATTAATATAAACAGGCCGTTTCTCCAAAATCTCGTTTGTCCTCTGGGGATATGGAGTTCCCTTATTATATTTCAAATCTTCAATCTGGTTCATACAGACCCACATATCCTTTAATCCGAGAAGCTTATGATCTGCTGACTCAACCTTCCATGCAGCGCCCCTGAAGTCGTCATAAATAAAATCAGAGCCTATATATGTGTCACACCTCTGGGCAGTTGACATACGCCTGATTCTTCTGAGACTGGCAACATAAATCCACATGTCATCCGCCTTGTCAGGGCTAAGGTACCTTACAGTACAGATGGAAGTCCCCTTAAGTTCAAAGGGATATGTCTGGTAGATAAGCTCCTTGTGCTCAACACCCTTAGGATTAGGTTCAAATGACCCTATTGGCTCAAGGTCGGTTCTGCCAACCCATTTAATAACAGCCCATACTCCTCCGATGGATCTTTCATCGCCCCTGGAGCCCATGAAATGACCTATGTATGGATAGAAAAAATCATCCCCTTTATAGCTCTTCTCACAATTCCACTGAACTTCAATTCCTGTTTTTGGATCAGGAAACGGGCATCCACCGTGATCGTTGTAGTTGA
>CAYZXU010000197.1:0-2691 GCA_964482535.1 uncultured Desulfobacteraceae bacterium | reverse complement strand
TGAGGAAGTCCACGAGATCCGGAACTATATCGTCGAATAGATCCTCAGTCCCCTTAGGGAGAGCAATATTCGTACTAATCTCAAGGCGACCCAATGAGAACACCTCCAAGCATAGTTATAATTGATAAATTAATCGAATACCTTATTAAGCTTCGCCACTCTTACTCCCTAGAGGACCACCTATAAGGAAAGTCCATTTAGCACTCCATAATTTCTTAGAAAGCAGAATTACTTTAAGCATCACTTATAAATTACCTTTATCGAATTTTCCTCAGATAGGATCACGCTCAAAAGACGTTAACATCTTTCTCCGTCTCCTACACGTGTATTATCTCAAAGGGTTCATTTCTCAAGTTTTACTCAAAAAGTTATGCTACCTTTTACACTAATATATTTTTCCTTAAAGT
The DNA here is from genome assembly GCA_964482535.1 of uncultured Desulfobacteraceae bacterium. Lineage (GTDB taxonomy): Bacteria > Desulfobacterota > Desulfobacteria > Desulfobacterales > BuS5 > CAYZXU01. Next base: position 2,284 of record CAYZXU010000197.1, on the reverse strand, counting down.
TGTTTAAACAGAACAAAAAACTCGCCAGAAAAGCCAAGATCTCGCAATTTATCAAATAAAAACTTAGATAAAACTTGTAAAAATAACCCATTTACGGTTATTTTAAATAAACAGAGAGAAAATGAACTCTAATAAAAGGAAAAACTATAAGGGAAACTTATTGGTTTATGGCACTTGGAACGTGTTCTCGTAGATTATTGAGTTGCTTGGGATATGTCTTATAGTAACCCTTACTGTGGCCTTTGATGGGACTGTGATTGTTATCACTTGACCTGCTTGTACTGTACCTGTACCAATAAGATTATCCCAATTAGTACCCTGAACATCTTTCCAAGTACTGCCATTTACAGTAACTGTTAGATTTAAATCTTCCCAGTTGGCACTACCTTGTACAGAGACTACCGTTAAGTTAATGTCATAATTATTATTCCCTGTGTTGTTTCTCAATATCTGTGCCCTGAAGCTTATTGATGGTGTTGTTGATTGTGGTGTGCTCATCGAGGATATCCAGATGTATATCGTCGCTGCGAGGACTATTGTTATGGCAACCATGAGTATGACTCCAACCACGGGGGAGACAGCTCTCTTGTTCTTAAATATGCGCATCAGCCAACACCTCTTCGTTCCTCCCTCTAAAGAGGACACAGAACCCTACAGATAGTTTTAGGAACTATCCAATATAAAAGCATTTCTATGCATCTATTAAGTTTGATCCCCGACTTAGAAGGCCTAAACGCTCAGCTTATGCCCGTTCTATGATATTAGCCCTCGCACCAAAAACACTTACTTTCTTTTCAATTCAGAAAAGGATGAACGTCATTAGAAGAGGCCCTCCATAAACCTACTAAATTGTAGCGTCTATGAGAAGAACGATAGATTGTGGACATTCTTCCAGTAGCTTTCTTGAGCATGGTTCTTGTGTTATGTGGCTCTTGTAAAAAATAAAAACGGGTGTAAAAAGTTTAGCACTTATATAGTAGCATGAAAAACTCATGCTACTTTTACATTTTACATCTCGTGTATTGTTCGTCCTCTCTTAGAGAGGATAGAGGAAAAACAATAGAAAAATGAGAAAAATGTTCTCACGAGAGGGAGAGCAAAAAGAATGCATTTTAACGGATATAGTATACTTCACTATACTAGGCTATGTAAACGCTGATGACAGGCCTTAGGATCTAAAACAATGCTTATAAAGGAATTTCTCACGTTCTCATTCAAGAAGAGGAAAAATAAAACAATTTCTGCAGAATTACAGCCACACTTTAAACAAACTAAACCAAAAGGATTTTAAATCTAAGAGCACTCCTTGAATCCTATGAATCTTGAAATCTCCTCCACATTTAATAAGGACGCTCAAACATTAAAGAGCTTGGTGGGTGTGCATGGCCAACAATCGCCCCAACAATGACATTGAGAGGAGGACTCATACTGCGCTTCACGTGATAAAAGGTGCCATAGTTAAGGTTCTTGGTGAGCAAGCCCTTTGGACTGCCTCAACTTATGTGAGTGGAAGCCATGGGAGGATTACTGTAACGTGCAAGGAGAAGCCCACTCCCGAGGACATGAGGAGGGTTGAGGACCTTGCAAACGAGGCCATAATGAAGGACTTGAGGGTGGAGACAGTAATGCTTCCCAAGGAGGAAGCTGAGAAGAAGTTCGGAAAGATAATATATGATCTCTTTCCTGTTCCAGAGCACGTGAAGGAGCTAACAATAGTTATCATAAGAGATCTCGATGGAAGCATTTGGAATATAAACGCCTGTAATAAGGAGCACACAAAAACCACGGGAGAGATAGGAAAAATCGTAATAAGAAAATACAGGTTCAGGAGGTCAAAAGGACTGCTGGAAGTCTCTTTTGACATAGAATAAGGACTTTTGATCTCCTTATGAGATTCATGATAACGATGTTCATAATGATTTACATGATCAACTTTCCAATCTCTTTATGAGATTCGATGCCCTCGGAGCGTACACGCACAAGGACCTCATACTTTCCAATCTCTTTATGAGATTCGGTGTTGCCAATATATCCAAGGCTTGTGAGAAGAACTTTCCAATCTCTTTATGAGATTCTAATGTGGCCTTTAATTTACCAAGCTCAGAATTCACTTTCCAATCTCTTTATGAGATTCTAGTTGGTAGAGATTTCAAGGGTTAAACGTCTTCTTCTTTCCAATCTCTTTATGAGATTCATCCTACCTTGAGATTTGGTGTGAGCCAAATAAGACTTTCCAATCTCTTTATGAGATTCCTAAGCTGTTTTGGGTTCTTTGGTGTTCTTT
>CAYZXU010000196.1:0-2710 GCA_964482535.1 uncultured Desulfobacteraceae bacterium | reverse complement strand
AAGTTTAAATCCCTTCTTTTTTCAGAAGACTTTTTACTGTATCAGTAGGTATGGCACCCTGGCCAATCCAGTATTTGATCCGCTCCTGTTTTAATTCCACCTTTGCAGGATCAATTAATGGATTGTATGTCCCAAGGACTTCAAGGTTTCTGCCATCCCTTGGACATTCAATATCGGCTGCAACAATCCTGTAAAAAGGTTTTTTCTTTTTGCCATGTCTGGCCAATCTTATTTTAACCGGCATATATCTTCTCCTTCAAAACGGCAGCATGCTTCGGCCAAATCCGCGCATACCGCCTTTATTTATTTTTTTCAGCATTTTCAACACCTGAGTGTAATTTTTCAAGAGTCTGTTTATATCCTGAATTTTGGTTCCGCTGCCTTTGGCTATTCTTTTTCTACGGCTTCCGTTAATTATAGTATGCTTGCGCCGTTCAAGGGGAGTCATTGAGTTAATTATAGCCTCTATTTTAACAAACTCATTTTCATCCACTTTTAATTTATTCAACGCCTTGTTCTTGCCCATACCCGGAATCATTTTCAACAGATCTTCCAGTGATCCCATCTTGCGTATCTGAACCATCTGGTCTTTAAAATCTTCCAGAGTAAACTGACTTTTTTTCAGCTTTTTTTCAAGTTCAGCTGCTTTGTCCCTGTCAACAACTGACTGAGCCTTTTCAATAAAGGAAAGGACATCTCCCATGCCCAGTATTCTGGATGCCATTCTGTCAGGATAGAATTTTTCAAGATCACCAAGTTTTTCCCCTGTTCCTATAAACTTGATGGGTTTGCCTGTTACAGCTTTCATTGAAAGAGCGGCTCCGCCACGTGCGTCTCCATCCATCTTTGTGAGAATCACGCCACCGATATCAAGGGCATCGTTAAAAGTTTTCGCAATATTTACGGCATCCTGGCCTGTCATTGAATCAGCGACCAGAAGTATATCCGACGGCTTAACAGATTTTTTGATATCTGAAAGCTCATCCATTAATTCATTATCAATATGGAGCCGTCCTGCTGTATCCAGCAGTATCACATCATACCCCTGCCGCAGGGCAAAATCCCTGGCATCCTGGCATATTTTAACAGGGCTTGTATCTGTACTGGAAGGATAAACCGGAATATCCAACTGCTCTCCAAGCTTTTTTAACTGGTCAATTGCCGCAGGTCTGTAAACATCAGCCGGAACAAGAAAAGGCTTTTTTCCCTGTTTTCTTAAAAAAACAGACAATTTGCCGGCTGTTGTGGTTTTTCCTGAACCCTGAAGCCCCACAAGCATAACAGCCATGGGCATGGGACCGGAAAGCTTAATGTCCTCATGGCGGTTTCCCATGAGTTTTGTCAACTCATCGTTTACTATCTTTATAATCTGCTGCCCGGGGGTAAGGCTTTTCATAACCTCCTGCCCCAGCGAACGTTCCTTTATATCAGCAATAAGCTTTTTCGTTATTTTATAATGAACGTCGGCCTCAAGCAGGGCCATTCTAACCTCTTTTAAACCCTCCTCAATATTTTTTTCCGATAATTTCCCATGACCTTTGAGCTTTTTAAATATTGAGCCTAATTTGTCGCTTAAATTATTAAACATTTTTAATTTTCATTATAAAAAAGGTTTTTAAAACTATATTTAATCGGTTTAATTTTAAAAAAAAATTAAACCTGTCTTCAGCAAAATAAATCATAATTAGAAACTTGTTAAATAAGTTTTTTACATGGTTATGTCAAGAATAAAACTATAAAATATCAATGCATAGCAATTGCATTTTTAACTTTGTCTGCCATATTTTCAAGATTTTTTATATAATCATAGGCAAGAGGGTCAACTGATACCACTGCTCCGCCTATTGCATGGGCTATTTTTTTTGCAGAATTTTGATCAAACTGCGGCTGAACAAAAATTACGTGGACATTATTTTTTTTTGCTTTTTTTATAAAACTTGAAAGTGCTTTACCCTTTGGAGCCTTTCCCTGAATTTCAACCGACATCTGTTTAAGTCCGTATGCATCTGCAAAGTATCCAAAAGCAGGATGAAAAACAAAGATTGTCTCACCTTTTACATTTGATAGGACATCGCTGATTTTAGCGTCAAGCATTTCAAGATCTTTTATAAATAATTTTAAATTGTCCCTGTAAAAGGCTTTCCCGTCAGGATCGATGGTGACAAGAGCATCATAAATCGTTTTGGCCTGAGTCTTTACAAGCACGGGACTCATCCATATATGTGGATCATATCCATCGGATTTATCATTATGATGTTCCCCTTCCATTTTTCTGAGCCGGATTCCGGAACGTGTATCAATGACCCTGATATGACCTGATCCTGTCTTGATTTTTGGCATCAGGCTATTTTCAAAAGGGACTCCTGCTATAAAAATTATTTTTGATTTCGAAAGTGCCAAAATCTGAGAGGGGGCAGGGGCATATGTCGCCGGATTTCTCCCGGAAGGGACAAGAACCGAAACAAAAATTCGGTCTCCTCCGACACGTTGAACAAAATATGCCAGTGGCTGTATACTTACCATCACAGGAACAGGATAATCCTTTTTTTCATCGGCATGGGCTATAACATAGGAAATAATAAAAAATAAAATTATGATACTGTATTTAAAAAATCCATGTTTCATATAATAATCTTTATGTTTATTTTTTTATTTAACTTGCTTTCTTAATTTGCTATAATCTTATCAAAACATAATATTTAAACAAGAA
>CAYZXU010000195.1:0-2757 GCA_964482535.1 uncultured Desulfobacteraceae bacterium | reverse complement strand
AGGTTATGCCCCAGACACTTTCTGAATTCATTGATCTTAACTGGGCATAACGAAGATCTGTTTTTAAAACTTCGACGCTGGAAACAAGATTAGTATTTTTATAAGTATAAGTGCTGATAATAACAGCGCTTATTATTCCAATAAGAACAATAACAGCCGTAACTTCGAGAAGGGTAAAGCCGATGTTGTTTTTAAACATGTTAGTTTTAAACATAGCAGGAGGAGAGCCTTTTATGGTTTGATTTTTTCAAAAACCTCTTCTCCAGGAATAAGTCTGGCTTTTCCATTATCAAGTTCCTGGCATCGAAGTTCAACTTCTTTTGTCCATGCTTGATCAATCTCTGATTGGGCAGGTAAGTTTGTGCTATGGAGTAGTTTGTCAATTAAAATTAATCGATCATCTATTGGAAGATCAAGAGCTTGCTCATAAATTTTTTCAGCTAATGCTGTCATATCTTACATCCTTAATAATCGATATAACGATCAAGAAACCACAACGCGCCAGCGTGTACCAAATTACGTTTTTTTGCAGGCATTAAAAAAAACTTTAAGAGAAACAGCTCCTTCTGCTGTCCGGTTCACCCGCTGGTTCTCTCATTTTCTATATACATCTTTTCTGTGTTGAATTCGAAGAACTAATACAGAATCATCAATTATTGCATAAATAATACGATAATTACCGACTCTGTATTTTCGTAATCCGGCAAATTGACCTTGCAATTCAGGATACTCATCAGTATTTACAGAAAGTTCTGTAATTAATTTTGTTAGAATTCTATCGGCATCAGAGCGATTTATTTTTTTCAAATCTTTAGTAACAGATTTTTTAAATGTGATTTTATAAGCCAGTCTCTTCTCTCATTTCTTCAATTGATAATATAGGATCAGATGTATCTCGAAGTCGATCTATACTAACTTGTAAATCTGCTTGGTCTTGCAAATAACTTTCAAGAGCCTTTTGTATAAGAAAAGATTTAGATCTTTCCGTAGCTAAAGCAATACTATTAAGTTCTTTTGCCAAACCATCCGGCAACCTGACTGACAATGCGGTACTCATATTTCGTTCCCTCCTATGTGTGTCGCTGTATTACAATATAACCTTTGTTTGTCTGTAAGTCAATGAGGTGTTATTGGGTTGGAGAGAACGGCTGCAATAACCAGCCACAAAAGCTAATGATGACTTGGCAAAAGCGACGTTTATACTAAAAATAGCAAAGGCTAAAAACGCGCTGGCTTTTGGTGTCAGGTGTACTGGCTGGTTCGCTGTCAATCTTATGCTACTTCGACAAGAAGCGTTTTACCTAATGCTTGAGCAAATCTATCTAAAGTTGATAATTTGATATCCTCAGCATGATTTTCAATGCGTGAAATCGCTGATTTTTTCGTTTTTAACTTTTTGGCAAGCTGCTCCTGTGTAAAACCGGATTCTTCTCTGGCAATTTTGAGCATTACTCCAATCTTGAAATCCTTATAGCCTTTATCGTAATCTTTGGCAAAGTCTGAGTCTCTAACTTTACGTTTTGCAATATAATTTTGTAGATCACTCATTTCTTATCCTCCTTTTGAAATAGTCTCTTTTTCGTCCTTCAGCGGTCTTGATTGCGTTTTGAGGAGTTTTTTGTGTTTTCTTTTGAAAAGCATAATCAAAGACTATTAAATTAGAGCCATCAAAAAAATGATGAACTGTTGTAAAAAAACAATTACTCTAAAGCGGCACGGCTTCTGCGGTCAAGTGCAGCAGATGGTTCGGCCTTCCTGTTCTTAGTGCAGTTGCAGAGCAATTTTTAGAGCCTTCCTAAGAAGGTGAAGTTTTTCGGGAGAGAGTTTGCCGACGTAGTTTGTCAACATGGATTTCGGCAGACTGATGAGTTCGTCACAGTGAATGCCGCTATCATGCTTCAGTCCTTCGTCGATTCCGACGGCAACTTGGGTTGAAAGGCCATCATAAGCCGTGTAAACAGGGGCACAAATAACTGTCGAGAATCGGGAATCAATCAGAACCTGGCGGCTGACAATGACGAACACACGAAACTTTTTGGGATCACGCGATGAAGGTCGCCTGACTCTGTAAAGCTCGCCGCGTCTCACAGCGGAATCTGATAAGTAAGTACATCCTCCGCCTCAGCGTTGAGCGAATCCGCATGGCGATTGATGATCTCCAAATCACGCTGTTCAGTTTCTTTTCGTTCCAATTGGACAATGAATTGGCGTGCCGCGGTTTCTAAAAACGCAGATCGGCTTTTGAACTCCCCGATGTACAAATCAATAGCCTTTAGCACCTCGACTGATAGTGTGATAGATGTCTTAGTTTTCATACTACTAACATACTACCTTAAATGAATTAAGTCAATCATTATTTTATGGGCCGAATAGGTTTTTATGTATAAAACATAAAAACCTGTTAACAAGCGGTTTGTGAAAAATTATGGTGCCGGTGTATATCAAATGAGACCTGTAATTATTCTCCCCATGTAACGCCTGTAATTTCTTTTACACAATTCAAATTTGATATATCAATTCCTCCATCTCCATCTACCTCTCCCATTGTGATAACAGTTATGACAAGCGTATCAGCGTCACCACCAGTAATGCCTTTTTCCCATTTTACATCAAAGTCACCAATATTTTCGCGAACAGTAGGATTTGCACCAAGATAGTCGCTATCTTCATCACTAGTCAAATCACTAATGTCCATAGGAGGTATTTTATTTACAATTATATATTTAGAATATGCATGGTTGAACCTTGCAGCCGCTT
>CAYZXU010000194.1:0-2851 GCA_964482535.1 uncultured Desulfobacteraceae bacterium | reverse complement strand
AGTTAAAGAAGCCTACGATATAGATATAGATATAGCCGCACAATTTTTTCATATTGGCAGAGCGCTTTATAAAGCCGGAGGTTTCAGAGAGGCACTTGTCATATTCGCAAGAGCAAGAAAAATATATAATTCAAACGAATTTGTGGTTGATGTTGCAACTTGTGATTTCAATTCCGCAAAATGCCTCCGCAAAACAAAAGAGTTTGATAAGGCTCTTGCCCTTGATAATAATTCCAGGAAAGTTTACAGCGATTATGGTTTGGAGTTTAATATGGCTGAGTGTGATCTGGATATGGCAAATATTTTTTTTGAAACCGGTCGACAGGAAAAAGCCATAATATATTATGAAAAGGCAAAGAATGTTTTTATCGCTCACGACAACGAGATTGAAGCGGCAAAGTGCGACCTGAATGCCGCCAACGCCTTCTGCATGATGGGCGACCATAAAAGAGTTATTCCAGTATACGATAAGGTGAGAAAAATATTTTTGGAGCACGGCATGGAGGTTGACGCTGCAAAGTGCAGACTAAACCTTGCAAATGCCCTTTGTGAGACAGGCGAACAAACAGAAGCTATTCCTCTTTATAAAAAATCAAAAAAGGTTTTTTTGCAATATGGAATAGGTATTGAAGCAAAAAGATGTGATGTTAACATCGAAATTGCCTTGCGCGAGCTTGGCAAAAAAGGAAAAACTCCCACTTTTCATTAAGAAAGCCTTTTACAAAAACTTCCTCCTGGGGAAAATTTTCGAGAATGTGAGTTTTTTATTCAGATACTATTTGCTTTTTAAACGATCAAGCCTCAGCCTGTGGCGCCGGTCAAAAAGCCTCTGGGAGGCTATCCAGACTGCCGCCATTGTCCCAAGACCGGTTCCTCCGGCAATCATGAACATTATAAGGATTTGATATTTGACAGCTTCAACAGGCGGACTCCCCGCAAGTATCTGGCCGGTCATCATACCCGGGAGACTGACGATTCCGGCAACAGCCATTGAATTTATAATGGGAATCATGCCGCTTCGTATGCTCTCGCGTCTTATATCTTCTATGGCTTTGGTCCATTTCTGCCCCAGCATAAGACGTGCCTCGATAACCATTTTTTGCTCCCATGTGGTCTGATACAAACGATCAAGACCCAGCGAAATTCCATTCATGGTGTTGCCCATCAACATTCCAAGAAGAGGTATGGAGTATTGGGGTTCATACCATGGTTTGTTGTCGATTATTACAGCGAGTGCCAACATTGTTATTGAAAAAGAAGAGATGGAAATCGACAAAAGACCTATTCCGTAACCCCACCAGCCTGTCAGTTTCCTTTTTTGCCTCGCAATTATTTCCCGACCGGCGGCAAGCAGCATTACAAGCGCAATTAAGGCCAGCAGTGCAATATTAACATGGGCAAACAGGGCTTTTAGAACAAGCCCGATTAAAAGCAGTTGCACAGTGGTGCGCAGTCCTGCAATAATTATCTGACCTGATAACTCTAATCTCATTCTTGCTGAAAGAAACGCAAGAATAAACAAAAGAAGGGAAGCCATGAACAGGTCAAAAGGCGAAAGTGATACAATTTGCATAAATTCAAACCTTATATCTGGGTAAATGTTCCGTTATTGATGATAAAACATCGGTCGCCCATTCTTTTTATCTGATCAATGTCATGGCTGACCCATAGAACTGATGCCCTGTTTTTTATGCGGTAATCCGTCACAATTTTTTCAACCCGCCCTCTATTTTCAGAATCAAGATTAGCAGTGGGTTCATCAAGGAGCAGCACTTCAGGACGGTTAGACAACAAACGCAGGAGAGAGAGACGCTGACGTTCACCGCTTGACAGCCTGCTGGTTTGCCATTTTAATACACCCTTATTAAAACCCAGGGACTTAAAAAATTCAAACTCAATATTATCAAAATGCTCACCAACGTAATCAAACCACCAACTGCTTTCTGAAGGAAGCAGCCCAACTTTTTTTCTCCACTCAGGCCCTGAAAGATTTTCAGATTCAACATCTCCGCAGAAGATTTCACCTGTGTGCATGTCAATATCAGCAACAGCCCTTAGAAAAAGAGATTTGCCTGCCCCAGAGGGACCGGTTATCCCCATGCATTCCGATTCTTCAAGTAGAATATTCAGAGGGCCTATTCCATTAAAATAAAAATTTTTTATTTTTAAACTGCTCATAATTAGCTGTTCGGTGGGGTAAATATTGCTTGATATGTAACGCTAAACAGAATTAAAGGCAATAAAAAATCAGATACAAAAATCAATATAATGTTTGCCTTAGCGTTTTACGCGTGTTATAATTCTCCATTTATAACTATTTAAAATTATTAGAAAGACTGAAAAATATGAGTTTTGAAAATTTAGATTTAATTGACGAATTATTACAGGCGGTTAATGAGCTCGGATTTGTTGAACCAACGCCCATCCAAACAGATGCAATTCCTGAAATTATTGGAGGGGACAGGGATCTTGTAGGGCTTGCCCAGACAGGAACAGGTAAAACAGCGGCTTTTAGTTTGCCCATGATCCAGCTAATTGATTTTGAACTGCCATATACTCAAGGCCTGGTGATTTGCCCCACCAGGGAACTTTGTTTGCAGATTTCAGATGATATTAAAAAATTATGCAAATATATAAAAGGTGCAAAGGTTGCTGCCGTTTATGGTGGAGCAAGCATTGAAAACCAGAGAAAGCAGATCAAAAAAGGCGCTCAGATAATTGTGGCAACACCAGGGAGATTGCTTGATCTTATTAATAGAAAAATAGCAAAGCTTTCCAGAGTCTCATATCTGGTTCTTGATGAAGCAGATGAAATGCTCAATATGGGATTTCAGGAAGATATAGATGCCAT
>CAYZXU010000193.1:0-2861 GCA_964482535.1 uncultured Desulfobacteraceae bacterium | reverse complement strand
CTATCCCGCATTTCAGATATGTTTGTTTTTTCATCATAGCTTGTGATCAGGTTTATTTTTTTGATTGTTGAAAGCTTAGCTATTGTTTCACAAAAACGGATAAAGTTTTGTATTTGGTGTGTTACCCGGATATAAGGATCTTCCACCGTAACTTCTTTGGCCCCCTTAAAATAATCGCCTATAATCGTTTCATAGTTATAGCCTGTATCATCATAGAATATCGTGTAGTGCTGTTCCTGTAAATCTTGTTCAGACGCAACATTTTTATTATCAGGTTCAACAATAGTTTGAGGTAAAACTTGCGGCACTTCAGATTCTTGAGGCTCGATTGTTTTTTGATGGGCATCCTTTTTTTTCTGTGTAGCCGAAGAATCATCCTGTATTTCCAAATCAAGTTTTTTACGAGCCGGTTGCTGGGTTGCTTTGATTTCTTTTGATTCAGGGCAATAAACAATAATTTCTTTATTTTTTGCATTGAAAAATGAAAGATTTATATTTGCGAACTCATCATCAGGCTTCCGTTTATTCATCTGTTCTTTTACTCTACGCCGGGCCTCAACAGCATAGGCGACATATTCATCAAATTCTTCATCAGTTGGTTTGTCAATCGGATGAAGTATTTTGAGAAACGCACACAAAATCTTTTTAATACCAATTTCATCACGTCCTTCAATTGATTTGCCTAAGCGGACATGGTTATTAACCTCTTCATATTTATTTACATGCTTCAACTGGTAATGAAATGCTTCGGCAATATAATCGGTAATAAATCCATAATTGTTTGTCAGATATTCAGTGGTGTTTTTAGGCATTTCCCAGCCAGGTAGATAACAGGCAAAACGATCCATAATTGCCAGGTCAAATTCTTTGGGTAGCGGCAGAAAAAGATCATAATCGCTTGATCGCACAATCTGTTTAATAGAGTGATCAATATTGCCGACAAAAGCCATGCTGGCATCGGCGATCACTTCTACACCTCTGGAAAAACGACCATTGGCCATATAATCTTTCATGATTTGGACAGTATCTGGATCTTTAATCTTTATTCCTGCTACTTCATCAAAAGCAACAGTGTCCCAAAATCCAACCAGACCCATTTTTTTTCGAGCATTATTATAAAAAAGAACTGCTTTTGTTGCCTGGCCTCCGCTTATCAATGTTGAGTATGGTGAAAATTCACTGAAGAAGTAAGATTTTCCCGTTCCCCTTGGGCCAAGCTCTATAAAATTGAAATTTGCCTCTACCAGAGGTGCCAGGCGGGCAATGTAATGAAATTTTAATCTATCAGATATTTTTGATGGTTCTAAGCCAAGTGATCTTAAAATAATATCTAACCATTCATTGCGTGTAAACTCTTTTCGACCTTTCCCATAACGCTTATAATCAAAACGGCTTAGTTGAATGGGACGTAATTCATCAATTAAAAAGGCGTAATTGTCTTCATCAAATTCATTATAAGCAACAGTTACTTCAGCCCATATGCCGCCTTCCAATAAACGGTCATTGTCACGATAAAACTTTTCTCCAATTGCAATTCTCCGTGAATTGAAATTTTCAAGAGATGCCCAGTGGCGCTTTTCTTTTTCAACATATCGAATATGGATCTTGTCAATAAATCGATGTTTACCATTTGTGGCGACCTTTGATTGAGCGGCATTTGCCTCATTCGGACGCACATAGTTATCCTGGATCGTAGCCAATACAGCTTCCATGCCTGCCTGTATTTCAGCAGGCTCATCGCTGGCACAATAGCGGGCTAATAAAAATTCCAGTACAAAGGTAGGAATATTGGTGCCTTTTTTAATTCTATGCAAAAGGTCTTTTCGAACAACCCTGCCTTCAAAGGCAGATATTAATTTTTTGTCTAATTTGTCCATAAGCTACACCACATAATCAGTTTTTAATTCCAGTTTGCAGTAAACTGTAAAAGTTGATGGGTTTATTACTTTAACAACAAAAGTCCCTTCATACTCTACCTGCATTCTTAATGTCACCTTTATATGATCTCCAGGTTTAATCATGATTGTACCAGTTGCAGGGTTTGTCACTCCACCAGCCATAGTTTCACCTACTACATTGCCTTTTTTATCATGAGCCTCAATCAGCAGTTCTATATCATTTTTGTCGGGGAGCAGACTCATTTGTTTTTTATCAAAATGAACATTAATTACCGGCAAACGTGTGGTTATGCACTTAGCACCGTTTTTGTATGATAATTTTATCTTTGGTTTTTGTTGTTCCGGCGATTTTTTACTGAGGCGTATTGTAATTACAGGCACAATACATTCCTGAAGGGACACTCCTCCATGAAAATATAGTTCTCCTGCCCGGTATGGGATCAAACCTCGGGGTCCTCCTGCTTGTTTAAAATCACCCCTTATCCCTATTTGATTCGCAGGCAGAACAAAGTTTGCATCATCTGAAACGCCATCACCTAATGCCAAGCGATCATGAATGAATATCCAATTCCCTTGCGGTTTTGCACAAACATCGCCTGCTTCTGCTTGCGTATTAAGAAAAAACCCATGATCCGTTGCAATGACAACTTCATTAAACCCCAGTCCTTTCAACTTGTGTATCGCTACACGGATACGTTTAAGCGTGTCATGAATTAAACGCAGAGTAGTTTCGGGCGCTGTTTCTAAATAGCTATCTATTTCAACACTTCTAAGAACCAAAAGATGTACATCTTCTGAAAATTTTTTTCTTGTTCGGATAAAATCAGCAAGCTTCATTTCTTTGAACCTTGGCCCATATTTATTTTTAAAAACATTCATTCTTTGCTTCACATTTATCAATTCAGACGTTCCCAGGACAGGAATAATTTTATTGTCTTTTTTTGTTAAAGACAGATTCTTACC
>CAYZXU010000192.1:0-2928 GCA_964482535.1 uncultured Desulfobacteraceae bacterium | reverse complement strand
GAACAAAACTTCTCAGGTTTCGCGGAGATACGGAAACCTTTACCCTGTCTTTGTCGAAAAAAGAGACAGGAAACGCATGGGTTAGAACCAATATCGGTCATGCAGGAGTTATAAGGAATGAAATAATCAGAGAGATTGCAGACAGGGAACCTCATCTCGGGAGAGACTGGTTTGACATCCCCATGGAACAGGTTGACAAATTTTTATTTAAAGCTGTTCTGCCATTATGTGAGACAGGTCATTTTGAAGCCAAATGCCTTTTTATAAAAGAAGGCGCTGCCGGTCCGGTCTGGCCTGAAGGGGATAATATAACAATCAATGTTGAACCTGCTCATACCTGTGCATCAAATATCATTTATAATGCTTTTGTAAGGCAGTTTGGTTATAACAAAAGTGGAGATGGCGTCAAGCACTTAACTCCCCTGTTAAAGGAGTTTGACAGCGCTGGGTATACTGTAATCCCACCATCAGGAACCTTTCGTGACCTGGTTAAAGAGCTCGATTTTATAATCGGAAGGCTTGGCTGCAGAATTATTCAACTGCTTCCTGTGAATCCCACACCCACAACTTTTGGCAGGATGGGGCGGTTCGGCAGCCCTTTTGCGGCACTAAGCTTCACTGCCGTGGATTCTGCCCAGGCTGAATTTGATCCTAAAGCCACCCCATTAGAGCAGTTTATTGAACTTGTAGATGCTGTTCACGAAAGAAGTGCAAAAATAATTATAGATATTGCTGTTAATCATACAGGATGGGGAGCAAGATTGCACGAGACTCATCCCGAGTGGCTCGTCCGTGGCCCTGAAGGCCATATAGAGGTTCCTGGCGCATGGGGGGTCAGATGGGAAGACCTGACCCGTCTTGATTATACAAAAAAAGAACTTTGGTTTCACGTTGCAAATATTTTTCTCACATGGTGCCGCAGGGGCGTGGATGGTTTCAGGTGCGATGCCGGTTACATGATTCCGCAACCTGCATGGAAGTATATGATTGCCATTGTGCGAGAGCAGTATCCTGAAACTATTTTTTTCCTTGAAGGATTAGGCGGAAGGATTTCCGTAACGAGAAGCCTTTTAAACAAAGCTGGCTTTAACTGGGCATATTCGGAACTGTTTCAAAATTATGATCGCAGCGAGATTGAACATTATCTCCCCGAAGCCATGAAATTTTCTGATGAAGATGGCCTGATGGTTCATTTTGCAGAAACACATGATAATAATCGTCTTGCAGCAGACTCCATCGTATATGCCGGAATGCGGACAGCATTATGCGCTCTTTCTTCACATAGCGGTGCATTCGGTTTTGCAAACGGCGTTGAATGGTATGCCGATGAAAAGATAAATGTGCATGATTCCCCTTCTCTTAACTGGGGAGCTGTTCCAAACCAGGTAAAACATATATGCCGTTTAACCGGCATTCTTAAAAAACATCCTGCTTTTTTTGATAAAACCACAACCCAAATGATTCAAAAAGGAGAGGGGAATTTTATAGTTCTGTTGCGCCATCACATTCCCTCGGGCAAGAAACTTCTTGTTCTGGCAAATCTGGACTGCAAAAATAAAACAAGAGGGTCCTGGAATTATATGGAAACCGGCATGAATGAACCGGTTTTTTTTGACCTTATTACAGGCAAAGAAATAAGTGTCTCTGTTTCCGGTATGCAGCATTACTTTTTTCTTGATCCAGGTCAGGTTCTCTGCCTTTCTCCTGACATGAATGATATTAAGCTGATTTCCAATAATAAATCAGAAAAATTTGTAATTCCTGCAAGGATAACAAGACAGTTAATGCGCGCAAAGGCTTTGGAGGTATTTCTTTTTTATAATAAAATTGAAGAAACAAGAGCGTTTGACCCTGATGCGGCCGCCAGAAAGCTCTGGCGCAGCCCTGAAGAGTTTTGCCGCGCTTTAAACAACTTCTCTGATGAAAGCAGGGTTGTCACATGGCAATTTCCCCGGGACAAGACTAGGGAGGTCATGATACCCCATGACCATTTTTTTCTAATCTGTGCAATTTTTCCTTTTAGAGCGCGAATTGTGCAGGATTCCAAAGTGCTTGCAGGTGAAGACAGCCTTACGGGAGCGGATGGAAAATTTTTTGTTCTTTTTTCTCCTTTGCATGCCGGTAAATGCCACCGCAAGATTCTGCTTGATCTTGCAGTATATGAGCCTGGAGAATGTGAGCACGTTACAGCCCAACTTCTCTTGCTTGCCAGACCGGAAAATGTAGGTATAAAAAGATATTTTAATAGAAAGCAGGTGCTTGACTATTCTCTTTCGTTCCTTGACACAAACGGACGGGGGGCAATGGTTCGGGCGAATTCAAGATGGGGAGAGCTAAAAAGCAGATACGATGCCCTGCTTGCCGCAAATATTAATGATAAATTTCCCGAAGACAGAAGAGTAATGTTCACTCGCTGCAGGGCATGGCTTGTATTCCAGGGATATTCACAGGATATAAATAAAGACTGCCTTGATGCATTTGCCTTTGATTATGATTCCGGAGGATTCTGGGACTTTCTCGTGCCTTCAGGCCAGGGCGAATATGTTCTTCTTAAAATTTGTATCAAAATGCTTCCCAAAGAGAATGCTGTTCGAATGCTTTTTTATCGATGCCCCGGCAAAGGTAAAGAAAAATTAAATGACGAAAAAGAGGTTAAGCTGATTTTAAGACCTGATATTGAAGACAGAAGTTTTCATGAAACCACAAAGGCGTATCTTGGCCTTGAAAATATTTTTTCGGCTTCAGTAAAACCGAATTCAAAGGGGTTTATATTCTCTCCACATCAGGACAGGCAGATTAATATAAAAGCTGACAGGGGCTCATTTGTTTTAGAACCGGAATGGGAGTATATGGTGCACAGACCTCTGGATGCACAGCGCTCCCTTGACCCTGATTCCGATCTGTTCAGCCCTGGTTATTTTCACACAA
>CAYZXU010000191.1:0-2993 GCA_964482535.1 uncultured Desulfobacteraceae bacterium | reverse complement strand
TCCGGAAGGAAGCCAGGGAATTTACTCCTCTTTTGATGAATGCAAAAAGTTTGCTGAAGAATCTTTGCTAATCCCTTTTACCCAAAAAGATATAACAGATCTTCAGAACCATAATGATGAGACCTTTGAAGATACTTCTGAATATAAAATGCTGACAGATGCTTTATCCTGGGCAGATAATTTTAAACAGGGAAATAGAAAATCGGTAATGGATATTGTAAGCAATATCTTTGATCATGTTTTTTTATCTTTTGAAAAGAATAAATCCGCGAGATACGGTACATTTCGATTGGAGATAGAATCTCACGGTTGTATAAATCGCATTGAATTGATCGACCTCGGTGAAGGAATAAGTGAAGCCAAAGATGGTTCATACAGTTTTGACAATCTTAACTGCAAGCCGCTGAGATTAATTTTAGAAGAGGCCTTTGAAGATAGATTAAAAGAGTCTGCAAAACCTGGGAGAAACTGGTTCGCAATAATAACAGACAGCTATCTTGGGCTGCAATGCCTTGACCCTGGTTTTTCTTTGCACCTGGAAACTGCCTTGATGGATAATATGGGTTTAAATTTTATTTTTTTATATTCAAAAAACATAAATATAGCAAAAAAACAGCTTAAGCCGGAATGCAGTTTTATAAACACGCGTCTTGGCCAGTTAACCTGGAATAATCAAACTGATATATCCAGTTTTGAAAAAAATATCGACCAGATAGGGGATATACTTTTTTCTGCCTGAAGTAATAATTCAAATTTTGCCTCTGCCTGTCATTCCCATGAAGATGGGAGCCAGAAATTAAAGTGTAAACCAAATTTGAAGGATACCGTTTTTTATCTGATTTTTGCAAGATTCTCTATGGCAAAATCTATCGAAGGATCTATTGCAAGCGCCATTTCATAATATCTGACAGCTTCCGGTTTTTTCCCCATGTCCCTGTAATTGGAAGCTATGTTGGCATAGTCTATTGCTGAGCCAGGATCCAGGGCTATTATTTTTTTAAAACATGAAATCGCTTTTTCATGCTCTTTTAATTTAAAGTAGCAAAAACCTTTTAAATTATATATATCGGTTCGTTGCCTATCTATATTTTCACCTTTTTTTAACATGTCAATAGCCTTGCGATATTCCCGCATATCCTTTAAGCAGCTCCCCATGTAGGAATAGATGCTGGCAATATCCTCTCTGGCAGGTTCAAGGTCAAGGGCTGCGGCAAAATATCTCAATGCCGCTGCAGGGTCTCCCATTTCAAGACAGCATGTTCCGAGATAAAATTTTATATAATACCTGCCACCAAGTTTTTTATCGATTTTTTCAAGTTCAAAAAAGGCCTTAAACGGTTCCTTTGTTTCAGTTATAATTTTAGCAGAAAACATTCCAACACTGGTTCCTGCAGCCCTTTCCCTAAAATGTGCTCCAGGTATAATTGTATAAAATGCAGGTACATTGAGCACAGGATGCGTTGTATCTACTATTATGACCTCCATGCCTTTTGCCTGAAGAGCAGATATGCAGTTTTCAATTTCCACCTTTATATTATTATCTGAAATATTCGGCAGACTCTTTATTGAGATCTCTTTTCCCTGTCCTGCTGTTATAAATCCGGTTTCCGACATGTTGGAAAATTTGGGAAGACCGCTTGCCATATAGTTGGAGCCGGTATTAAAATCTCCGCCAAGCTGGGCTATTTCGGTCAGAGCGCGGCTTAACGCCTTTTCAGGATCAGGTGTTGTTCCTGCGGTCCATACTATTTCACTTTTTTCAGGAAAAGTTGACGGGTCATGTGCCAAAATACCCACAGTGGGGATGCCTGTATCAAGAGAAAAATCTGAAATATATAGATTAATGCCTGCATTATTATACTTTTGCAGCATTTCAACAACCATTGGATCTGTTGCTGAATCAGGCTGAATTACCGGCACCTGTAGACTGTCCTGGCTGATTTTTGATGAAACATGCCTCTCCACTACCTCGCATATTCCCTGCAAAATAGCCTCTTCCGCGCAGTTGCCTGCCGAAGGTCCATTAAACTCATTAATAGCAAAAAACCAGTTAAAAGGGACAAGGGTCTCCTGATTTCTTGTCAGGTTATACCCTCGTGTCCAGTTTAATGTTAAATTTTCGAAGATATCTTTTGTCAAATCAAGATCATCTGAATTATCATGCACAGACTTTGCGATCATATCAAAGTCCATGGCTTTTTCCTTTATATTAATATATTTTTCTGAAAAAAAATTGGGATTTCTGTTTTTGAAACTGAAAAAACTGAATCTTTCTGCAAGCTCCATAACAGCGCTGGCCTCAGCCTGCGTTGGAGTAGCACCCTTTCCCATCTGTTTTTTTGACCCCATGATATTGATCGCATCTTTTCCACAATAGCTGAAAAATACCGGTATATTTAATCTGCCATTATCGATTCTTTCAGTGCGCTCAAGAATATTAAGACCGATTTTTTCAAGTTTATCTTTTATTTTTTTAACTGTGACTTCAGGCGGCAGAATTTTATCCTGATCCACGGTAAATTTTTTAAATGCATCTTTTAATACTATTCCGCTGTCCATTCAGCTCTCCTTAAAAAAATGTAGTTTGAATATTAATTTTATGATTTCTACTATTTGATAATTTAATATACAAGTTTTTTTTAGATTGACCATTTTTAAATGTTATGATAAAAAAAAGGTTATGGGGATGTAGCTCAGTTGGGAGAGTGCGGCGTTCGCAATGCCGAGGTCAGGGGTTCGATTCCCCTCATCTCCACCAAAACATAATACAGTACAATCCTGTAACAACCAAAAACCCGAGTTCTGATAAGGATTTCGGGGTTTTTTGTTCAATTGAGGCGGCAACTACCCTGACACATAGGGGAATAGATGATCTTTTTCAGCCTCATAGGCCTTTGCATCACAGCCTTTAGTTTTGCGAAAAAATTTCTGTTGATTTAGTAATCAGTTTTTTCTTCCACTGGCCGATTTGATTGCTATGAACCCCGTATTCA
>CAYZXU010000190.1:0-3007 GCA_964482535.1 uncultured Desulfobacteraceae bacterium | reverse complement strand
TAAACCTGATCACAAGCTATGATGAAAAAACAAACATATCTGAAATGCGGGATAGTCTGGATGAACTAAAACAAAGCCTTCTTGAAATTGATATTGTCCTGAATATTAAATTAGACCCTAATATGCATGATAGAGAGATTTACTTTGATAACGGCTGGCTGGTCAAAATTGGTAGAGGGTTAGATTTTTACCAAAAGCCCAACAGCTGGTTTGAGATAGGTGTGAACGATCTGTTATTAAGAAAATGTTTGGAAACCAAAGTGGATATTTTTCGATCTATTTCAAACGAAAAAAGAACTGTATAGAAGTTTTGAATATTCCAGAACCAATGGCAAATAAAAGACAAAAAATATATAAGCAGATTAAAAACATTGTTAAAAATACACCTGAAAAGATTTATGACTAAAAAAACATTTCCTTGAAGCGGTTGAGGAAGTGAAGCAAATCGAGCAGGGCAGAAAAAGCAGGAAAGGAAGAAAAAAGGAGTGATTTATGGCTCGACAGTACAATCAAAAAAGTTTTTTCCGACAGGCGCCGAACAGACTGCTTGAGCAATATTTCAGAAAAAAAGGAGTGCTGGCAGAAATAAAGTTTGCGGAACTCAAGGAAACAAAGATCCAAACGGTTTATGATGCTTGGCTGGCGCTGCCTGAAAAAGAACGCAGCAAGATTGAAAAGGATTTCCGGGAGATTGATTTGCTGGCCACAGAAGGCGGCACCAGGGCGATCATCGACGAGGCAGACTGGCATGAGGAAAAGCTGGGGCCGATTTTTTTCAAACTGAAAAGTTTTCATGATCGGGCCTTCTGAACATTTCTAATTCGGCCAGATTACTGGAAAGGATTGCTAAGATGCAAATAATGTAACGCTATGCTTGAAAATATCCCGCCGCTATACCCCGCCAAACAAAAAATAAATAATTGTCGTTGATCACCCAATTTCACAAACCAAAAGTCTCCCGCAGATTTCAGGAAGTGAGATTCATAGAGATCTCGATCTGCGGTTTGAAATGGATTCATCGAGGCAGTTTGCTCAGAGCTTTGCCAACGATCTTGAAACTATTCGCAGGGCAGGATTTAATGTTGTCATCAGCCAGAAGCGCTACGAAACCAAACTCTACATCATTCAGATGTATCGATTAGTCAGGTTGATTGTAGCCATCTTTGACAGCCTGCTCCATGGGCGTGAGTTCTTCATCGGTCAGAAAATCAAAGTGAGCGGATCTTTTTCTGGCTGAAAGGCTCCAGTTGTTCTGAAGGCACAACTGGATGAACAAATCAATCAGGCGGTCAGGCATGTCAATGATCTCTTGTATCGCCTTCTTGGTATTATCATAGTTGGCCAGAAAGCTGAGTTCTTCCACAAGTTCTTCTTCGATGGTTTTGGCTACAAACTCGTACAAAGCCTCTGCCTGAGTTGTCATATCCATATACTTATACCAGCAGGCGGTATCATTTTCGACGGTCATTTGGCCCATTGCATCCAGCCGATAATCGATAAGTTGAAGTAAAGGCCGCGAGAAAGCCTCCAGCGATGCATCGTAATCCGCTGGATTCTTGAGCATGACTGCCGAAACCGGGAACATGACCCCACGCGGAACCATTTTCTGTAGCGAAAGGACGTTATGTATCAGGAATCGATGGATTCGGCCGTTTCCATCTTCAAACGGGTGCAGGAATACAAAACCGTAGGCAATTACCGCTGCATGGATAACCGGAGAAATGTTTCCCGCTTTCATCCGCTTATGCGATTCGATCAGGCCTTCCATCAGGCTGGGCAGGTCGTCAGGCTTTGGACAGATGAAATGTATAATCTCCTTCTGGTAGGTGACCGTTTGCCCGACGTAATTTTGGCTGCCCCGATAATCGCTGTCTTTAAATCGCGGGTCAACAACCCGATTCTGAAGCTCTATCAGCCTTTCCTTCTCACAGAAGTCCTCTTTTTCGGCAAGTTCCAAGAACGTAATGAATTTTTCAGTTCGGGAGGCATTGGGCTTTATGTGCTCAATTTCGAAGGACGACTTTGTCTCTTTGTTATAGAGGTAGCTCAGCGCCCGGCGAAGTAGTTCCGGTGGATACGCGGTGACAATCTCCTCGCATCTTTTGCACAGATCAGCGGAATCCAATTTGAAAAGCTTCTCTGTTTTTCTGACGACCGAACAGAAGGTTTTGGGACCGAGGAGGTTGTTGACGATGCGGTGACGTGGGGATTTATCCCCGTTTCGAACTGTGTAATATTCCTTTGCCTCCAGTGCATCGACATAGTTACCGGAAGTAATGTCATCGATGGGAAGCTGATTACCGGTCAGGAACTCATAAAAAAACCAAATCCTTCGTGCGTACTTTCCGGTTGGCTTGGATTTAATAAACTCTGAGAGTTCATCCTGGGGAACGTGCTCGAAGATGCGAGCCAGCAACCCTAAATTTACTCCGTCATATTTCAGCGCAAACTCAAGATGATCGCCGACTTTTTTTCCGGGCCAGTATCTTGTCGGGTATATCTCTTTAATAGCTCCATCCTGAACTTTCGACCTATGAGTTCCTGAAGACATCACAAACGAGGTATGCCAATGGGGCATCCCTGTCAACCCGAAATTTTCAAGCAGATAAGTATAGCCAGCAGAGCGAGATTCTAAAACATTTATTTTCATAGAGCATCCTCGTAAAATTATTATTCTGCTGGTAATATAGATAGAAAATGACCATATATCAATAAAATAATTAGAAAATATCGTCTGCTTGGTAAAATGATTAGAAATCGGTACAAAGACCGCCGGTTGCTAAGAGCCTGTTTAAAAATTAATGACTAACCGAAGAAGTGGGGACGCGAGGGCCAATTTTCTTGTTTTTTTGCCGCATAGCAGAGCCATTTAAGAAAAAAAGTAAGCAAATTGGGGCCGTTTCTATCGTTTTTGCAGCCAGTTAATAATTTTTAAACAGGCTCTAAAGGGCACCCTAAGGAACGGGGACGAAATAAGTTCGCAATTTTAAGTGTTGAGGCGCCTGCC
>CAYZXU010000189.1:0-3091 GCA_964482535.1 uncultured Desulfobacteraceae bacterium | reverse complement strand
TCATATAAGTCAGCAGAGCCTCTTATCAAACATCTTCCCAACCGCATACTCATTACGCCGCATAAATTTTTCAAATGCAGGTCCAATAATCTGCATTTCAGGATGCTTTTGGATAACATCTTCTGCAATTTTCATCTCCTTGGTACATCCTGTGCTGAAAGTTGCATCTTTGCCTACCCATTCCGGAGGAATCTGCTTTCCCATCAGTTTAAATGCCCTGGCAATATCGTTATACGTCTGGAATCTCCAGGTGTCTATTATTCCGCTTCTTTGCACGATTTCCCACATATACATGAGATCATCTGCATCCATCCCAGGTTCATAATATTCAGAAGGGTTAATGATGAATGCGCCTGCAGCCTCTTTTTTAAGAAACTGTATAAAAACGGACATTATTTTTTTTGCTGTTTCGATTTTACCCGGTATCGACCCTATTATTCCGCTGTAAAATATTACTGTCATTCCGTTTTTTTTAGCATCTTTCATCTGACAAATTATTGTTTCGGCTTTTGCTTCCAGGTCTTTGTGGGAAAATTTAAGAGCTTTTGGATGCTTTGGTTTGTAAATGATTTCAACGGATTTATCAGTATTGGTTGAAATATTAATTATATCCTGGGTGAATTTAAAGGAGGTGTTGAATAACCGGCGTTTTTGATCATTGCCCCGGGAGATGATAAAATCAGCCTCTTTGAAAAATCTTGAAAAAGTGGTTGATGTTAAAAGAAAATTTAAATTTTCTCTTGTGCCGTCTGAAATGACAAAAATGTTTTTATCTGTTCTTAAAATGTTTACAAGCTCATTTTTGCTGAGATTCTTATTGCTTATAAAAAATGCAGTATCAAGTCTTTTTGCGATTGTTTCATCTTCCAGCGTATCGTGATAATCAGCTTTTGTGAAAAGGGGGCCTTCTTTAAAACATATAATGACTTTATGCCCCATATTAGTCAGGCAGTCTATTATGGCAAGGTCAACAATAACTTCTCCTGCTTCGTCAGTGAGCCATAAAATTTTTTTATTGCTCTTTTTTTGATCAAATCCGTTTTTGTTGGAGATCCCTGTAAATTGAAGCAGATGGTTAATGCCATCTCCTGTTAATTTGCGGTTAAAAATTTTAAGATAATCATTTTCTGTAAAATTTGCGGCAATATCCGATTTCCACAAAGAGGGTTCCGATGATAGTGCAAGGAGCCTTTTAAATTCAAGCCCTTTAATATTCTGTTTTATTTCAGACAGTGTTGCGTTGGATGAGAAAATTTCAGGAAGATTAAATCTGTTTAATGCTTTTTTAAAAGCCTTTGATTCCAGTGCATTGCTCACACGCCTGTTGTTTAAAGCTTTTACCTTATAATAAGGGTCTTCGATCTGGGTGCGGTTTAAAAATATGCCCAACAGACGCTTTTCAAGGCGGGAAGGAATCATTATTTCATCTCTTGTTTCATGCTTAAACTTAATCTTTATAAGTGATTCAAGATAAAGTTTTTCTGCAGGAACTTTGATCATATAGTCAATTAATCTTAGAATTTTTTTAAACACTTCCGTGTATTTTTCCTGGAGGAAAGCTGAATGAGAGCCGTTAATAATGGCGTCAAACATCCTGGCAGAGCATGGATAGTAGCGTTTTTCTTCTTCTGTGTAAACAATAAATCTAACCTGTTCAGGAGGAGACACATGATCAGGGTAGGAGCTGTAATCCAGGTGATTTTCAATAAAAAAAGCAGTAGTCCATGCCTCTTTTTCAGGATTTTTATTTTTTTTGTCAGACATGTGTGCGGTCTCCGTTTTAACCGAAAGGTAAATTTTGAACATTTTTCAACGATATATCCCAAATACTGACAAGAGAATTTTGTCGATTTGGTCTATCTTGTCAAGTATTTCATCCTTGTTAATGGATGTAATTTTGATGCCTTGCATAGCTAATGATTCCATATTGTTTTTTTTAAGCATTTTTTTAATATTTTCAAATTTTATAATAGCTTGCAAATATCTTTCTTTTTTTTCCAACAAACTCTCTAAAATATTATCCTGGGGTTTAATCTGGGCAAGAAAATTATAATGAAAATTTAGCTACAAATTTTGTAGGTAGGGGCAGAATCTATTTCTGCCCTGTATCATTTTTGGCGGATATTGATGAGGCGGATATGGAATCCGCCCCTACTTTGCAAGGTCATCTTCAGTTGCCACACGGTTTCTTCCTGTATTTTTTGCAAAGTACAGCGCCTTGTCTGCCCTGTCAAAGAAACCGGTTAATGATTCGTTATGCTTATAGCTTGAAATTCCTATTGAAACTGTTAAAATGCCAAGGTCTTTTGACTTGGACATATCTTTAAGTTTGCTGTTTGCAAATGAAGCCCTTATACTTTCCGCAACTATTTTAGCTCCGGAAAGCGGCGTTTTTGATAAGATTACGGTGAACTCTTCACCGCCGCATCGGGCTACAAAATCTTTGCCTTTTACCAGATATTTTATCCTGTTTGCCACAAACTTTAAAACCTGGTCGCCTGTGAGGTGGCCGTATTTATCATTAAAATTTTTAAAGAAATCTATGTCAATGACAAGCAGACATAAATTTTTATTTTCAGATGAGATTTTATCTATACGGCTTTTTAAAATTTCTTCAAATGCCTGCCTGTTTGGCAGCCCTGTTAAAAAATCAACGCGGGCTTCGGTTTTTGCCTGTTCAAAGTTTTTTTGCAGATCCTCTATCTCTGTTTTCATTACCTTGAATTTTTTATGCATGTTTTTGTTTGAATTTTTTATTTTTTTGGCTTCCAGGATAATATCATTAACAATATCTTTGAGTTCGCTAATAGAAATGTCCTGGCTTAATTTTTCAAGCGAATGGGTGAGCGTGGATTCGAAATCTTCTGTCTGACCTGACATGTCGACAAGTTCCGTAAAAATAGTCGCAATTATATATTGCAGCCCGTTTCTTACTTCCTGCAGCTCTTTTTCATCTTTGTTTGAAAAGAAACGTTCAAAAAGCTTTCTGCTTTGTTCTTCAGAAAATTGGGATGATTTTTCAAGCATGGAGTCAATCATTGATGGTCTCGTAAAAAGTCGAGATCAATTGGACAGTAGATTATGAGCGTTC
>CAYZXU010000188.1:0-3127 GCA_964482535.1 uncultured Desulfobacteraceae bacterium | reverse complement strand
CCGTCCCTTACATCAGGGAGAGCCCTTCCTATTATTACACTCATGGCATATTCGAGATACGATTTTTTCATCTCCCGATCTATGCTTATTTCGGATGGTATAGATGGTATAACTGTTTGCATATATATTCCTTGTCTAATTCTGAAAAAAAACCTGACCCAAATCTCTGCGTCTGCTTGTGGAAATTATCTCGTCCACGTTTCTAAGATTCTGCATGAACTTTCTGTTGATAACTTGAATGATATATATCTGCAAGTGTCAAAAATGCAGTTATTATGATGGGACCGTATATTATGCCAAGTATTCCGAAAAGCTTTAATCCACCAATTATGGAAAAAAAAGTTATAAGAGTGTGCATCTTAACCTTCTGCCCAACGATTTTTGGCTTTAATATGTATTCAATGCCCCCTGACAGAATAATATAAAAAACAATAAAAAATATTCCTGATGCTATTTTCCCCTGTAATAAAAGAAAAACTGCAGCAGGAATTAGAACGATCCCTATCCCTATAATCGGCAAAAATGCAAGAAGAGCCATAATAGCGCCCCACATTATAGGAGATTTCAGATCAAAAAAATAGAAAACAAGCCCGCCGGAAAAACCCTGAATCAATCCGCAAAACCCGTTCCCCACGAGTATGGCGCTGGCCATATCTTTAAATTTTTTTATGAGTTTTTCATCTTGTTCTTTTGGAAGAGGTGAAAGTTCAACAATAAAAGATATGAATTTTGAGCCGTCCAGAAAAAGATAATAGATAACCAGCAGCATTAAAAAAAAATTAATTACAAGCTTAAACAGATTTGACGCAATTGAGCTGGCCTGTTCATATATAAATAGTCCCACGATTCTGCCAAGATCAGTGAGAGCCTTGTTAAGCTCCTCTCCTGTAAGCTGGATATTAAAATTTCCAAGAAAAGAATTTGCCTTTTCAAGAAAGCTGCTTCCCTGTAGAAGGATTTTAATCTTATTGCTTATTTCAGCCCCTTTAGACATTATATAAAGGGAATGGGCTTCATTTGCCAGCACTCCTACAAAAAAAACAATAGGGATAAAAAGCACAAGAAACACAACGCCACATGTTATAACCGAGGCACTGGCAGAATGCCTGATTTTTTTATTCAGGTAGTTATATAACGGGTTGAAAAAGCCTGTAACAACTGCAGCCATGACAATAATAGAAATGAATGGCCAAAAAAGCTTGCCGAGCAAATATATGGAAATTAAAAAAAGACCCAGAAAGTACCATAGAATAATATCACGGGAAGTTTTATTTTCCACAGCACCTCCAGATTGCCTTAACTTTTTTTATAACCTGTCTTAATTAGCTGAAATTAGCTGAAAAAACTCCCTGCAAAGAACAAAAGAATAAACTCAAATATGAAAACAGGGACATAGCTTCCAAATATCCAGAAAAGGATACCGCCTCCTATTATTGCCGGCACACCACAAAAAACCAGTATCCCTAATTTTCTGCTTATATCCATTTTATCTCCTGTAAATAGAATTTTTAAATTCTATTATTTATATTAAACATAATACTATTATCTAACAGACAACAATATGTAAGTAAAGAAAAAACATGGATCAGGGCAGAAGCTCTCTATCAAAAAAACTTCCGCCCTGTTTTTTTATCTTTCTATAATCATGGCCATGCCCATGCCTCCACCAATACACATTGATATCAGTCCTGTGCCATAACCCTTGCGCTTCATCTGATACATGCCTGTTACCATCTGACGGGCGCCTGTACATCCTATTGGATGACCCAGTGAAATTCCGCTGCCGAGTTCATTTGGCCGGTCAACTTCTATGTTGAGTTCGCGCATACAGCCTATGGCCTGGGAGGCAAATGCCTCATTAAGCTCAATCATGTCAATATCCTGTATGGCCATTCCGGTGTCCTTTAAAACCTTTTTAATGGGAGAAACAGGTCCAAGTCCCATATAGGCAGGATCAAGACCACCGGAAGCAAAGGCTTTAATCTTGACAATCGGCTCAAGATTCATATCTTTTGCTTTTTCAGCGCTCATCATGAGAACCGCTGCCGCTGCATCATTTATTCCCGAAGCATTGCCGGCAGTTACAGTCCCGCCTTTTACAAAAGCAGGTCTTAGCTTTGCCATTTTTTCCAGATTTGTATCCATGGGTCTTTCGTCAGTATCAAATACTGTTTCTCCCTTGCGGGTTTTTATTACAACCGGAACTATTTCCTGGGCAAAAAGACCATCGGTCATTGCTTTGCGAGCCCTGTTATGGCTTAAAACACCCAGTTCGTCCTGCTCCTTTCTGCTTATATCGTACAGGCTGGCTATGTTTTCGGCTGTGACTCCCATGTGATAACCGTAAAAAATTTCATACAGACCGTCAAAAACCATAAGGTCATAAATATCGCCCTTGCCGGAAAGCTCCATTCTATGTCCCCAGCGAGCTTTTGGAAGAGCCATGGGTGCCAGACTCATATTTTCCTGCCCTCCGGCAAGTACAACATCAGCCTGCTCCGACATTATTGACGCAGCTCCCAATGCAATCGCCTTTAAGCCTGACCCGCAGATCTTATTAATTGTCATGGCTGGTGTTTCCTTTGGAATTCCAGCACCGATCATTGCCTGTCTTCCTGTGCTTTGTCCCTGTGCAGCCTGGAGAACGTTCCCCATAATTACTTCATCAATGACCACCGGGTTAAGAGAATCGTCCCAGTCGTACGATTTTTTTTCAAGATCTATCAGCCCCCGGCCTTTCAGTTTTTCCGGCGTATTATCCTGCATCTCATCGCCTGGAACCGGTCTTAAACCTGCTTTTTTTAGGACGGCTTTCATTACAGTTGAGCCGAGTTCAATAACCGGAACAGTTTTCAGCCCTCCGCCGAATGTTCCTATTGCTGTTCTTGTCCCGCTTACTATTACTACTTCTTTCATCCTTAGCAACCTCCATAAAATATTTACATTAAATTAATTACCGGTATCTGTTAATTTTAAAATTACCAAAAAAATTTATTTAAATTTGTTATATTATAAAGAAAATTTTAAAATTGCAACCCGACATTCACAGTTTTCGGCAACAGTTTTACTTTGCAAAAAAATCCATATTCTGCATCGGTTTTACTTTTTACGAGTTTATCATCATTGA
>CAYZXU010000187.1:0-3168 GCA_964482535.1 uncultured Desulfobacteraceae bacterium | reverse complement strand
ATCCTGTTAAAATTCCTGAATACTCGTCATCAAGATTAAAATCATTTTTTATCAACAATCAATTCCGAACCGGATATTCTACCCATGGCCTTTTCCCATATAGGGGTAAATTCCACCCACAAATGATCAAAGCTCTGATAAACATAATGGGGATTAAACCTGGTGAAACAATCCTTGATCCAATGATGGGCTCTGGTACGGTTCCCGTTGAAGCCTCATTGATGGGTATCAATGCAATCGGTATAGATGCAAGTCCGTTTTGTAGATTTATGGCACAAGTCAAATGTGATTCTCTTAAAATAATTCCAGTTTGTTTGGACGATCTTCTCAACAAATATGAAAGCATTTTTTGGGAGTTTAATTCCTGCTCAAAAAACCTTAATGCTCAGAAAAACTTATTTTATAACAATAATAATTTTGCAGAAACCGTTGATAAAGAGAAAATATTCAATTTGGTATTCTTAGTTTTTCTTGACAGTGAAGGTTACGCTCAAAGAAGTAAAAGGAAATCTCATTTAGAGTATTTTAGATCTATCCTTGAACGATATATTGTTGCTGTAAATAAAATAATCGCTGTTAAAAATCATCTAAAACTTAAACCTGCTAATACAAAGCTTCTACAAGGTGACGCAAGAAAAATTGATATTGAAAACAATAGTATTGATGGGATCATTTTTTCGCCCCCCTATAGCTTTGCCATCGATTATTTAAAAAATGATCTTTCTCATTTAAAGTACTTTGAAAAAGACATTTCAAAATTAAATCAAAATATGATCGGGATGAGAGGAAAAGCTCTAAAAGAAAAATATCATATCTATTTAGATGATATGGACAAAGTGATTTCTGAATGTTACCGGGTTTTAAAATCCGGTCGGTTTTGTACAATAATTATTGGAACAAATGACAGTCAGATAAGCAAAGCATTAAAAATCCCTAAAGAAGATGTGGCTGGTTTAAATAAAATCATCAAGGAAATTGGTATCGCAAAGGGCTTCTCCCATGTAAGATCGCTTCCAAGACAAATTGTTGGTATGGCAAATACAATGAGACAGGAATATATTGTCATACTACAAAAAAAAGAAAAATAATGATTTTCGGTTTTATTAGTTTGAAAAATTGCAGACTTTATCAGCTTCGGCAATCAGTTTGTCATCCGAGATATCACTATTCCCATCTCCAAGGATTACGGTATTCTCCTGGATTCTTTCAATCTAAGGACTTGATTTCTTAGTTCAAGTATATTTTCTTCAAAGTTATCATATGATGGACCATACTCCAAACAAGAAATATTGTATGTTCGTTTCCAATGATC
This sequence comes from uncultured Desulfobacteraceae bacterium, assembly GCA_964482535.1. GTDB lineage: Bacteria > Desulfobacterota > Desulfobacteria > Desulfobacterales > BuS5 > CAYZXU01. The sequence goes on along the minus strand of CAYZXU010000187.1, from coordinate 1,856 downwards.
TCGTACTTGTTTTGGAGTTCCTTCTTTTACAACCACATAATGGGGATTCGTTACATTGCTAGAATTAATAATATTTTCTAATATTAAATTTATATCTGGGTCACTTAGACTATACCCTAAAAAGATTACCGTATGCGTTAAAAACAGGGCTTCCAACAACTTATAGAATTCAGAATATTTCCTTTTGGATGTATAGTATTGTTCACCAGTAAAAATAATTGAATTCACATCATCTATACTGCCATGAGCTTTTATGATAACATTCTCTGGTGATTTTATATTAGAAACAATTTTTTGTGTATCCTTATGATCACATATAACAAAACCGTCTTCAGCGCATAGATTGTCATAAATTTTATCGAAATTAGTTGTGATTACTATTTTTGAATCAATTTCTTTTATAGCTTGGTGTACTGGAGAAGGCTTAAATTTGAGACGAGTAAATTCTTTTTTTAAAAAATCAGAATACACTCCTGATTCACAATCCGCATAAATCGTTTGCAGGGCCATCAAGAAATTTTTTTCAGTAATCATTTTGTCAACAAAATCGACTTCACAATTTTTATTCTCCATTAATAATTTTGCACCTTCTAAAAAATCAGACCATGTTTTAGGTCTTACTCCTTCTTCATTTTGTGATGTCGCTGAAATACCAGAACCCAAAACAAATAGAGCTCTTTTATATGCCAACTCTTCGATTAAATTTTCAGGCCATGTAATCATTTATCAATACCGATATTAAGGTTGATTTTATTTGCAATTTTTTTCATCATAAATGAATATTTTTCTACGCTTGTTTTTTGATTCCCTCTTAATCCATCTTTATACTTCAAATTGAAAATAGGCACTTTATTCGTCTGTGACAAAGGAATGATGCTATAAAGAAAAGGGATATCTCCTAATAGTAAATCGTCTTCGGTAAGACTATTTTTTATAAATTTTTTTAACTGTTTAACTATTTTTGAAGGCATTTGTGAAATAATTTCATCATATGCTTTTATTGGCCGTCGGCCAGTTGAAAACGTCTTTGTCACATACTGTTGAATAGAAAACCCAATAAATTTTGTAGTTACGTCTGGCTCATAATTAATATGATATTTATTAATCATTGGCATATATTCAGCTTGATGTTTTGTTTTTAATGTAGAGAGTCCTGTTTTATAGAGATTTTGCCAATCTTCCATCCAAGAAGAAATATTATCTATTCCCAAAATGCTAAAGATATCTGCTCCCATGGGAGTAATAAAATAATCTGAGTTTAACAATACCGTTCTATTTAATGCCCCTAAGGAAGGCCCAAGATCAATGAATAAAAAATCATAAGAGTCTCTATATTTTTTCTTTATAGAATTTAACCAATTGCTTTTTCTAAATCCCCCAAGATCTCCTGCAGAACATTTATTCCAAGCATCACTAAAAATATCTTCGATGAAAGATAGCTTGGGATGTCCTGGGATTAGGTCAAAACAATACCGAGAATCTGATTGATTGATTGAAATATTTCCTCCTTTTATAGTTGAATCACCAGCAAGAATATCCTCGAAAAAATAAAAAATTGAGTGTCGAACATTATTAGGGCCATAGATTTCAAGCCACTTGTCTTCTGTTAATACACTTTGTGTCGAATTTGCTTGAGGATCCAAATCCATGAAAAGGATTCTTTTTTCCAAATGTATTTTGTAGTAAGAAGCAAGATTAACCGCTAACGTTGTTTTTCCAACTCCTCCTTTATTGTTAAAAAAGGTAATAACTTTCACTTGTTTGTTCTCCTTTTAAAGCCTGTTTAAAAATTATTAACTGGCTGCAAAAACGATAGAAACGGCCCCAATTTGCTTACTTTTTTTCTTAAATGGCTC
>CAYZXU010000186.1:0-3170 GCA_964482535.1 uncultured Desulfobacteraceae bacterium | reverse complement strand
AAGACTCGTGGGCCATAACATGACACCAGTGACACGTTGCATAGCCGATTGAAAGAAAAACAGGCTTATTTTCTTTTTTTGCTTTTTGAAAGGCTGTTTCACCCCAGGGATACCAATCCACCGGGTTCCCGACGTGTTGCAAAAGGTATGGGCTCTTTTCATTAACTAAATGATTTGAAGCTTTTTTTGTTTTTCTTTCAATCGCAGACACATGGCCTCCTAAATAAAATATCGTAATAAAAATCGATAAAAAAAATAAAAGCTTATCAGCAGGTTTTATAATAGCGTAACATCTCCTTCTATGAAGGGGAAAGTTGTTACGCTCCCGTTCATAATTTAGTTTCTCAATTAACTAAACGAATCGACAGGTTGTTACGGAATGATAATTTCTTCAAGTTCAAGGCGAAAAATCAATTTAACCGCAGACATACCAGTTGTATTTCGAGGATTAAATTTATTTTTTAACGCAGAAATTGGATAAATTGCGTTTCCTAACAGACTGTCGACTGTTTATCGACGTCTATGGCCGCCCCTGCTTCCCGATGGCCTCTTGCCTCGCTCTCGGGCTCGGTACTCCCTGTTTAATTGAGAAGGCGCTTTATTTATTTTAGGCTGCATTTTCTGCTTATCCTGAAAAATCCGGTTGCTTTTTCCACTTTCCGGGCGCTTTTTGACGCGTTCCTGTGAAACGGTTTTTTTGTCCGACCATTTACCATCCTCACGGCTCTCCCAGCCTTTTTCGGTACGGCGATGAATATTGCCATTTTTATCAGTATAGACATTATTGGGTTTATTTTTGACAGCCTTCGGGTTCACTCTGTCTCCGGAACCGGGCCTCTGTATATTTTTTTTTCGGTTTTCTTTGCGGTTGTAAATATTTCTTTCATTATGCTCTCTATTTATGTTCCGACCTCCGATATTTATATCGCCCGTGTTGATATTTATGTTGCGGTTGACATTGATTTCGGTTTTTCGGTAACTGCGATAGGGGTATGGACGATAGCGCCCCGGACCATACCATCCATAATATCCGCCGCCAAATCCAATTGTTATGCGGAAAGGACCTGAGGAGTAACTCACACCGTAGCACCAGCCGGTCCAGGGATTGTAGCGCACACTAAAACCCCAGGTGCATGGACGCGGGTAGTAATAAACGGGGCCCCACCATGGGTAGTAGTAATAACCCGTGCCGTAAACAACGCAGGGGCCGTAAACATAGCTGCCCATATAGGCCGGTGTGTAACCTACATAAACCACATCCGGCGTGGAATCATAGATATAAACGTATTTGACATTATAAAGGGGATTATCCGGCGGGATATTCTGAACATCACCCGGCACCTTGACTGCAACCGCCCAGGAGCCGGTCGGTTTGCCGGAAACATACCAGACTGCTTCATGACAGCAATAAAATTTTTTCTCAATTTTCAGCACTGCGTAACTCGTGTTGACGGCATAAGCCATTTCAGTGCCTTTTATCTTCTCAAATTTGGGGTCGCCATCATAGATTACTTTAAGGGTTGCGTCCTTACGTTTTATGGTCGAGGTCTGCGGCACCTGATTATCCATGACCATTTCTTTTGCCTGATCAGTCCCTGCTACAAAAGCCAGCAGATGTCCGTTGGCGGATTCATAAGGAATTTTCGAGAAACCTGGAGGGAGCTTGTCAGAAGCCACATATTTCCAGGCGCCATCCAGCGATTTGCTGGTATACCAGCGTCCTGACAGCAAAACAAAATACTTTTGTGTGGGTATTTCCAGCAGAATATCGCTTTCGCTGTTAGACATGTAAAGCAGATCAGTACTGCCAATGGGAGAAAATTTGGGCTCTCCTTCAGAAACCAGCAGCTCTGCCGGTTTCGTGGAAACAAATATTTTAGGGATTTTCTTAGATTCATCCGCTGCACCGGCTGAAGCACGGATATCTTCACCCTTTTTAACCTGCGCTGCCACTTTTTTGGGAGGCTTGTCAATGTACTGCCAGGGACCCTTGGCATCTTCGGCTTTGTACCAGATCTCACCGCCGCTTAAGTAGTATGTCTTTGATAAGGTTTCCAAAACAACAGGAAGCGGAGTGTTGATCACACGCATCATGTCGGAATTTTCAATTTTCCTCAATTGCGGCTCCCCATCATAGCTGAGAAGCACCGCAGGCTCAGGGCTGAAAATAATTTTTGGTGGATCATTTTTAAGGTTTTTAGCAGCGGCCTGTTCTTTCTCCACGGCAGCGAGAGTAGCAGTTAAATTCTCCAGTGAAATATCCAGCTCCCATTTGGGAATTTCTCTTTCCAGTATTTTTTTTAGGTTGGCTGCCTGTTCGTCTGTTGCATCAGGGAAACGGATATTATTAACGTTAATATCCACTATTGTTACGATTCCAGCATCGCGATCGGTTTCCACACGGGAATCTATCCATATTGCGCCGAATACCGGTTCTTTAACGTCTTTTAATGTTACACCAACTGCGGCACGGGCTGTTAACTTATTTCCTTCAAAGGTTTCCGGCTGCGGCTGGTATATCACAATATCTGCTTTCGATGTTTTTATCTGCCTCGGCCAGCCTTCTTCCGCACTGAGTAGAGTGGTGTTACCGCTAAGGATAATGGTTAATAATGACAGAATCATGAACCAGGTTAGTTTGGTTTTGATAATATACTGCAGCATAATATTGGATCTCCTCATTAGATTTTCTGAGTTACAAATATATTGGAATAGCTATTTAATTAATTATTGGATGGTTGCCTTTATTGGAACAAAATCCACATGTATATTAAAAGCATATGATGCCGATCTGACTGCAATTGCAACGATAATTCCGGTAAATATTAAACCTGTCAGCGCAATAAAGATGGATAAAACCCTTGAAGTCCGATAAGAGGGTCGAATATCGCCATAACCAACAGTGGTAGCTGTAATAAAAGACCAGTATAAAGCATCAAACCTCTTCCATGATTCTATATGGCCTACAATCTGACCGAGACAAATAGTTGTGAATACAATCGACAGCAATAACGGCGCGGTATAGTACAGTCCGTATAGAAATGTTTTCAGAAATGTAAATGTAAATTCCATTTGCCTCCCATGGGAAGTCGCTATTACGATTTTTTTTGGTTATATTTTAACCCTGAAAAACACCTTATAAAGGGCAGGCACAAAGAGCAGCGTTAAAA
>CAYZXU010000185.1:0-3179 GCA_964482535.1 uncultured Desulfobacteraceae bacterium | reverse complement strand
AGATTTCTTGCATCTTCTATTTTTCCCAGGTCTGTCAAGATGTTGCCGTAATTCAAAATTGCATCTTGATCATTTGGATCAATCTTAAGAGCCTTTGCAAGATGGTCGATTGCTTTTTGTGCTTCTCCATTCTGCCAATAGAGTACCCCAAGGTTCTTATATGCAGTGGCAAAAGATGGATCTATCTCAATCGCTTTTTTAAAGACTGCTAATGCGCCTGCGATATCGCCTTTATTGAAGAGTTCTTCACCACGTTGGTTTAACGCAATCGCTTTTTTCATTAATCGGCCATCTATAGACATCAATTCTGGATAGGCTTTAGTTACAACCTGATATGCAGGCATAAAATCTTTATAAAAGGGAGATTCAGGATTTAAAAGATTTTCTAATGACAACAAGTTGTCATAATCACGGGAAATATTTTGATTCCTGTCTGTTTGATTAGCAGGCGGCTCAACACCATATTTTTCCTGATATTGTTTATTAAGATGAACTAATAAATAAAACCATAACTGTCGATCAAAAACCTCCTGGGCTTTTTCGGAATTAATACCATTATTTTGAGCAATTGCTTTAATAGAGTTAGCACGTGTTCTACTGATAGAATCCGACCAAGTTGAATTAGTAATTATGGCGTAAATGCTTTTACAAGAACCCTCCAAGTTAAAGGAAAGTGATATTTCACCAGGTTTGAGTTCCCCATATTTTTTCTGATATTGCCAGATAAAAAATGATTTAAGATGGTGCCAAAATTCTTTATCAAAAGTTTCTTGCGCAATTTTTTCATTAACCCCGTCTTGCTGCATTAATGCCTCGACAATACTACGCTTCAATCCTTGAACAGATTTAGACCAATCCTGTTCAACCGTAAGGTCGTAAATACTTATATTATCCCAGCTAAAAGGACGGTTATCCTGCATCTGAAACAGAGTTGCCAAACACTCCAACTGTTTTACTTTGCCTGAAACAGCAGTAAGACTGCATGGAAGAAATTCCGACCCCAAATACCAAGTCGGAAGAGAGCCTATGTCCCTGTACATTCTTCGCCAAGTCTCTTTCCGATGAACATAATACTGAGTTGAAATGGCGTTTCGAACATATCCGTCCCATCTTTCCGATGCCTTTTCAGATTCCAATGTATGCTGCTGTACATAATGAATATGCTCAATTTTACCGAATTCACCTCCTCCTTTTAGTCTATATGCTATACGCAACCCATGGGCAGCGCTGTATTCAGGGTGATCGTCAAGAAATGCAGTACATTGATCAAGTGATGCCGGTATCAAAAGATCATCATCGCCGGAATATACTAAATAGGGAGTTGGAGCAATTTCAATCAACTCTTTAAAACATGTTTGTAGATTATAAGACAGTTTCGGAAAATATTTATAAATGATATTAAGCTTATCTTCCAACGCAAAAACAACACTCTTGATTCTGTTACTATGTTGAGCATCGCTTGAATCACCGATACAAATCCATCCTTTAAATCCAACTTTGCCATAATAGCTCAATGCCCTTAGCATGAATTCTGACCGGTTTAGGGTTGGGATAAGTATAGTAACTTTTGCTTCTTTTTCGCCAACTGATGTTAATGATTTCGTTTGTCCTGCCTGTTTTAAATCGACAGTTTTATTCTTCTCTTTATCAAACAACTCAATCAATCCGTTATTTAACTGTTTAGTTTTTACTCTTCCAGCATATACATCATTAAAAACTCCCCAAAATAATCGCTCGTCGTCTGTTGAATTAAATTTAAGTAGGTTAGCGAGTGAATATTTTTTACCCTTAATGGGTGTAGCAAGTGAAGTGGAACTGTATCCATAAATTACAGGATATTGATGCATAATTAATTCTACAGGAAAATACTTCGGCAATATGTGGACTTTTTTTTCTAAAGAGGTGCCAGAGAGAGAAGTAATATCACGTCTTTCATCATAATGTGGTTTTAAATGAATTTTCATCCCTCTGTCCATTAATTTCTTTAAAAAGGCAACCAATATCCGCTGAGATTCTTCAAAAATAATTCCTTTATAAGCCTGAATTGGGCCATCAACTAGTAACACAGCATCTTCCGATACTCTTTTGAAACTCCAGGAATATTTTTCACAAAGAATCTGCCAGCTATCCGGTGTATAATCTAAAGGCTGAGGATAGTCCGCCAACGCAATTGTTGTCCATGCTCTGCATTTTTCAGCAACAATTTTGGAACCAATTAGTTTACTTAGCTCTTTGAGGTGACAACGATATTGCGCATTCAAGACGCGGTCAGGGATAGGATCGCTATAGAACTCCGGATGTGCGTTAACATATTTGATATCAATCCCTTTATCATGTAACTGCTTGAGCAACATGAAGAAATGAATAGAACCATTTGTTCCAAAAAAATAAGCTGTAGCTGATGGTTGAATGTGGTCTATAAGATGACTATAGTGGTCTTTACATAGAACAATTTGAGCCTTCTGCATTTCAAAAGCTTCTTTTTCTGGAAGATAAGATATAGGTATTCGAGGAATTGTTATTTTTTCCGCATTTGGTATTATCTCCTGAAAAAACATAATTAATGATTTTGCCTCTTTGCTTACGACAATGGTGTTCTCGTCCTCAGGCTGATACAAGGATAAAAAATATTGAATCCCATGTAAATTTTCTACAAAATATATTTTCTTTTGGCTCATGCTCTTTGCGCTCCTTGGTGAGATTATTCAACGCTGGATAAAGGCACTTCAGATTATTCTTAACCACAGCCTTACCACTCTTTCATAAAATAATTTACTTTTGGGCATTAATCATGGCAAATCACGTCTGCCGAAACCCTCTAAAATTGCTATTTAAATCAATATAAAGGTTTTTCATCTGATTATTATACCAATACCTTCGCCACTAACCTGAATCTTCCAGATCAACACTGGCATATTTTTAACTACTTGATATTAATCAATGTTATTTTTTTAGTGTAGTAACAATTGAGACTAACAAGCTTTTTAAGGATCTCATTTGACCATTAAAAATGGTAAAAAATGGGATTTTCTACACCTTTTGTAGATGTTAAGTAATTTTTGTACTTTTAAAGCTATATTTTAAAGCGGTTTTGTGGCTAAATTGGATTTTTGTTACTACACTAAAAATTTTTTTACCAATTAAATCAATAAGTTATTTTTTATAAAATCCGGATTGGG
>CAYZXU010000184.1:0-3234 GCA_964482535.1 uncultured Desulfobacteraceae bacterium | reverse complement strand
CCCACAGGGTTGAAATATCTTAGATTAACTATATTCCATCTATTATCTGCATAATAAAGGTCTTGTAATATCTCCTCAATCATAAGTTTGGAACGGCCATAGGGATTTGTTGCTGATAAAGGAAAATCTTCTTTGATGGGAAGCTCTTTGGGATCTCCGTAAACTGTAGCTGATGAGCTGAAAACAAGGTTTCTAACCCCGTGAGACTCCATTGCTTCACACAGGACAAGTGTTCCTGTAACATTATTATGATAATATTTAACAGGAATTTTAACAGACTCTCCAACAGCCTTGAGACCTGCAAAGTGTATTACAGCATCAATATCATAAGAGTCAAAAATTGTGTTTAATGCTTTTTTATCAAGCAGGTCAGCTTTATGAAACTTTAAATTTTTCCCTGTAATTTTTTTAATTCTTCTTATGGATTCTTCCTTGCTGTTGCAAAGATTATCAACAACGATAACTTCATGCCCTGCCATAAGCAACTCAACGCATGTATGGCTGCCTATATATCCTGCGCCCCCTGTAACCAGTACTGTCGTTTTCATATTATCGGCCATAATATCCCCTGTACCATTCAACAAACTGTTTTACACCTGTTTCAAGATCTGTTGAAGGAGAAAAACCCACATCCATTGACAAATCATCTATGTTTGCATAGGTCGCCTTAACATCGCCCGCCTGCATCTGCATAAACTCTTTTTTTGCTTTTTTGCCGATTACTCTTTCTATTATTTCAATAAAATCCATAAGCTTTACAGGCTGGTTGTTCCCGATATTATATATTTTATACTTTGTGTATGAGGTGCCTGGATCTGGAGCTTCTCCTGTCCATCTTGGGTTTGACTCCGGAATCTTTCCCATTACACGGACAACCCCTTCAACAATGTCGTCTATGTATGTAAAATCTCGCTGCATATCTCCATTATTGAAAATATTTATGGGTTGATCTTTAAAAATTGCATCTGTAAATAGAAAAAGCGCCATGTCGGGCCTGCCCCAGGGGCCGTAAACGGTAAAGAACCTGAGACCTGTGCAGGGCAGATCGAATAAATGGCTGTAAGCATGCGCCATTAGTTCATTGGATTTTTTTGTGGCTGCATATAGAGAAACCGGATGGTCAACATTATGGTGAACTGAAAAAGGCATTTTTGTGTTTGCCCCGTAAACCGAGCTTGATGATGCAAAGACCAGATGTTTTACCCTGCAATGCCGGCAGCACTCCAGCAGGTTGACAAAACCGGTCAGGTTTGAGCTGACATAGGAACCAGGATTTTCCAAAGAGTAACGCACACCTGCCTGTGCCGCCATATTTACAACAACATCAAATTCATTATTTTTAAATATCTCCCCAAGCCCGGATGCATCTGCAAGGTCTGTTTTAAAAAATGAAAAATTTTCAAAGGGTTTTAATTCTTCAAGGCGGGCTTCTTTAAGTTTCACATCATAATAAGAATTCATATTATCAATGCCGACAACCGTAAAGCCATCCTTTAAAAGCCGTTTTGCGAGATGAAAACCGATAAAACCTGCAACGCCGGTTATAAGTACTGGTTTTTTACTATTCATGGTTTTTATTTTTCCATTTTATACATGGTGTGAGATCTTTGGAAAAGATTATAAAATCAATTCGAGACATTTATCCCTGTCAATCTTTCCGCTGGTCTTTTTTGGTATTGATCTTATAAATTTTATTAAAGCTGGAAGTTTATATTTCGGGAGTCTTTCAGCAGATGCGGCCAAAACCATAGTTTCAGATATCTCTTTTTGCCTCGGTGTTATAAGAGCTGCAAGCTTATTGCCAAGGAGTTTGTCGGGTATGCCGAATACGGCTGTTTCAAGGACAAAACCGGTTGCCATTAAAACGTCTTCTATTTCCTGTGTGTTTATACGATGTCCGCCGACTTTAACAAGGTTATCTTTCCTGCCTTTTATATAGAGATACCCGTCTTCGTCTTCATAAGCCTGATCACCTGTATTATACCATCTGTTGTCAAGAACCAGGTCCGAAGCTTTCTGGTCTTTCCAGTATCCAAGCATTATATTACCGCCTGATGCCAGAAGTTCTCCTGTATGACCTGTTTGCACTTCCATGCCATCTTTATCTGCAATTTTTACAACAACTCCTGAAATTGCCCTGCCGATTGAATCTATTTTCTCTTCAAACCTGTCAGGCTCAAGATATGTAATCCTTGCTGATGCTTCTGTGGCACCGTACATAACATATATTTCAGTATGACCCGGAAGAACTTCTCTTAATTCCTTTTTGATCTGCCGGGACATATGCCCCCCGGCCTGGGTGCAGTAACGCAGTGAGTTCAGTCTGTTCCTGTAATCTGCCAAAGGTGATCTGTGAAGAAGGTATGCATAGGTCGAGGGCACGCCTGAAAAGCCTGTAACACATTCTTCTTCCATCTGTTTAAGCACAGATGCCGGAAATGCAAATTTATTATTTATAACAATTGCAGCGCCCACAGCAAAATGGGTATTAAGGAGAGATTTACCCATAACATAAAAAAAGGGGAGCACAACCATCTGTTTGTCTTTATCTGTAAGATTCAGATAGGCGCAGATTGATTTAGTGTTTGAAACTATATTTTCATGGGAGAGCATTACGCCCTTGGGCTTTCCTGTTGAACCCGACGTATAGATAATTGATGCAAGATCCGATTTTTCAATTAAAAGATTATGGTTTTGCCCATGCCCGTTGGCAACGATATCATCCCATTCAGATATATTAATTTTGGTGCCTGACCATTTAAGCTTTGGTTTTATAAGCATCAAAAAGTTAATCTTAAATTGAGCAGGGTCTACAGCCTTAAGCAGTCTTTCAAACCTTGACGAGGAGATTATGGCAGCCGGTTCAAGCTCTTGCAAAAGCGGCTTTAATCCCTCCGGCTTTATATCTGAACTAAGGGGAACGGCAACCGCACCCGCCTTGAGAATTCCATAATAACTTACAACATATTCCAGAGAGTTTTCCAGGATAAGAACAACCCTGTCACCGGTTTTTATCCTGCTGCTTATAAGCCACTCAGCCAGGCTGTTGGCCAATGCATTTATCTGTGCGTAAACGGCTCTTTCATCTCCATGTATCAGAGCTGTTTTTTGCGGAAAAATTCCAGCGCTTTTTTCAAGAAAATGATGGATTAAAAAAGGTTTCATATAAAAAAATTATGAATTTTGATGTACTCGTAAAAAGTCACAAACACATATCCAATTGAAATAATTATA
>CAYZXU010000183.1:0-3248 GCA_964482535.1 uncultured Desulfobacteraceae bacterium | reverse complement strand
TTGAGGAACTTGACTGGTGAGTTGGAAGGTTTATTTATCGAAAAAAGCGGTGAAGGATTCAAAAAAACTTAAATCTGCAGGTCTAAAACCCCAGGCTGAAAGATTGCTTAGAATATTGTCTGAAGATCCGTTTCAGTCTCCGCCTGATTTTGAAAAACTGGTTGGCAACCTCAACGGATTCTACTCCCGACGTATTAATATTCAACATCGTCTGGTTTATAATATCGATAAAACTACACAGATTGTACATGTACTCAGAATGTGGACACATTATAAATAAAAACTCCAGCACATACATAATTGGAGGTTTACCGGAGTATGAAGCGCTTTTTTGATTTTATAGTGAGTGCACTTGTGTGTGTTTTCTTATCCTTTTTTATGTTGATTATAGCTGTTTTGGTAAGAGTTAAAATCGGCTCACCTGTATTTTTCAAACAGATACGTCCGGGGCTGCACGGCAAGCCCTTTTGTATGTATAAGTTTCGCACTATGACCAACGAGCGTGATGCAGACGGCTGCCTGCTTCCTGATTGTGACAGGATGACTTCTATTGGTAAATTTTTAAGGTCAACTTCTCTCGATGAACTTCCAGAATTGTTCAATGTTTTAAAAGGCGACATGAGTCTTGTAGGCCCCCGTCCTTTGCTCATACAATATTTAGCGAGATACAGCCCTAAACAGGCAAGGCGGCATGAAGTAAGGTCTGGGATTACAGGATGGGCGCAGATTAATGGGCGTAATGCTATTTCATGGGAAGATAAATTTAAACTGGATGTGTGGTATGTGGATAACTGGAGCTTGTGGCTGGATGTGAAGATTATTGCCATGACTGTGATGAAGGTGTTGAAGAGGGATGGAATCAACCAGGATGGGGAGGCGACTGCTACAGAATTTAATCCGCAGATCATGCAGATTGACACAGATTAATTGGTCTCATGAAAAGGCGCAAAATATAAAGAGCGGAAAAAAATAGGGGGAGAGTGCAAAAAAAAAAGATTGCAATATACGGGGCAAGTGGTTTTGGGAGGGAGGTTGCCTGGCTTATTCAGTCGTGCGATGCTTATGAGGTGGTATGCTTTATAGATGATGATACTTCTAAGCATGGGGCATCCTTGAATGATATTTCGGTGATGAGTCTTAAAGATGCACATAAAGAGTTTCCTGGAGTTTTTGTGGCAGGTGGTGTGGGCAATCCTAAGGTTCGTAAATCTTTAATAGAAAAGGCAGGAGCAGCAGGGTTTAGGTTTGAAACAATTATACACCCAGGAGTTGAACGATCCCCGTGGATTGAGATTGGCGCTGGAACGATCATATGTGCGGGCAATATCTTGACTACGAATATTACTTTGGGTGAGCATGTCCAGATCAATCTTGGTTGTACAATTGGACATGATGTCGTTATGGGAAGTTACACTACTTTGGCACCTGGTGTACATGTTTCCGGGTGGGTGCACTTTGGCAAAAGAGTTTATGCAGGTACAGGTGCGGTGATTATTAATGGGACAGAAGAACAACCCATCATAATAGGTGATGATGTTGTGATCGGGGCCGGAGCTTGTGTTACAAAATCCATCCAGTCTGGCGAAATGTGGGGGGGGGTACCTGCAAAAGCCTTGAGAAACAGCCGATAGAGCGATTTGATAACTGGGTTGTCCAAATGCCGGCAAAGGTTATCAAATCCGCAGATTAAATATTTTACGCAAAGGCACAAAAAATAATATGACAAATTTAAAGAGAATTTTTCTATCTCCTCCGCATATGGGTGGCGAGGAGATGAGTTTTGTTGAAGAGGCCTTTGAGAGTAATTATATTGCTCCGCTTGGGCCCCAGGTGGACGCTTTTGAGCGGGAGTTTGCCGACTATATCGGCATCAGGCATTGCGTGGCGCTTTCCAGCGGGACGGCGGCTATGCATTTGGCCATGCGGATTTTGGGTGTGGGACAAGCGGATGAGGTGATCGCATCTTCCCTGACATTTATTGGAAGCGTGACGCCTGCTGTTTTTCAGTGGGCGGAGCTTACGTTTGTGGATTGTGATCGGGAATCGTGGAATATAGATCCAGGGTTGTTGGAGGAGGAGCTGGAAAGGTGTGAAAAGAGGGGAAAGCTGCCTAAGGTGGTGGTTCCTACGGATTTGTATGGGCAGTGCTGCGACCTTCCGCGAATTCTCGATATTTGTCATCGTTATGATATTCCTGTGATTTGCGATTCAGCAGAGTCTCTTGGCGCTCAATATCTCACGCAGAGGCGCAAACGCGCATCGATAAATGATAACTGGGTACACGCCGGCGTGGGCGCAAGGGCGGCTGTTTTTTCGTTCAACGGAAACAAGATTATTACGACTTCCGGTGGAGGCATGCTGGCATCGGATGATGAGGGGTTGATTGAGCATGCGCGGTTTTTAGCTCAGCAGGCGAGAGAAAATTTTGCGCATTATGAGCATGTGGAGATCGGATACAACTACCGCATGAGCAATATCCTGGCGGCGATTGGGCGAGGACAGCTTAAGGTTTTAGATGAGCGGGTAAAAAGAAAAAGGGAACTATTTGATTATTATCAAAATGCGTTAGGCGAATTGCCGGGGATTAAGTTTATGCCGGAGCCAGAGTGGTCGAGGTCGAACAGATGGTTGACAGTGATTTTGATTACGCCTGAGGAATTTGGGGCGGATAAAGAAATGGTGCGGCTGGCATTGGAGGCAGAAAATATAGAGTCGCGGCCGGTGTGGAAGCCGATGCATTTACAGCCGGTATTCAATCCGCATAATACCTTGCGCAAAGGTGTAAATGCACAAAATGGAAAAAACCATAAAGCAAGAGCCGTTGGGGGAATTGTGGCAGAGGATTTGTTTGAACGTGGGCTTTGCTTGCCTTCCGGGACGGCGATGACGGAGGGTGATCAGGATAGGGTGATTCAGACGATTTTGAAGTCTTACTCCCCGAAAAAATAATTGCTAACGCAACGTTGTGGAGAGTAGCTCCTAAGCTTCTATCCGTTTTTTAATGAGTTTGTAAACTTCTTTTCGATGAATTATACCGAAAATTAAAATATCGTCATTAGAAACTTTAAAAACAACACGGTAATCTCCGACTCTCAACTTCCAGTATCCTTTGAGGGTTTTTCGCAATGGCTTTCCATAGGTTTCAGGTTGCATGGCAAGCCGATCTTCAATGGCTCTCTTGATCATGCCCTTTTTTTTAGCATCAATTTTATGCAGGTCAGATCTTTTAACCTCCGGATGGTATTTGA
>CAYZXU010000182.1:0-3275 GCA_964482535.1 uncultured Desulfobacteraceae bacterium | reverse complement strand
AAATTTTCAGCCAATAATATAATTTTACAAACTGGTTTCCATAAAAAAAAATAACTATGCAAATTATTACAACTCACAAAAATACGGATTTTGACGCTCTTTCTTCCCTCGTTGCTGCAAACCTTCTTTATCCTGACGCGATCCCTGTTCTTCCGGGAAATATAAATCATAATGTTAAAGATTTTATTTCTCTGCACAAAGATATGTTCAGCATGCATTCTTCAGGCACAATTGATCTTGACCGGGTTGACACCCTTATAGTTGTCGACACCAACAAATGGGAGCGTCTCGAACGCTTTGATGCACTTAAAGATAAAAAAAATCTAAAAATAATTCTTTGGGACCATCATCCTCAAAAGGGCAATATAGATGCGGATATTGAATATTTTGAGGAGATGGGGGCAAACATTACTCTGATAATCAAAGAAATTAAAAAGAGAAAAAAGAAGATAACCCCTATTCAGGCAACACTTTTTCTAACAGGCCTTTATGAAGATACCGGAAGCCTTACATTTCCTTCAACAAAAGTGGAGGATTTTTATGCTGCGGCATATCTTGTAAAACAGAAAGCTGATTTAAATATATTAAGCAAATTTTTACGGCCTGCATACGGAAAGCTTCATAAAGACATACTCTTTGAAATGCTTCAAAAAGCCGAGAGGATTAAAGTAAACGGATATAATATCAGTATTAATATTCTTGAACTCAGGGAAAATGTAGACAGCCTCGCTGTTGTGGTAAATATGTACAGAGAGATATTAAATGTGGATGCGGCTTTCTGCATATTTATCAACAAAAAGAGCGGCAGATGTATTATAATAGGAAGAAGCAATCTTGATGATATTAATATAGGAAGTATAATGAAGAGCATGGGTGGAGGCGGTCATCCCGGCGCAGGTTCAGCAATGCTCAAGTCGGTTTCTCCCAATGCCATTGAAGAGATGATAGTAGAACTTCTTCAGGGGGATCATAATGTTTCTGTCCGCGTAAGCGATCTTATGTCTTTTCCTGTTTTTTCGGTTTCTTCCAAAACAAGCATGGAGAAAACAGCTAAAATTTTAAGGGATAAGGGCTGTACAGGTATTCCTGTAGTTGATGATAAAAAAATCGTTGGGATCATATCAAGAAGAGATTTTCGTAAATTAAGAAAGGACTCCCACTTAAAGGCACCTGTAAAGGCATTCATGAGCACTAAAGTTATAACTATTGAACCTGACAAAAGTCCTATACAGGCTGCCAAGACCATGGTAAAGTATGACATAGGACGTCTTCCGGTTGTAGAAAACCAGGAACTTATAGGTATAATTACAAGATCCGATAATATGATGTATTTTTATGACAGTCTGCCTGCTTGAAGCCCTGGCTGAGTGAAAACCTGGCAAAACGCCCTTTCGTCCGAAATTGGACGAAAGGGCGTTTTGTGATGATCTAACCCTTGGGAGCAAAGTTCGGATCACTGAACATTACCATCCCTATTCCACCCTGTATATTTCTTGTATTATTATTAATTCCATGGTTGCGCAAAAGAAGCTGTGCTTCATAAGAACGGGGACCTGAACCGCAAATAAGTAAAAGAGGTTTGTCCCGCGGTATTTCTTCAAGCCTGGAATTCAGCTCTCCCTGATCTATATTCAACCAGCGCTTACCGTATTTTTCCACAAAAGGTCCACCCTGAACAGGGCTTCGAACATCCAGTACCAGGGCATTATTCTCTTTAAATTCTTTTAGAAAATCTATGGCATCAATGGGAACCTGATACCCCTCAATAATATTGTCCAGAGAATTGGCGGCATTATTTACAATATCCATGGCCGAAGCAAAAGGCGGCGCATAACCGACTTCCAGTGTTGCAATTGCGTCAAGCCCAACCCCTTGTCCGAGAAGCACTGCCACTGCGTCTACTCTGGATTTAACAGCATCTATCTGGGCACCTTCGGCTTCAATGCCCAAAACCCTTTTGGTCTTTTTGTCTGCGATTAATTTTATATACATTAACTGCATGTCAGGATAAAAATGCGCTCTGTCAGCCTGCACAACAACAGTATGAACAGGATCAAAACCGGCTTCTTTTGCCTGTTTGACTGTCAGCCCTGCCCTTGCAATACCCAGTTCAAATATTTTAAGACAAAAAGTACCCACCGTGCCTTTAAAATGTTCACATCTTCCTGTTATGTTTGTGCCGATTACTCTTCCCTGACGATTGGCAAGAGAACCAAGGGGCATTGGTAAATTATGGCCGCTTATTAAATGAGTTGTTTCAATACAGTCACCACCGGCATAAATATCAGGGTCGGATGTTCTCATACACTGGTCAACCAGAATACCGTTATACATGCCTGTTGCCAGACCGGCGTCTACTGCCAGTTCTGAATTGGGTCTGACACCCACTGCAAGAATTACGAGCTCACAAGGTATTTTGGAATTGGAAGTCTCCACTCCCTGAACACCGCTTGCGGCATCGCCTGAAATACTGTTAACCTTTTCTTCAAGGAGCACCCGGATTCCATTTTTTTCCATATGTTCTTTTACGGGCAAAGCCATATCTTTGCCAAGGGCAGTTGGAAGAAGCTGATCTGCCATTTCCACCAGAGTTGTTTCAACCCCCCATAGATCAGTCAAAGCTTCCGCCATTTCAATCCCTATTGCCCCGCCGCCAATAACCACAGCACTTTCAACCTGGCCTTTGGACACCATGTTTTTTATTGCTTCTGCCTGGTGCAAGTTGGATATAACACAGACTCCCGGCAGATCAATGCCTGGAAGGGGTGGTTTTACCGGAGTAGCGCCGGTGGCTAAAACCAGTTTGTCGTAATCAATCTCTTTTTCTTTATCATCAACGAGATTCCGAACTTTTAATTTTTTATTACGACGGTCAATGGCAATAGCCTCTGTCTGTGTCATTACCTCCAGACCTTTAATATTCTGGAAGTAGTTACTGTCCCTGACAACATGCGCGCTTGTTGAGCGCAAAGCTTCCAGATTATCAACATCCCCGCCAATATAATATGGGATACCACAGCCCCCATAAGAGATAAAATTATCTCTGTCTATCAATAAAACATCAAAAGAAGGATCAAGCCGTTTTATTCTACAGGCCACCTTTGGACCAAGTGCAACTGCACCTACAACTACCACACGTTTTCCCATAATGTTCACCTCGTAGTAATTTTAAAAAATATGTTATGAAACTATGCTCATAACATATTAATGCTTAAACATCAAAGTTAAAGGCTCAGACTCCCTGTAATATTTTTTTTAAAAACTGTCCTGTATAA
>CAYZXU010000181.1:0-3403 GCA_964482535.1 uncultured Desulfobacteraceae bacterium | reverse complement strand
GCTGCTGCCCACTCTAATATTCCCAGAATTAAAATAACCGCTGCAAAAAATATTAAGAAAATCAAATCATTTTTTTTAAATGAAAAATCGCTCATGCTGTAAAGAGTCCCGTTAAAACCACGGCACAGCATTGCTTTGTGAACCCTTTGAGCCCTGTCAAAACTCTTGACGAGAAGCATCCCCACCATGTTGGCAAATGTTTTATAGGTGTGAATATCTGTTCCGGGTTTAAAACAGCGGACCTTTAAGGTATTCATCATGCGGATATATTCCGCAAAAATAACGTGAACATACCTGTACGTAAAGAAAAAAAGATGAACCAGTTTATCAGGCATGCCCATTTTCTGCATAGCATGTCCCATGGTAAATACAGGGGTTGATACAACGAGAGCAATCAGCATCAGCATCATTGTATTTGATTTAAGGGTGAGCATGGCTGAGTATAAGAGGCCTTTAACTGTTGCGCTAAAAGGGCCTATGGTGAAAACAGGTTCTCCTGAAAATGAAAAAGGAAGAAAAAACCAGAGAAAAACAAGCATGAGGTTTACAGGCCATAAACGCTTTAATACCTCTTTTATGGGAGCTCCGGATATTAAAACAGCTAATAATCCTACTGCAATCGCAGGAAAAAGCACAATAAACCTGCTGCACACTGCAACTAAAATGGAAAAAATAAATACGGCTGTAATCTTTATCCTGGGATCAAGTCTTTTGAGTATGGAATCATAAATTTTATTATCGAGCATAGGGTTTATTATTTATTCTTTTTTTTACGGTTTGAAAAATATGCAGCAACCCCTGCAAGCCCTATAATATAACCAATGCCGCCTATTATCTCGTTTATATGCGGTCTTGAGCTCTGCATATCTGAAAGCATTTTTATTACAGGCTTCAGCTTGTTGTCGAGAGAGGCATCTATAATCTTCTGAAGCTGCTTCTTACTGATGTGAGAATATTCATCCTGGGCAGGTTTAATGGTTTTAATATTTGCAGGCTTTTCAAAAATTTTGGCAGAAATTTCAGCGCTGGTAACTGCCGCCGGATTATCAGCGTCTGTTTCCGGATTTTCCTGCATAAATTCATCAGCGCTTATATCCCATTTATTCATGTGCCCCATGCCGGCATTTAAAACTATTTTCAAAGCAGTTTTTTGGGGGGTCTTAAAGGAAAGTTCCCCGTTTTTATCTGTCTTGCCTTCAAGAAGAAGATGATCATCAGAGTCATAAACCAGCACCTTTGCGCCCATGGCTTTTTTCCCACCGCTAAACTTGCTCTCGGTGTAAACAGTATCACCCTCAACCCAGGCAAAAATCATAACCTTATGGGCAAAAGCAGTGCCCGTATAAAAAACAGACAGAAAAACCATAAAATATAATCTGCTGGTTAATATTCTGCTGGTTAATATTCTTTTTTTACGATTCTGTATCATTAAAAGCATAAAAATTCTCCAGCATCTCAGGCTTAACCTTTATTATAAAGGATAGACATGCAGTTGTAAAAAAACCTTCGATAATCATTACCGGAATATGCACAGCAACAATAAGCCTGGCTACGGGAAGAAACTCTTCCCCTGTCAAATAAAGGGAAAACCCCACAAGCAGGCCTGCAAGTAAAACAGATAAACTGCCGGCAGCAAATGTGGCGATTAAAAATAAAGGACGCTTGATGCCCGGCTTTATTGCCCAGCTAAAGAGATAAAAGCATATCACAGCCGGAAGAGCCATATTAAGAGTGTTAACCCCCAGGGTGGTAATACCTCCAAACTGAAAAAGAACTGCCTGAAGTGCAAGGGCCACAATTATGCATGGGAAGGCCTTCCAGCCCAATATAAGCCCGAGCATACCGTTTAAAATCAAATGGGTTGAAGAAGGCCCTATGGGAATATGCACAAGAGAAGCGACAAAAAAAGCAGCAGAAAGTATTCCCATTGCAGGAATATCTTCAGACTTAATCTTTTTCAGTCCTATTGAAACACCTGCTGCGCATAGCAGGGCAGAGCCTGCCAGTACAGCCGGCGATAAAATTCCTTCGGAAATATGCATTTTATAAAACCATAACCAGAAATTTGCAAACTCAAACTTATAATAAAAAATAAGTAAGGGCACGATGCATCGTGCCCCCTACAGTGGAACAATATTACGAAATCAAAAAACCCGTCAATTAAAATTCCAGTGAAAGCTGAATAGTTACTGTCTTGGCATCATCGTCGGTTCCACCATCACTTTCATCATAATCTTCATCATGTGCGTATTCAACAGCAAGTCCAACATTGTCAGCAATGGCTACCCCTGCGCTTGCCAGATATCTTTTTTCCGGCAGAGATCCCTCCAGGTCATCGGTGCCCTGGTATGCAATGGCGAAAGTGGTCTCTCTTCCCTGAACATCCATTGTATAACCTGCCTCGATATTCCATGCCTTTGGTTTATCCAGACTGTCGCTCCCTGCCAATGTACCCGAATCATCATATGCATTATAATCAATATCGTCAAGAGCTGCAATATATTCGCCGATGAAACATACAGGACCGACAGTTAAGACAGCATGGGCTGCAATTCCCGCTTCATAGTCATCCAATGTTGCATTTTCTTCTTCAAGAGCATCACCGATGCCGTCTGAATCCGAAATACTATTCATCCAGCCTATTCCTACAGCAAGACTCATATCATCGTTTTCAAATCCGTAGCCGGCATTTGCGCCATAGCATTTAACTTCGTTATCATCGCCGTCTTCGTCAATATCTCCGTTAAAAGCGTAAACTGACGCATAAAAGCCTTCCTGCTCAAAACCTACAAGCAAAGCGCTTTCCCTGGTTTCAGCTATCTCAAGCGTAAGAGGATCTGAAATCATGTTGGATTCAAAATTACCAAAGGGCACATACATTTTACCTGCTGTTAAATATACTGGAAATTTGTCAAGATTGCCCAGTGTAATTATACCCTCATCCAGATCAACAGGCCCTTCATCTTCTTCCCATAATAAAAGAATATGACCGGTTATCCAGTCGTTTAAATCCACATCAATACCAAGTTCAACAGTAGCCAGGGCTATGTCGCTTTCATCTTCACTTTCATAACCATCGGTACTGAATGCTTCAATCTCTATGCAACCGCTGATGCTTATAAATTCGTTTATACTTTTTAAAGCATCTACGCCAGAGCCTTTCTCTTTTTCGAGTTTTTCCTTTAGAGCCTTTATCTCCTGCTCAAGCTCAGTGTTGGACATTTCGGCTGAAACAAAATCAGGCAAAACAAAAGTAACCATAAAAATTAAAACAAAAAAAACTACATACTTCTTCATAAAAATACTCCTCCTTTTTTAAATTAAAAATTTTTAATTTAAAATTCCTATAGATTGTCAGATAATAAATTTTACAAGGCCAGAGGGAGGAAGACGTATTGTAATA
>CAYZXU010000180.1:0-3426 GCA_964482535.1 uncultured Desulfobacteraceae bacterium | reverse complement strand
CCTAAGGTAAATATGGCAAGTGATTTGGCAGTAAAAAAGAATGCTCGTATTATACATGAACTTTCCGGCCGGATAAGAGTCCATTGTGCTGCCCTGCATGATCCAGCCCTTGATTCTGCATATCTTGAAGCTGTTATCAGCAGCATTAAAGGCGTAGTGCATGTCCGTATTAATATTCGGGGAACCTGCATAGTTGTCTCTTATGACGGAAAAACCGATACAAAAAAGAAGATTCTCTCATTCATAGAAGATCTTCCTGAAGATGTGTACCAGCCTGAATCCCCAGGTGAACAATCAACAGATTTTTCAAACGTTGCCTTCAGAGGTGCGGCCGCTTTTTTAACTCCGTTTATTCCAGGGACTTTAAGAGCGTCTGCAAGCTGGATCTTGTCTCTTCCAACCATACTGGAGGGTATTGACAAACTTGTCTCGGAAGGAATCAAGGTAGAAGCGCTGGATGCTTCGGCAGTGGGATTTTCACTGTTACGCAAAGATTTTGTTACAGCCAATTCCGTAGTCGCAATGCTGGCGCTTGGACGTTATATGGAGCAGCTTTCCGAGCAGAAATCAACAGAACTTTTATCGCGGCTTCTCCGTCCCCGGGCAGAGAGCGTATGGGTGGAAAGAGACGGCAGGGAAGTTAAAATAGAGGGCGAGCAGCTTCTTGCAGGAGATCTGGTAATATGCGGAACAGGAGAGCTTGTTCCTGTGGACGGAATAGTAATAAGCGGGGATGCGCTGATAAACTCAAGTTCCATCACAGGTGAATCGGTTCCCGTTCATGTTAAAAAAGATGATGAAATTCTTTCAGGATCCGTGCTTGAGGAAGGCCGCGTGAAAATCAAGGCCATACAGGTGGGGGCTGAAACAAGCATGGCAAGAATCAGCCGTTTTCTGAAAAATTCTCTCAAATACAAGTCTAAATCCCAGACAGCCAGCGAAAAACTGGCAGACAGGCTTGTTCCCATAACGCTGTTTCTTGGAATAGGCCTTTATATATTGACAAGAGATGTTAACAGAGCGGCATCAGCTTTGACAGTGGATTATTCATGCGCCATAAAGCTTGCAACGCCTGTAGCAGTCAAGGTGTCCATGTATACAGCGGCCAGGGCGGGAGTTCTTCTTAAAGGTTCTTCCGCCATTGATTCTCTCGAGCAGGTTGACACGGTTGTTTTTGATAAAACCGGCACTTTGACCAGAGGCGTCCTGGAGGTTGTGGATGTGGTTCCCGTGGGGAATATGGAGCCGGATGAGCTTTTAGCCCTGGCTGCAAGTGCGGAAGAGCATTATACGCATCCTGTGGCAAATGCCGTGGCAAGGGCTGCATCCAGGCGGGGTCTTGTTCTTCCCGCAACCGGCCAGGTCGATTTTATTGTGGCGCATGGCGTGTCTGCATATGTGGACAATGAGCGTATTCTTGTCGGCAGCCGTCATTTTATTAATGATGATGAAAAAATAGACTGCAGCCTGTCTGATGAGATCGCAGAATCCATGCGTAAAAAAGGGGAGACAGTTCTTTTTATTGCCCGTGGGAAAATTCTTGAAGGCGTAATATCCCTAAGAGACGATTTAAGAGATGAAACAGAACATACACTTGCAAGATTAAAAGAGAGCGGTATAAAAAAAATAATAGTTCTCACAGGTGACCATATGGAAACGGCAAAGGCTGTTGCCGGCAAAGTCGATTCTATTGATAAAATTTACTGGGAACTTTCTCCTGAAGATAAAGCCGAAATTGTTAAAAACCTGAAGGATCAGGGGCATTTTATTGCATTTGTGGGTGATGGTGTAAATGATGCGCCTGCAATGGTTACTTCGGATGTAGCCATATGCATGCCGTCCGGCGCAGAACTTGCCAAAGAATCATCCGAGGTTATACTTTTAAAGGATGATTTAAGCCTGCTGGTTACTGCAAGAGAGATTGCATGTAATACCAGGCAGACAATAAAAAGATGTTTTAATTCAACACTGGGAATAAATACGTCAATTTTACTTTTTGCAAGCGCGGGTCTGCTGCAGCCTTTTACTTCAGCCCTGCTTCATAACACGGGAACCCTTGGAATTATAACCTATGCTGCTTTGGCCGGAACAAAAAAACCATTTGTGGATGGAGAATAAATGAAGGATGCCGGATAAATTTATGTATCAAACATTAACAGAGGCTCCCTTTGAAAAGCCGCTCCTGCTTGTCAGGGTAGCGGACTCTTCTTTTGCCGCGCGTCTCAGACACATGGGAATTTTTGAAGGTATGGAATTGATACGTATCAGGGAAGACGTAAAACTTCAGCCCTTACGGGCAAGATGCCGTAGCGGGGATGCTGTTATCGGCGGCGGGATGTCGGCTAAAATAGTTGTGCATCTTGATGACGGCAGAAAACTTCCCCTGGCTGAAATGGCTTCAGGTGAAACAGGACATATCGAAGGGATGACAGGGGGAGCAGGTCTCTCCGGTGCCTTAAGCGTGCTAGGCTTTAAAATGGATGAAAGGATTACACTTATACGCAGGCTTCCTCCCATGGATTATGTTGTATTTTTAGAAAAAAAAGGAAGAATTCACCTTACCGAAAGCATGGCTGCCAAAATCTGGGGTGAAACCGATAAAAAGATGCTCCAGTTTAACTATGCCGGAAAGGGCAGACAGTTTAATGTAAAATTGATTCTGGGGGGTGAGAATGCCCAAGAGATGCTTCATGCCCGTGGTATTGAGCCTGGAGTAATTCTTGTTTTGGAGGGTGTTAATCCGGCCAGAAGCTTTTACATGAGCAAACAGAACCCGATTATTGTCTCTACAAAAAACGGGCTGAGGCTGTTTCTTGAACAAAAAAACGCTGATAAGATTTTCGTGAAAGAAAAATAAATTTAATTGAAGGGGTTACATTTAAGATGTGACCCCATGTCTTACATTTTTATGATACTTTAATTTCATTATAAAGGAAGGTGACCCCGATGATTAGAATAATTTTGTCTTTTGCAGCAGGATTTGTCGCTTCAAAACTTTTTTCAGAAAGCAGCAGTATGGAAAAAGTAAAAAAAGCGGCAAAGGAGAAAACTGAAAAAATCAAAACAACTTCCAAAAAAGTTGCGCAGGTTGTTAAAGAAGAGTTGGGCAAAAAAAAGATTGATGAAACAAAAGAAGATTCTTTATAAAAATCAGAATATCAAAAGGGCACGATGCATCGTGCCCCTGAATCTGTTATCGATTATGCTTTTTATTTCTCTCCTTATTGCCTCAAAGCGTCCTTTTTAGCCTCCTCCGTTAGCAGAATAATATAAAGTTAGGTATTAGGATAAAACTAAGAAATAAATAATGTTTCAGAGTATGCCAAACTTTAATGTCCCAAGACTGCTGATGACTGAAAAAAACCAGACAAAAAACAATTCATGCCGCCCATGATATCAAGGAAAATGCTAAAAGAGGGCTAAAAG
>CAYZXU010000179.1:0-3441 GCA_964482535.1 uncultured Desulfobacteraceae bacterium | reverse complement strand
GAGGGGTGTTTGGGGGTTGAGAACATGCCTAGGTCTTTGACGTCGTCGATGACCAGGGCTACTCCTAGGCCTGCTGTGGCCAGCCCTCCTAGCAGGAGGGCTAGCTCCGGCCCACAAGGAAGTCCACTATCATTTTGGCTTCCTTCTCCAGCCACCGCCATCCCTTTTCACCGTAGCTGTCGATTATCGCAGCGATCTCCGGGTGGCGCTGCTTGATCTTCTCGTAGATCCACTTAGCTGTGACCTTCTCTTCAACCACCTCTCTTGGAAACCTTGATGCAATTGTCTTCGCCATGCCTAGGGCTGGCAGCACAACTTTCCTGAGCGTGGTCTGCCTGAGCTTCTCCGCTCTGGCTGCCTGCTCTGGCGTCAAGCCTGCTGCATGGTAGTCTGGCTTGAATCCTGGGTTTAAGGCGTTGAAGGCTGCTTCGAGTAGGTGCCAGTCGTTTTCAATGAAGGCTTTGAGCTTGTCTGCTCCAAACGCCTTGACCAGCCCTGAGATCAAGCCGGCTACGGTGCCTTCAAGCACCTTCAAGCCAGCGCTAGCCACCAGCCTGAGAGCCCTCTGCGCCTGCTGAGCCACCTGCACCATCCTCCTGCAGCTCAACTATCCTTGGAGGCTTGGGCTGCTCAGCTGGCTGCTGGGACTGCTGGGCGAAGCCTGTGACAGCCCCTTGAACTATGGGGGCTATGATCTGCGACACCACTCTGTCCACGGCTGTCTGCACGATCCTCTCCACGGCGCCTATCTGCTTTTCAAGCATCTTTTCATCGAACTCCTTCTGTGCCTCCTCCCTTCCCCTACGGTATGCCTCCTCAGCCAGCTTCCTCGCCTTCTCCTCGAACTCTCTTTTAGCCTTCTCCAGCTCCTCGAGGCTCACCTTGGCTTCAACGACCTTGAAGCCATACCTCTCGGCAAGCTCCTTCACCTTCTCCGGCGGCAGCTCTCCTTCACGGACATCGTATCCCAGGGCTTTCAGGAACTCCTGCGCCTTCCTCTTCCTCTCCTCAAGCTTCTTTGCCAATTCCTCGATTTCATCCCCGGTTTTCACGCCACCCTGCTTCAAGTTCTGGATCTCTCCTTGAAGCTGCTGGATCTGCTGTTGAAGGCTGCTTAGAAGCTGGAGGGTCTGGTTCTCCTCCTCGCCTTCAACCTTCTTTTTAAGCTCCTCCACAGCCCTGCTCAAGCTCTCAAGGCTCTTCAACACCTGCTCTGGAACCTGCTGCGGCTGCCCTCCAAGCACCCTGCCAGCCGCCTCGACAGCAAGCTTGGCTGCTGAAACCTCCTCGATAGCCCTTGCAATCCTCTCCCCGATGCCATTGCCAGCGGTGGAGGCTGTGAGCTCCTGCACGATCAGAGGCCTTATTATTGGGAGAAGCGTTGGATCCACCTTGTCCCTGTACTCTCCCATCAACTCGAGCATCGCCTTGATCCGCTCGAAGCGTGAAGGCCTCCTCTCTCTAAGCGCCTCGAGCACTCTTCTAGCTGTATCCTCGTCCACTCCAGCCGCCTGAGCATACCTTTTAACCAGCACTTCCCCCAACCCTTCAGCTGGAGGGGAGGATACTTCAGAAGCCATGTTAGACGCATTCTCCTCAGCCACACCTCTACACCTCCACAACCTTTCTGAGCGCGAGGCTCATAAGAAACCTCTCTTTACATGAACTGCACATGGATGCAAGAGCCATGCTATACGCCTTCTCAAGTTTTTCAGCAAGCTTTGAGAGGAACTCGTAGTCAACTTGAAGAACCTTCAACTCCTCCTCCAACTCCAAAACCCTTGCAGCATCCCTCCTAAGGTTTAAAAGCTCAGTGAAGAACTTTGCAAAATCCCTGCTTGCCTCAACAGGGTTCTCCCTAGCCATGCTTGCTATTTTAAGGGCTTCATCAGGGTTGTTAGCCCTAGTGGCAAGCCACAAGTGGAAGGCCTCAACCCCAAAACCTAAAATCAGCTCGTTCCACTTGGCATGGCTTCTAATCCATTGATACAGGATTGGCCTCCTAGGCTCCTCAAGCCTGCCTAGAAGCATCCTGATGAACTGCTCGTCGCTCTCAAGCCTCGCCTTAAGCTCCTCCCTTGCAGCCTCAGCTTTCACAACCGCCTGTCCTTCAAGCTCCTCAAGCTGTTTTTCAGCTTGGTTGAGGTCCCTACGCTCATCTGGAGGAACTCTGCTTAGCAGCTCTTCACGCTCCCTGCGGCGCTCCCGGATCTCCTTGACAGCCTTCTCAACCTCTTCTTCAGCCTCTTTGGCTGCAAACTCCTTCTGTGAAGGCAGCCTCGACACCAACCCCTTTTGAACTGAAGGCGCTGGTCCTCTGCCAAGCGCTGGGTTCACGACCTCGTCGAGAAGCCTCTTCGCCCGCCGCCAAACCTGGCTTCTGCTCAACCCATATTTGTCAGCAGCTTTAGATGACCCAAGCTCAGCCACATCACGCAGAAACTCATACTGATCTCTTGAAAGAACACCTTGCTGCAGAAGCCTGGTAAGCTCATCAACATCTATGTCAAGCCGTCTAGGCATGAACACCACCTACATGCAACAAAACACATGCAACACTTATATGCTATGCGACAACCCACCATGCAACAAAAACATGCAACAAACAGCAAAAAGTGTTAGGTAGAAATGAGGCGGGAAGTCTACCTAACACCTAAAAAAGAAAAAGATGAGGGGTAATTAAGCTGGAACCGGGCGGATTTTACGCATGCAGTTTGGGCATGTGACATAGAGTCTGCAAGATCTCGTTTGCCAGGTGTAGCCGCATTTGGGGCATTTAACCTTCACTTAAACCACCAAAAAAAATGATGGTTGTTATATGATGCCGTGTTGTTTTAGTTGCTCGACTATCTCCTTGGCTCGCAATTTGGCCTCCTTCTGGATTAGGCGTATGTCGCTGTCGTACTGTAGTGAGCATTGCATGCGCTGTTCATAAGGGCACCCTTTGCATGCCTCGATTCCCATGGATGCGAATGCGCTACAACATGACTGCAAGTAGTCTTTGCGCATGCTATCATACAAGCATGCTTCAGCACACTCCATGAGTTTCTCTGGATCCTTGACTCCTTTTGCAATGTTCACTGTAAGCCAAAATGTCGCTGAACACTCCCCCACAACATGTTTTACCTTCTCGTATACCTCTTTGAATTTCTCAGAGCTTATTCCAAAGAGGATTAAAAAGCATGGATGCAATTGACACACCCCCTCCATTTTTTGCCCTCGGGGCCAGGGGTGAACCCTGACCCCTTTGAGGGCATTCTGGTAGTAGTAGTGGTGGTAGTAGCTTATAAAGCTTACGGTAAGTCAGCTGGGCTGACGGTTTGAGGCAGCATGATGGCGACCCTGCACGCTTCCCGCTTTTTTAAGCAACTTAAAAAAGCACGAGAAACTGAAGCTGGTTGAAGCTGTTGTGTGCTGTGCTGCATAGCTTTACATGCAACT
>CAYZXU010000178.1:0-3458 GCA_964482535.1 uncultured Desulfobacteraceae bacterium | reverse complement strand
CAGGATCATCCTTTGCATTTGCGCCAAGACCTGGTGTTTCTTTATGCGTAGTTACACCGACTCCGGCAAGCTGATCATCATTAATATTGACTCCAAGCATAAGGCCGAAATTATCAGCATAGCCTGTTCCTGTTACCTCAAATACGACTACATCGGGTTTGCCGTCGAATACACCCACAAAAAAGCTTCTTTCAATATCCCCGTCTTTTATCTTGAAACGGTCTGCGACAGGGTCATTTGAGCAGCCTTTAAGTATTTCGCGTATTGCAGGACCTTTAACAAATTCGAGCTGCTGGTTTTCGATCTTGTCCATGGTGCCGTTCCTCACTGACGCAAGAAGCCCACCGGACAAAGCGCTCAAAACGGTGAGCACCACAATCATATTAATCATTTCACGCATTCTATTAACCCTTTCCCAACGCTTTAGGTCTTATTTTATCTAATATCGGATTTATTAGATTCATGAGCAAAATTCCAAAAACAACACCGTCAATATATACGCCTATATTGCGTATCAAGACTGTCATAATGCCGGCGCCGGCACCGTAAATAAGCATTGGAAGAAAATTTACAGGGGATGAAGAATCTTCGGTTGCAAGAAAAAAAGCCCCTATGAGAGTATATCCGGTAACAATGTGAAATGCAGGAGAGGCATATTTTGAAGGATCAGTCATGTTAAATATCAAGGCTGTTATAAATATTCCAGCCAGAAATGAAACAGGGATTTCCCATCTGATTATCCCCCGCAATATAAGATAAATACCTCCAATTACAATACCGAGTCCGAAAGTGGAACCTGCCCCCCCAATCTGTTTGCCCATAAACATATCCAGAACGTTGAATGAATTTGCTATATCGGGAAAATTAAACAGATCCGGATTTTTTGCGGCATGCTTGATAACTCCCAGTGGATATGCCATCTGAAAGCCGAACTCATAATTTTTTAATGCATTGTCAAAGTCGAAAAAGCTGCCCCATGCAACCATCAGTATGGTAACCGAAAGAACAACAGGGTTAAATGGATTGCTTCCTATACCTCCATAGATCTGCTTGCCTATAACCACGGCAAAGAATGTGCCTGTTATTACCAGCCACCAGGGAGATGTTGCAGGAATAAGCATGGCAAAAAGAATGCCTATTAAAGCTGCATTGCCGTCTCCTGTTGAAATATCCCTTTTCATGACCACGTTCATTAGAAGTTCCCATAGGATAGCCGAAGATATGGACAAAGCAACAACTCCAACAGCAGGAATTCCGTATTGATGCAGACCAAATAAAACAGCGGGAAGAGCCGCAATCATTATATTATAACTTCGTGTGGATATGTTACTTCCATCATGCCAGAATGGCGCATGGGAAACAGTAAGTTTTTTTTCGTTAATCATTGGTATCCTCCACAGTATTGACCAGACCGAGTTCGTACTTTGCAAGTTTTATATATTGAAGAACCGGAATTTGTGCTACGCAGACATAAGAACACAGGCCGCATTCAATGCATGAGAAGAGGTCATACTGATCTGCAGCTTCTTCATACTGACCTGCTTCAAGGAATCGAACAAGCATGTTTATGGGAATGTTTGCAGGGCATATCCTTGTACATTCACCGCAGTTTATACAGGCGCAGTCTGAAACAAGGGTAAGGTCTTCCCTGTCCTGGATTATTATGCTGTCAGTATCAGGCAAAACAGGATAGTTTTCCGAATATACAGAACAGCCTGTCATTGGACCGCCAAAAATTATACGGTCTTTTTCCCCTGTTGTTATTTTACATGCACTTAAAATTTCTTTTAGTGGTGTGCCGATTTTGGCTGATACCAGCGTTCTTGTTCCGTCTTTTTTAACAAGAGTAAAAATTTTTGTTGTCGGGATTTGGCCTTTGTCAAATACCTTTCCGATTGAAGCAACAGCCTCTGCACTTATAAAACATGCCCCAAGATCTTCACAGGCACTGCCTGTCGGCACAACGGTTCCAAAATTATTTTTCATCATAATTTTTGGAATTGCGGCAGGATAAAGAGAATCTATAAGTTTTACTTCGTCAGCTCCAGTCTGACCGGCTTCATGCACAAGGTAATGCGGCGCAGCCATTATGATTTTGCTGCCACCTGTAATCTTTTTTAATATATTTATGCCGCTTTTAATAACATCCGGCTGGAATTTTAATATATACTGGTTGGTAACAGTGGCAAGGTCTGTGTCTATCCCGCAGACAATAATTTTTTTAACAGGTTTTTTGGAATCGGCAATTTTTTCCACACAAGGTTTTCCCGGAACAAAGCCAAGATAACCTGTTAAATTTTCAATGGAAGGATTCTTGATTAAAGCCGAAAAGTTTTCATCAGGCTCATCATTTTCGCTCACATCAATGGAAACGGCAGTAAAAGTTTTTCCATAATCCCCGTTAAAAGGAGAAATAGATGCAACTTTCCCTGTAACAGTGGATATGGCATACTCCCCGTCTCCTTCAGGCGAAAAGATTTTACAGCCTGTCTTCACCTTATCTCCCACATTAATATTTAATGTCTGATTTAAAGGCCCTCTTATAAAAAGAGTAATGCTTTCCGGTGTTGCCACATTCTCCGGTAAAGGCGGAATATCTTTAAGCGAATCGTACTCTATCTTTGGTTTTATTAATCCGAAAAAGGATTTTTTTATCATGGTAAAACCTTTTTATTCTTAACAATTATTAAATAGAAAGTTACTGAAATAAGAAAATGCTCTATTTCCTACATCACATGGCATAATGCGCATTCTTTCTTTTGCGGGCCGGCCTCACTTTCTTCGTGGCAGCCTATGCATTGAGAATGGAAGGCATCCGACCTTTTAACAAGCTCGGTATCTTCAATTTCATCCGGCTCATGACATTCTCCACAGGATTGTAACACAGCGCTGTTATCCTTATCGGATTTTGGATGGCAGCTGGCGCATGATGCCGTGGAAGCATCTTCATCTTCAGGATGATGATGACAATCAGTGCATGAAATAGCGTAACCTGAATCATCCGTATGGGTTTTATGATCAAATAAAACTTTCCCTGCTGTGCATTGGAACATCAGTCTTACAGGATTGTCAGAAGATTTTACAGGAAATGCCGTGTAGCACAGGACTCCCACTATCAGCAAAATAACTGCAAGAGCGACAGACCTTTGCGTTTCCTTGTTAGAAGCCATATTATAAACATCCTTTCAAGAGACTTTTACAAAATGCCCCTTTTCATCCAGTTTTAAAGCATCAGACTCAAATTTTAATTCTCAAAATCCGTTGAGAATAATGATATATATAAAAAAAATTAATTAGCAGAATGTTAGAAAGCTTTCAAGTTCTTTTTTTTAAAAAGCAACAAACAAAAAGAGTAAAAGCACAAACAGATATTCAATCATATTGAATTATAAGAAAATTGCTCCGTAAAAAACAATATTTTAAAAAGATAAAAAAACAGTTTGATAAAGCTTAAGGTT
>CAYZXU010000177.1:0-3524 GCA_964482535.1 uncultured Desulfobacteraceae bacterium | reverse complement strand
CCATGAAGGGCGTTGAACCTGTTTATGAGTTTGTTAAAAAATATGTAAACATTTAGGGGCGGCTTACGGTTATAAAATTTAAAGACAGAGGGTAAAAACAGTGGGTAAAATTTTTAATGCTCTGGAAAAATCGAGTAAAGAAGAAAAATCGCGTTTGTCCCTGAGCCGGAAAATAAAGGTTGTTGAACCGAAGGGGAAGGGTGTAGTGCAAAATACTTTTGCAGAGCCGATACCTGAGAATACTGAAACTGTCTTTCTGTCCATATCAGACTCGTCCATATCTAACCCGCTTATATCTAATGGAGTAAAAGATACAAAGGAACCCATGATTACAGGTCGTCTCGATAAAAATCTTGTAGTTCTTCTGCAGCCTGAATCATTTGAAGCGGAACAGTTTAAAATGTTAAGGACAAACATCCTCTTCCCTGCTTCAGGAAAAGCTCCGCGGACAATAATGATTACAAGCGCAACGCCTGATGAGGGGAAGTCTTTTATGGCTGCAAATCTTGCCATAAGTATTGCACAGAATATCGATGAACATGTTTTATTAATTGACTGTGATATTCGCAGACCTGTTCAGCATACGCTGTTTGGTTTTGGCGATACCCTGGGCTTAAGCGATTATCTTTCAGGGGACATGCCTTTAAGCTCCCTGCTTATTAAGACCCAGGTGGAAAAGCTGACTATTCTTCCAGGTGGGAAAGCCTCTCATAATCCTGCAGAGCTTTTATCGTCGAGACAGATGGCAGATCTCCTTGAAGAAGTAAAAAACAGATATCCTGATCGTTATATTATTTTAGACTCATCTCCTCCTCTGTTAACTTCTGAAACCAGCGCAGTGGCAAAGCTGGTCGATGGAATAGTCGCAGTTGTAAGATGCGGTGGGACTTCCAAGGCTGTTTTTTTAGAATTTATAGAGGGCATGGATAAAGAAAAAATACTTGGTATTGTAATGAACTATGCTGATATACGTTCTAAAAAGTATTACGGCTATGGAAAATATTCAAAATATTACCGCAGATCCAATTAAAAAAATATGCTGAGAATCTTTAAACAGTATTATCCAATACGAAATATTTTTTTTGTTCTAAGCGAAGGATTAATAGTCTGCATAGCTGTTTATCTTGCCTCATTTATAGTGCTTGGCTATGAATTTTTATGTGCAGGATCTTTATTGTTAAAAACCATCCTTATCCTTTTTGTAAGTCAATCATGCTTTTATCTCAAAGATCTTTATGATTTCAGAATTACCAACACCTTTTCAGAATTTGGGATACGATTGTTTCAGGCCGTGGGAGTGAGCGCAATTTTGCTTTCAGGCATCTATCTTTTCTTCCCTTCAACTATAATTGGTCAGGGAATATCAGTTGTATGTATTTCTCTGATTTTAATTTTGCTGATTTCCTGGCGTGTTTTTTACATGTTTGTTCTTAACCATGGTATATTTAACAAAAAAATTATAATCCTGGGTTCAGGTGAACTGGCAAAGAATATTGTCGATGAAATTAAGGATAAAAAAGACTGCGGATATGCGGTTGAAGCAGTTGTTATGGAAGATGATGACGGGCAAAGTATAACTGATAAAGATGATTTTGAAATTTTTAAAAACCGGTTTTCAGGTCTTTGTGATATGACGGTTAAACTTGGCGTTGATCAGATAGCGGTGGCTTTGAAAGAGAAACGAGGGGCTTTGCCTGTAAAAGAGCTGTTAAAATGCCGTGTGGACGGAATTGAGATACTTGAAGGTAACAGCTTTTATGAGATGCTTACAGGCAAACTCATAGTCAGTCAGATAAATCCGGCCTGGTTGATTTTTTCGGACGGTTTCCGAAAATCTGCACCAAGAAGAATATTTAAGCGAACCACAGACATTGTTTTATCTTCTGTCATGCTTGTTTTGCTTTCGCCTTTTTTATTATTAGTTGTTCTGTTAATAAAGATAGATTCAAGGGGAGAAGTTGTTTTTTCCCAGAACAGAGTTGGAGAAAAAGGGAAAACATTTAAAGTCCACAAGTTTCGTTCAATGGTGAAGGATGCTGAAAAATTAAGCGGGCCTGTGTGGGCTGGTGATAATGATCCAAGGGTTACCCGTATGGGAAATATTATGCGTAAATTTCGTATTGATGAACTTCCCCAGTTATGGAATGTTCTTAAAGGCGAAATGAGTTTTGTCGGGCCTCGTCCTGAAAGGGGATTTTTTGTTAAAGATTTGCAAAAAGATATCCCATATTATGCAGAAAGATTTTCTGTAAAACCGGGTTTAACAGGATGGGCCCAGGTGAGTTACGGTTATGGCGCAACATTTGAAGATGCAGTTGAAAAGCTTAACTATGATCTTTTTTATATAAAGAATATGTCTATTTTTATGGATCTGGTGATAGTTTTGCGTACCGTGAAAACCGTGCTTGTTGGCAAAGGCGTACATTGAGATACGCTCGTAAATCAATAAATATATAATTAAAACAAGATGCTGTTGATAATTGCCCCATGTAGGTGACGGGGCGGAGCTGTATGGAAAGGAGAGACCTTTGAGAAAAACTTTAATTTTTTTTATGCTGTGCGTCCTCTCTGTTTTTTGTTTGTCAAAGGCGGATGTTTCTGCAGATGATGCGGCAGTTAAAAAAGCAGGGGATAAAGTTGCCGAAGCCGATTCATATACCATAGGCAGTGGAGACATACTGGAGATTATAACATGGAAAGAACCGGATTTTTCCAGGGAAGAGGTTCTGGTAAGGTTAGACGGAAAAATAACCTTTCCTCTTCTTGATGATATTCAGGCTGCAGGAAGAACCACTCTGGAATTAAAAAAAGAGATTGAAAAAAAGTTAAAAGATTATGTCAGCGCTCCTGTTGTAACTGTGGCAATTAGAAGCCCTGTGAGCCAGAAATTTTATATTCTTGGGGAAGTCGCAAATACAGGTGAATATCAGCTTGTGAAAAAGCTCACGGTGTTGCAGGCCTTTGCACTTGCAGGCGGTTTTACTGAATGGGCGTCCAAAAAAGAGATAATTCTTTTAAGAAATGAGAACGGTAAAGAGAAGATTATCAGGGTGAATTATAAAGATATTATTAAGGGGAAAAATTTTAAACAGAATATTTATTTAAAGGCCAATGATACCGTTATTGTGCCATAACCGGAGAAGAATTATGAAGCCTGAACTCAACCTGTTAACCCGTTTTATTCTTTTAACATGGCTTATTATCTTTTCAGCGGCGCCTGGGGCAGTCGGATTCCAGCTAACCTTTACTCCAGGAATTTCTGTAAGTGAAGAATATACTGACAACCTTTTTTTAACGGAAACCGACGAGGAACACGATTTTATTACCGTCATATCGCCGAGTTTTACTTTAGAGGCAATAGAAAGAAACAGCGGCTTATCTTTATCCTATGACCCTGCCTACAGCATTTACAGCACATTTTCAGAATACAACACCTGGCGTCATACTGCTGATCTGTCTTTATGGACGGATATTGCGAGAAGCACGAGATTGGAAATAACCGATTCTTTTGCGCGCACAGAGGA
>CAYZXU010000176.1:0-3530 GCA_964482535.1 uncultured Desulfobacteraceae bacterium | reverse complement strand
AACGGCTGATTCCCCGGCTAAATACCTTGCCGGTTTTTTGCCTCTATCATAGGTTCTCCAGCTCCGTTTACCATTGCCATGAGTTCCTCAACCATGCTTTTCATCTCGTGGGCCTGAGCGTTCAACTCTTCCGAAGCGCTGGCTGATTCTTCAGCATTGGCAGCGTTTTGCTGTGTCACCTTGTCCATCTCGGTAACCGCTATATTCACCTGCCCTATACCCTGGGCCTGTTCATTGGAGGCTGCCGAAATTTCGCCTACAAGTTCCCCGACCTTTGAGGTGGTTTCCGAAACCTTTGCAAATTCATCATTGGTTTTGTTAACCAGTTCAGAGCCTTCCCCGACTTTTTTCACAGTTCCTTCAATCAATACTGCTGTGCTTTTGGCTGCCTCAGCAGACCGCAACGCAAGATTCCTCACCTCTTCGGCAACCACGGCAAACCCCGCTCCTGCTTCACCTGCTCTCGCGGCTTCAACCGCGGCATTTAAAGCAAGCAGATTGGTCTGGAATGCAATTTCATCAATAGTTTTGACCACCTTCTGAGTTTCGTCGCTCGCGTTTGAAATATCTTGCATTGAAGATATAAGTTCCGTCATTGATTGATTGGCGGAACTTACCACCTGGCTTGCCTCTTTCATGAGATTGACGGCCTGACCGGCATTATCCGCATTCTGTTTGGTCATGGATGACATCTCTTCAAGAGATGATGAGGTCTCTTCAATGGATGCCGCCTGTTCGGACGCGCCTTCAGCCAGAGACTGGCTCGCTGAAGATACCTGACCGGAAGCCGAAGCCACCTGATCGGAGCCTTCGTTCATGCCTTCAATGACGCGATTTAGCGGACCGGTTATGCTTTTTGTGATAAAGACAGCGACAATAACACCAACAGCAAGTGATATAAGCAGACCAATAATCATAATCCATGAGGCGCTGGAAAGAGATGACGAGGTTTCCAGGGCGATCCTGTCGGTAGTTGTCATACCCGCGTTGAGCAGAGTCTTGCAGGCATCTATGACTTTTTGACCTGCTCTGCCGCGTTTTTTACCAAGCTCCTGGAGCGTATGCCAGTTATCAAGGAACTCGCTCATAGCTGTTTTATAAGCCGAACCGGCTTCTTTGGTATTATTGACCCTCTCAATATCAGCAGCAATCCGGGTAATATCCATAAGGATATTAAACTTTTCGTCAGTTTTCCCCAGGTTTCTAACTGCCGTCTCCATTATTTCAGGATTCCGTAATGCCTGGGATTTGAATGCCCCGATCCTGGAAACATTCCCAATGTCGATAATATCATTTACAAGACTAATCTTTGTATTACGCTCTGTAACGTCTATGGTTAGTTTTTGCTGTTGTCCTTCAAGAAATTCAGAGCAGTTTTTTACATAAATTCCGGCATTTTCATCCATTTCTTTGCGAAATTTATTCAAAACAGATTTGCGGGCTGAACCTCCTTTTTCAGATTCTCGCAGAAAGCTGCGCATTGAATTCCCATACCCTTCTGCTGCTTTTTCAGTATCATCAATACGCTGGATATCATCTTTAGCACGGGTGATTTGCCGAAGCTCTCCAAATACCGAGGCGGTCTCATCTATCTTATAAATAGCATGTTCCATGAGACTGGAATTATTAAGCGCCTGGGATTTAAAATTAGATACCCTTGCGTCGGACCCAAGGGAAACAAGCAGGGTCACCAGCTTTATTTTGTCCTGGCGTTCCTTGAGATCCTTTTTTAAAACCTTGTTCTGATCTGATAAAAAGTCATTACAGTTCTGCATATATTTTACGGCTGATACATCAAGCATTTTTCTGTTTGCCGCTATCCTGACGTTAACCTTTACCGTATCCTGAACCAGCCCCTTATATTCAGCAAGTGCTCCGGCAGCAACATCAAGCTGACCTTTTAACTGCTTTAAATGCGTTGCATTTTTATCAAGTTCGCGGCCTGTCTCAATAGCTTTTCTAACAGCCTCCAATTCCTTTTGAGCATTATCATAAAATATTTTTTCTTCTGTAAAACCATATCCCCGCATCTCATACATCATTCGGTTCGCGGCGCCGCGCAGATCAACAGCCATTATCACTTCAGGCACATATTCTTCTGCAAGAATTGCGCTCTGATCTCCTGATTTATTCATATTAAAGACTCCGATAGCACCTAAAATGCACATGATTACAATTAACATACTAAATCCCGCTGCTATTTTTGTTCCCAATTTTACATTTTTAAACATTTCAAA
The DNA here is from genome assembly GCA_964482535.1 of uncultured Desulfobacteraceae bacterium. Lineage (GTDB taxonomy): Bacteria > Desulfobacterota > Desulfobacteria > Desulfobacterales > BuS5 > CAYZXU01. The sequence continues at coordinate 1,293 of CAYZXU010000176.1, read as the reverse complement.
TAACTCCTTTAATATTTTTTTTAACTGCCTTTTGGTCTCCGATATTTAATCAAAAATTCTTATTATGCCGCCTTTTCAAGAACTTCAAGCTCTTCAGAGCTTAGCACCCGATCAATATCCAACAGAATTTTAACTCCCCCTTCCATCTTGGCCATACCGAGAATATATTCCGTGTCAAGTTCTGTTCCAAAAGTGGGCGTATCTTCTATATCCTCTCCCTTGATATTTAACACCTCTGATACAGTATCTACGACTATGCCGATTTGTACTTTTCCAGTGTCAATCAGGATTTCCACAACTACTATACATGTTTTGTCGGTATACTCCGCTTCTTCCATACCAAATTTTTTTCTGAGAGTTATTACCGGGATAACCTTGCCCCGCAGGTTTATCACCCCCTTTACGAACTCAGGAGTCCGGGGCACAGTAGTAATCGGCATTACTCCGATAATCTCCTTGATTTTCAAAATGCTGATTCCATACTCCTCATCAGCAAGCCTGAAAGTAAGATACTTGCCCTCCCTGTCGCTCATGACCTTTACAGCCTGATCAATTGCAGTTGCTTCCGACATAACCTTTACCCTCCGTTAGTTTTTTGATGTTTTCCCGCGTTATTTTAATATTGCTGCGAAGTTATTTCGCTTATAATTATGTATCGTAAATTTTGTTAAAATTTTTAGTGAAAAAGCTTCAAGGATAATATCAATAATTTTATTCTGTATTATAATTTCTTTACTCCTGGCTTTATCCAGCAAACTCTCCGCTCTGTGTGCCAGCTTGTTTATATTGTTTAGATTAACAAATCCCGAAACTCCCTTGATGGTATGAAATGGCCTGAAAATTGAATCTATTATATTCATATCATCAGGGTTCTCTTCAAGCTCCATAAGGCTGATTTCAATGGAGGAAAGGCCATCACCATGCATTTTAAAAATATGGATTAAAAATCCTTGAAATCATCATCCCCCATAGGAATCACCTGCTCAGGTATTGCCTTCAATTCTTTACCGACAGGAGACGCTGCCACACTTTTTTTTCTGTTAACCCCGGGAGCTGATTTTTTAACCAAATGCGTTACTGATTTTCCGGCTCCAACGCGTCCGTTTCCAGCCCCGCCTACCATTGCCATGAGTTCCTCAACCATGCTTTTCATCTCTTCGGCCTGAGCGTTCATTTCTTCTGAAGCGCTGGCAGATTCTTCAGCATTGGCAGCGTTTTGCTGTGTCACCTTGTCCATTTCGGTAACCGCTATATTCACCTGCCCTATACCCTGGGCCTGTTCATTGGAGGCTG
>CAYZXU010000175.1:0-3554 GCA_964482535.1 uncultured Desulfobacteraceae bacterium | reverse complement strand
TTTTTGCAGGCATTATGGGTTTCTGGCTGCTCATATCATTTTTAAGAAGCGGAAGGATGTAACACAAGCCAGGATTTTTTAAAATCCTGGCATTAGTATCTATAATAAGGTGGATTTATCTCCGCTTATATCATCTTTAAAAACTTCCAGCCCCTTTTTCATTGCACAAAAATCTCCGCACATCGTGCATGTTTCTTCTTTTGCAGGCATGCGGTTTTTGCGAATCACAGCCGCGGTGCCGGGAAACATCAATAGTTTGTCAAGATCATCCCAGCGCATGTCGCGTCTGGCTTTTGATGCAAGCTTTTCCTGCTCCCTGCGGTCAGGATATTTTGCTATATCCCCTATCCTGACTGCAAGGCGGGTTGCTCTGACTCCTTCTCGGACATCATCTTCATTGGGCAGGGCAAGATGCTCCGCAGGAGTGATATAGCAGATCAGATCTGCACCATACCGCGCAGAATTCGCAGCCCCTATTGCAGCAGCTATATGATCATAGCCTGCACCTGTATCCAAAGGTATGGGGCCAAGAACATAGTATGGCGCATTCCCACTCATTCTTTTTTCCAGCATGATATTGCCTTCAATCTCATCCAGAGGAACATGACCAGGGCCTTCAACCATCATCTGGCACCCCATTTTTCTTCCCTCTTCAGCAAGCTCGCAGTTAATTATCATCTCAGCCATTTGTGCACGGTCATGGCTGTCATGAATTGCGCCTGCCCTTATGCCGTTTCCCAGCGAAAGAACAGCATCATACTTTTTCATTAAGGCACACACACGGTCAAACTGCTCATAAAGCGGATTTTCCTTTCCGGTTTTATCCATCCACGCCACCATAAATGTACCCCCTTTTGACACAAGCCCTCCATAACGAAATCCCTGTTTTCGCAGCCGCTCAATGGTATATCTGTTAATTCCGCAATGAATTGCCATGAAACTTAAACCGTCAGCAAGCTGTTTTTCAATAAGATCAAAGAGAAATTCAGGGTCAAGTTTTGAAGGATCCTTATACTTGCGGGCTGTTTCGCAAAAGGCCTGATAAAGGGGAACGTTTCCTACTGGCAGGTTTGTACTGGAGAGAACCGCCCTGCGTATCTCATCCAGATCACCGGCTGCTGAAAGCTCCATAAGGGTGTCTGCTCCCTCTTCTTCCGCTGCAATTGCCTTGCGAATTTCGCTGTCAATATCACATATATCAGAGGAGGTGCCTATTGATGCATTAACCTTTGTTCTGAGGCCAAGCCCTATCCCTGTCACCTTCTGACCGGATCGACCAGGATTATTCGGTATTACGATTTCACCATTGGCAACACGCTTACTTATAATTTCAGGAGGAAAATTTTCATCCTCTGCCACTTTTTTAACCTGACTGGTAATAATTCCTTCCCTGGCCATTTCAACTTGAGTTTTCATAATATAATGTTCCTTTAAAATTAAAGTTCGAACTATTATACTTGACCGGAAATAAAAAAGGGTTCCGGCATAGACATAATAGTCTGCCAGAACCCTTTGCCATCGAGTTCTCAAGTTATAACTTTTTTTATTCGTCTTCTGACTTACTGTTTTTTAGTTCTGCCGCGCCTTCCCGGCTCTTTTAAAAGAGCCAGTGACTTTTGCATTATTTTTATGCTGCGCCAGATAGTTCAGATTACAGCGGTGGGACCGTCACGGATTTTTACCGTGTTCCGTTAATAAAAAAAATCAATTAAATAATTTTAGAAAAATATATATTTTTTGTCAATATATTTGTCTTTAGCAAAGTTCTCTGAAAAGACCTGCTATGTTGAATTTTGAATATAGCAGATAAAAATATTCTCAATATGCATGACAACCCTTAATGGATGTTTTCGGCTCAAAAGCGTTTTCTTGACTATGCTGATGATTAATATACAATACACTTAATTTTTTTAACTAAATATATTTCACAGGAGATTGTCATCTATTTTGGAAAAGGTGATACCGTCTGCAAGGCGCTGGAAATTTTTAAGGGTAGTTTTTTTGATATGCGCATACGGGAAATCGTATGCAAACCAAGAGGGTTTTAATAAATGTCTGTTGATAAGTCAGGCAGAAGTTCACCCGTAGATTTTGATCTTCGGCAACTGGAAATTTTTTGCAAGGTTGTTGAGCTAAACAGCTTTTCAAAAGCGGCTGATGCTGTTTGTCTGGCACAGGCCTCTGTCAGCGAAAGAATAGCCACTCTTGAAAAGATGATCGGAACAAAACTTCTGGATCGTTTGGGCAGAAAGGTTGCTCCGACCACAGGGGGCGTTTTTTTCTACAGGCATGCAAAGAAGATGCTTGAGATGAAAAGAACCGTATGCCTTGCAATGGAAGATTTTCTCGGACTAAAGCAGGGTGAAATTCGTATCGGCGGCAGCACTATTCCAGGCGAATATATACTGCCTAAATTTATTAAACGTTTCAGAAAAAAATACCCCTTGATATCTGTTACGCTTTTTATAGCAGATACCGGCGAAATCGAGGAGGCGGTTCTTCGGGGAGATATTGAGCTGGGTATTGCCGGTTCCAAAAATTCACAAAGAAATCTCGACTGCAAGGAACTTTGGGATGACGAATTGGTTCTGGTCGTACCCGCCCAACATCGCCTGGCGAAAAAAAGGGAAATTCCTGTCAGTGAACTTTATAATGAGTCCTTTATTATTAGAGAAGCCGGCTCCGGAACTTTAAAAATTGTGGAAGGTTATCTTAATTCTTCCGGTTCAAAATCCATCAACTCTTTCAAGATAGCGGCACGACTCGGGTCATCTACGGCGATCAAAGAAGGGATAAAGTCGGGTCTGGGAATATCCATCCTTTCTTCTCTCGCCATAGATACAGAATTAAAGGCAGGGGTACTAAAAGCAGTAAAGATAGAGGATGTCCCAATGCTCAGAAAATTTTATCTGATGACGGATAAACGCCGGACAGCCTCTCCATTGTGCCGGGCAATGCTGGGTTTTTTACTTAAAGTCTGAAAATTTACGAAATTTGTTTTATCTTTGGACACTACCTTTTCTTTCTATATCAAGGATAATTATTTTTTAAGTTTTTCGCTGCTTTCCCATATCCTGCTACAAAATTGACACACAACTAAAATCCAAATCTTTTATCACCTGCCAAATAAAAAGGTCACACCCTTTATTTTGTTATCGTAATTTTCTATTTGACATTAAGGAATTTCCTATGTAGATAAAATTTATTAATTTGGATTAAATTCAACTACAGCAGTTTCGACAGATCATGATGCAAAACTGTTGAAGGGAGGCATTGACTAAAATGATGAAAAATTATTTTTCAACTCGTGGTGGTATCATCGGCGTGGGATGCTTTATCGGAGTTTTTGCAGCGCTTTTACAAAAATTGGGTAATCCTGGAAACATGGGTATCTGTGTTGCCTGCTTTGAAAGGGACATAGCCGGAGCCATTGGAATTCACCGAGCGGCAGTCGTTCAGTACATGAGACCGGAGCTTATTGGATTTGTCATAGGTTCACTAATGATGGTCTCGTAAAAAGTCGAGATCAATTGGACAGTAGATTATGAGCGTTC
>CAYZXU010000174.1:0-3621 GCA_964482535.1 uncultured Desulfobacteraceae bacterium | reverse complement strand
AAAGCTATACGCTGAAGATGTAGTTAAATCCTTTGAACAAATTCGGGGCAAATTGCGGAAGCAGGAATTTAGTCACCTTAGAACTCTTGGCCAGTCATTCACGGTTGAAGAAAATTGGCCCAACAAAGCCATCCAGCCGACCGCTTAATCCGCTGCTTCGCTCTGGGTTAAGCGGCGGCTGATGGCAACCGCTACGCTTTCAAAGAAAGCAGTATTAAAAAAAAGGCGATTGCGTTTCTTTGCGTCTGACGGTGAGTGATAAATAAACGACAAGAGAAGGATAAAACTTGTGAATTTTGACCAATACAAAGAAATTATAGAGGTTGCGATATCCAACGAGATAGAGGCTCAGAAATTTTACGATGCTGCGGCTAATAAAATTAATGATCCGTATCTTAAAGAAATGTTTAAAAAATTTGCCAAAGAGGAAAAAGGGCATGAAAAAATTCTCAAAGGCATCCTGGACAAAGATACTATCGATCAATATTTTAATGAAAGTACGGATTATAAAATAGCTGAAACAGTCGATAAACCCACGCTTTCAACCGATATGAAGCCGGCAGATGCCATCGCTTTAGCCATGAAAAATGAAGAAGAGGCAATGAAACAGTATGCCGATTTAGCAGAGGCCTGTTTAGATACTACGCAAAAACAAGTATTTCTCGATCTTGCTGCCATGGAACGGGGACACAAACTGAAAATGGAAAAGGCTTTTGTTAATATCGGCTATCCGGAGGTATGGTAGGCATGCCATTATCCGTTGTTGATCTTTATAGAGATATACTGCCTAAGACTAATTGTAAAGATTGTGGATTTTCTACTTGTCTTACCTTTGCAAGCATGGTGGTATCTGAAAAGCATCCAGTTGAAAACTGCCCCCACCTGTCAGTGGATGTTGTAGAAAAATGCAAATCCGAACTTGAAAAACAATATGCATCAGGCAAGTGGCTCAAAAGAGATATGGCTGAAGATGCGCTGAAATGGGCGAAGGAACGATCTGCATCCATGAAAATAGAAGAACTGCCGGACAGGATCGGCGGCAAATTGATTAAAAAAGGGGAAGGTTATTTTCTTGAACTGCCATATTTTACGGATTTCATCATCATTTCCCGAGACAGCATCACAAAAAAAGATGGTTCGGAGCTTACCCGATGGGAACAGGTTTTTATCTATAATCACATGGCCCAGGGAGGAAGCAAGCTCCCCACCGGGAAATGGAAAGGATTTATAGAGTTTCCCAATACTGTCTCAAAGATGAAATCCATGAAAGAGCATGTTGAAAAACCTCTTATAGAAAGGTTTAAGGGAAGGTCCGGCGAATTACTTGCTGCGGCTAAACAGATTGGCGGGTTTGATATGACCGATGAAATACGATCTGCAGATCTGACACTTTTATTCAGTCCCCTTCCCAGAATTCCGGTAATGCTCATGTTTTGGGATGAAAACTTGGATGATGACTTCGAAGCTGAAGTTAAACTCTTATTTGACGAGAGTATTTTGAAGCATCTTGATATCGAATCGATCATGTTTTTAAGCGAAAGATTAAAACAGCTTCTTTGTGAGGATTTTTATGATAAATAACGATATGTTACGCCGTATCCGCTATATCTTTGACTTTAGCGATTCGAAAATGATTGCCATATTCGGCCTGGCTGATTATCAGGTAACGCGGGGACAGATCAGCGACTGGTTAAAAAAAGATGATGATCCTGCGTATCAGAAATGCAGCGACACTCATCTGGCGATTTTCCTGAATGGTTTGATTAATGATAAACGAGGCAAAAAGGAAGGGTCACAACCCCAGCCGGAGAAGCGTTTATCTAATAATATTATTTTCATGAAATTAAAAATCGCCTTAAACCTGAAAGCCGAAGATGTGCTGGAGATTATGAATCTAACTAATTTGAGAATAAGTAAACACGAATTAAGTGCGTTTTTTCGTAGACAGGGTCATAAACATTACCGTGACTGTCAAGATCAGATTTTACGTAATTTTTTAAAAGGTATGCAGCTTAAATATCGCCCTGATACTGATTTGAAAGAATAGATCAAATGAAAGTAGATTTTTTGGGCTAAAAAGCTGTTTTTTTAAGTTTGTAATTTTTGATATATTAAAATTCTATACTGCCAGGTGTTCTTGGGAATGGTATTACGTCTCTTATATTGGTAATTCCTGTAACAAGCATTATTAAACGTTCAAAACCAAGCCCGAATCCGCTGTGGGGAACTGAACCAAACTTTCTTGAATCAATATACCACCAGTAATTTTTTTGTGATAACCCTGCCTTTTCCATGCGTGACAAAAGGATGTCCATGCGTTCTTCACGCTGACCCCCGCCTATTATTTCTCCCACGGTCGGCAAAAGAACATCCATGGCAGCTACGGTTTTATTGTCATCATTGAGCTTCATGTAAAAAGGCTTAATCTGTTCAGGGTAATCATAGACAATAACAGGCTTTTTAAAATGCTCTTCAGCAAGATGCCTTTCATGTTCCGTTTGCAGATCGCTTCCGAATGTTACCTTATATTCAAACTTTTTTTTGGCTTTGTTTAAAATTTCTACGGCTTCTGTGTAAGGTATCCTTATGAAGTCTGAAGCAGCTATATTTTCAAGCCTGGCCTGCAGCTTTTTATCAACAAATTTTGTAAAAAGTTCAAGGTCATCAGAACAGTTTTCCATTACAAAGACTATGAGACTCCGGATCAGCTCTTCTGCTAAATCCATATCACCTTTAAGGTCACAAAAAGACATTTCCGGCTCCACCATCCAGAATTCTGCTGCGTGGCGCCTGGTGTGTGAGTTTTCAGCCCTGAATGTGGGACCGAATGTATAAACATCCCCAAGAGCAAGTGCAAACATTTCGGCTGACAACTGTCCTGATACAGTAAGGTTTGTCATTTTTCCAAAAAAATCTTTGGAATAGTCTTGGGTTTTTTTTTCTAAATTGTCATTTTTTACTGTTGTAACCTGAAAGAGTTCTCCGGCGCCTTCACAGTCTGATGCTGTTATTAAAGGTGAATGTATATATTGAAAGCCTTTGTCTCTGAAAAAATTATGTATTGCATGTGAGAGCTCTGATCTTATGCGAAAAGCTGCGCCGTATTTGTTTGTTCTGGGGCGCAAATGAGCAATTGTTCTCAGGTATTCATCTGTGTGCCGTTTTTTTTGAAGGGGGTAAGAATCAGGAGCAATATTTATTATTTCAATTTTTTCGGCAATGATTTCCCATGCCTGCCCCTTTCCCTGTGATTCTACCATTCTGCCATTTACAGAAACTGCAGAACCTGTGGTAAGTTTTTTTATGTCAAAGTAGTTTGGTAAAGAGTCTTCAGCTATAACCTGCATATTTTTCAGGCACGAACCGTCGTTTATTTCTAAAAACGAGAAATTTTTTGAATCACGCCTTGTCCTGATCCATCCTTTTATGATGACCTTTTTTTTACTGATTCCTGATTGATACAGGTTAAAAATTTTTGTTCGTTTCATAACTATTCCTTTAATATATAAAAGTTAAAATTTCCACATTTTTTTTTATATAATGATTTATCATCAGGCTATCAACAAATGTTAGCGGCGGTGTGAAAATGTCATAAAATGCCTGGTGTGAAAATGTATCCCA
>CAYZXU010000173.1:0-3674 GCA_964482535.1 uncultured Desulfobacteraceae bacterium | reverse complement strand
CTTCAGTCCCGCTCTCGTTTCGTAGCCACTTTAATCCTTTATGTTTCAATCCTTGTTGTAATGGAAGTGATTCTTCAGTCCAGGGCATCAAAAAATCCTTCATATGGTGTAAAATGTTTCAATCCTTGTTGTAATGGAAGTGATTCTTCAGTTTTATGAGCTTGAAAGGTTTATTGATACCTGGAGAGTTTCAATCCTTGTTGTAATGGAAGTGATTCTTCAGTTGGCGATGCTGCTCTGCCGTTCGTTACATCAATTTGTTTCAATCCTTGTTGTAATGGAAGTGATTCTTCAGTCGGAATTTTTTTGACGTTTATCACTGGATGTCTTAAAGTTTCAATCCTTGTTGTAATGGAAGTGATTCTTCAGTTATAACCACTGTTCCGTCATGTTGTAAGGGTCAAGGTTTCAATCCTTGTTGTAATGGAAGTGATTCTTCAGTATGAAGGAAAAAAACATATTCAATTAATGGTTTTGGTTTCAATCCTTGTTGTAATGGAAGTGATTCTTCAGTCTGAGAAACGCCATTAATAACTAGGATGTCAAAATGTTTCAATCCTTGTTGTAATGGAAGTGATTCTTCAGTCTCAACTTCTCGAGATTTTTCAAGCCACATCTGAGAGTTTCAATCCTTGTTGTAATGGAAGTGATTCTTCAGTGGTGCTACATCTGTGGATATTGCTACAGATATTTCTGGTTTCAATCCTTGTTGTAATGGAAGTGATTCTTCAGTAAGGGGGTTTCTTACTTATCTTGATACTATAGAAAGTTTCAATCCTTGTTGTAATGGAAGTGATTCTTCAGTTTTGTCGTTTTTTCATTTTGAATATGATGACGACAAGTTTCAATCCTTGTTGTAATGGAAGTGATTCTTCAGTCCGGAATGGTAAAAATATACTTGAATTTCAAGCCCTTAAACAAATTATCAAAGAACGATATTTTTAATTTATTAACGATGATCATACCAAAAAAGTGATTTTATGCCTTGCTGGAGTAAAATTAACATATTGTAATTCTTTACAAAAAAACCTAATTTGTAATTTCACATATATTTTTGCAGCAACAATCAGGGCAGCATCTTTTTACTGAAGTCAGCCTGGGCTATCTGCATTTTTTGATAATACCTGTCATATCCTCGACAGCCATTATCTTTAAGATTCACATATTAAAACCGTGACCACAAAAACTTTGAATTTTAATAGCTACATCATCTAAGTGTGTTCATGGCATTATCAAACTGTTCCATTGCGTCATTCAAATAATCGCCAATAGTTTGGATACTTGAAGCCATATTAATTTTTTTCTTGCTGGTTTGCAACGGAAAAAGCATTTTATTCCTGATATCACTATTTGCTTTTTTTCCCTCCAAAATTTTAACGATCTTATCAATTTTTTTCTCTATCTTTTCAACAGCCAGAGCTTTTGCAGAAGCTATCTGCTCCTCAACAATAGGATCATTAGCTATTTTTACAATAGATATGAGGCTCCTTATTTCCTTGATCATACTGTAAGGTTTTGGTTTTTTTAATATGTTATAGAGTATTTCAAGCTCTTTTGCCGCATCAGGATTTTTTCCAAGAAGCATCCGGTTAGGCTTAAAAATATCAATAGACTTAATCAACGTATCCCATATATGAATCTGATTTTTATAAAAATGTTTCAGAATAACAAAATGAGAAAATGCGTCGCAGAGGCGCTCTTCATTATTGAGAAAAATTTTTATAAACTTACACGGGTCAGGGACATTCAAAAGCTTATTTAAAAGATCCAGCCCATTCTGAATTTCATTTATCCCAGGATACTCCCCTGTTCCGGCAATTCTCCTGAATTTTTCCAGATCACTTTTCCATATACGTAAATGTCTGCGAAGATTTTGGTACAGGCTGTTCTGAGTCACCTGACCGACATCTTTGAATAGCTTTTTACCCAGATGTTGCAGCCTTAGCAAAACAGATTCTTCAACCACTTCAGGTTTTATAATTTCAATGTATTCCCATTTAGCAGATTCAGAAAAATGAGTTTGTACAATGGAAATAACCTTCCCCATCTGCAGAAATTCTGATTTCGATTGATCAGGCTCAAAAATGAGGGTTTTAATGTTTTCAGGCAAAAATTTTTTCTTATCAATAATAAAATGGATTTTATTGCCTTTAAACAGGTCGTTTATTAAATTCAGGAGATACGGTTTTGACCATTTATCAGATTGGAGGCAAAAAGAGGTTGCCACATGGTCAAGCAAGACTTGATCGTCGTCAGCAATCATTGAGTCAATAGCAGTAAGAAGTTTTTTTAAATCCTGTTCAAGGGAGTGATCAAAATCAAAAGTTTTTTGTAAAAACCCCGTGTTAATATTTTTAATAACGCTCATTGTGTTATTGTTTTTATGCAGAAAACTTGTTAAATGTTGTGTATAGCATCAGATGCCGGCATATCATGAGGCATGACCATTTCATTTATATTACAAATTCGTTAATCTGTTTTCTACCCTTAAACAAAATGTAAAATACCATGAATAAAATTTCAAGCTCTTTCCAAACAAAATGCAGTTGAAAACTTTGGCTGTAGAATGACGGGCAAAAAAGGAGACCTGTATTGCAACTGGTAATAAACAGCGCCGGTACATATATTACACAAAAAGATGGGCTTTTCAGACTTAAAAACAAGGAGAAACGTTTTGATGTTTCACCTCAAAAAATCGAATCTATAGTTATTTCCAACCAGGCAATGATTACTACCCAGGCAATTGTTGCCGCTCTTGAAAACAACATTGACATTATTTTTTTGAATGGATACGGTGATCCCATCGGCCGTGTCTGGTTTGCCAAACTGGGCAGCACGGCTCTTATCCGCAGAAAACAACTGGAAATTGCAGAACATAAAAAAGGGCTTGCACTGGTTACAGATATGATCAGGCAAAAAATTAAAAACCAGGCCGATTTTTTAAAAAAGCTGAAGTATTCCAGACCAGGCAAAGAAAATCTGTTTGAAAACCCCATTAAAATTATTGACTCTGCCCTTTCCAGCCTGTGTACATATAACAAAACAATTAATGATGACAGAAACAGTATAATGGGGGTTGAGGGTACGGCAGGCAGAGCCTATTTCCAGTGCCTGTCCAAGCTTATGCCGGAAAAATATATTTTCAAAGGCAGATCACGGCAGCCTGCACAGGATCCATTTAATGCTGTACTAAATTATTGCTACGGAATCCTTTACTCCAGAATTGAAAAAGCCTGCATACTTTCCGGCCTTGATCCATATGTAGGTTTTCTGCATACCGACAACTACAATAAAAAATCAATGGTATTTGACCTGATTGAACCTTTTAGAATTTTTGCTGAACAAACAGCCGTTTATCTTTTCACAGGCAAAAAGATTAAAGACGAATATTTTTACATAGCTGATAATGCAGTCTCCCTGAATGACAAGGGGAAACCTGTTGTTATTGATGCGATAAATTCTCATATGGAAGAATCCGTAAGATACAGAAGAAAGAATGTGAAAAGAAAGTACATCCCCCAGCATGAAGCGCACCGTCTTGCAAACATTCTCCTGGATGATGAAGGCGAAAAGAGGCCTGTGTGGTTGGAGATTACGGAGTTTTGACAAAAAGGAAATAAAAAAATGTCCGTTCTCGTTTGGTTAATTTATGATATTTCAGAAAACAAACCCAG
>CAYZXU010000172.1:0-3692 GCA_964482535.1 uncultured Desulfobacteraceae bacterium | reverse complement strand
CAGTTGCCTGCCAAGAGAAAATCCAAGATTTTCTGCAGCATTAAAATCATTGGTTATGCTCCTTAAGAGAACCCAGGGCACGCGTGTTTCATCTTTTTTTTTATTTTTAACCATTGCCAGAATGGACGCTGCCTGTCCAAAATTATTCTTACAGTTATTCTGGCTTATTACACCCAGGCCCCTTGACCAGACAGTACTTTCGGTTTCTGTGTTCACAAGCTTAAACTTGGCTCTCACCTTTCGCATGTTATAAACCCCTGTGGTGATCTCACCAAAATCAATCAATGTTCCGAAAACAACATACTGCACATGGAGAATCTCTCCAAGGGTTTTGGGGCTTGCTATTTCAAGCTGCCCCCCCAGGGTGACTCCCATTTGATCTCGAAGTTCCCTGTCAACATCTTTGATCGGTTTTACATTATAATAACGTCTTTTAAGAGCTTTTATCAGCCTTTTCCTGACCATCTCAGGACCTGTCACATCTGTTGTGTCATTTTTCAACGGTAGCACGGCAACTGTCTTTATGGGGATAGACGGATCGAATTTTCTTTCAGGAATTGTAATACATCCCGACAAAATGATAAACGGCAAAAGAACTGCTATAAGCCTAACTGCCTTATTCATACTGTTTTTATTAAATCTCATGTAATGCATGATCCAATCTCATTAAGGGCAGGGCAGGCACAGGGGCCTGCCCCTACACCGTCAACCGTCAACCGGCAACCGTAAACCGGCCTCAACCGTCATCTTAATATTAATGGAGTTTTGTGTAATTCCAATAATTTCAATAGTAAATCCGTCAAATTTTATTCCTGACAGTTCGTCTGTTAGATTTTGCGCTGAATTTACGGTTTCAATATCCACAACCGCAACCTGAGAGCCAAATTTTCTTTGATAGATCTCTTTTACCCCGCGTATTTTTTTCTTTACTGCTTTTTTAAATTCTACAAGATTATTATATGATGTTATACCTGAAATAGTCATCTGAATTAAACTGCCGCTGCTGACATCACTGCTCCACTGACTGATTATCTGGGATATAAGTTCCCGGGATATTTTTTCCGTGGCATTTTTTATTGCTTCGCTGCCGGCTGTAACTTCACTTATGTGAACAGCAGCGCCGTGGGCAGTAGAAGAAGCTATAACCTGACCATTATCAATATTGACAGCTCTTAGTGAGATATCCGCCTGGACTGATTTCATGGACGTGCCTTTTATAACACCTGCCAGCTTTGCCAGGGTTTTGCCGTATATCACAACCTCTGCATCGTAAAGGCTGCCTATCTTTTTAATAGAACTGTTATTTAAATAAACAATCTTATAGGCATTTGACAATTCAAGATTTTTGTTTTTGACACAGTGATCTATAACATTAAAGCCTTTTTCATTGAGCTGTTTCATTAAAATATTTTCTGTAACCGTAAAGTCAACCCGGGATGAAGCACCCCCCCACCAATAATGAAAATATTCCATTCCGATATTCTGCTCTGCTATCATTATCATTACACGGGGCATATTTTTTCTAACAATAAGAAGACCGACAGCAGACAGATCTTCTTTAAGATTTCCTTTTGCAACAACCGCCTGAACCGTAACCCTGTAAAGCTCTCCTGCATCCTGTTCAGAAATAATATGATAATTTTTAATATACCCTTGGGTTTTTGAATATATTCTGTCACTTAAAGCCTGGTAATTCTCCACAACTGTTTCTGAAGCGATCATAGTGCCCACTGCCTGTTCAACAGCTTTTCTCAATGCATCATTTATGGCATTATCCCTTGCTATTGCAGTATTATTTTCTATAACTACGGCAATCCCCTCTGCTGAAACATTAATTAAATCAGAACCTTGGGAAAAGGCATTTAAAGGAAAAAAGATAAAAAGAAAAATAATTAAATTTGCAAATCGCCTCATTTTTTTCACCCTCTAACTTAATGTTATACTTAATGTTTATTATTATAATCAGAAATTTACAAACTCATCTTGTCTCATTCTAACTATTTGATATTTAAGGCAAAAAAATTGGTTAACAATTAATATTTTTCAATGCTTTTTGGTGGATTCGCTTTGCTTAATCCACCCTACAAACTACCAACTTTTATATAAAATTGTAGGGTGGATTAAGGAGCGTAGCGACGAATCCACCAAAGTTAACAATATCAAACAGTTATTCAGTTTGTAAATTTCTGATAATAGTATAAAATATATCTAATTAATTACTTTTTTTAAAATTTCAGGCGGTATATTTCCAAGATAAACCCTGCCATCTATAACATAAGACGGGGTGCCGGTAATACCGAGGGATAAACCCTCCCTTATATCATTCAATAATATTTTCCTGATATTTTTATTATATAACACATTAATATTGCTGATATCCAGCCCTTCTTTTTCTGCAAGTTTTTTAATATTTACGCTTTTTTTTCTTCTGTCAATATTAAAAAGCGCATCGTTTATTTCCCAGAATTTCCCTTTAGATGCAGCATAAATTGAAAAAAGAGCCATAGCGCCTGAGCCTGTATGAAAGTTTTGTTTTATCAGGGGGTTTACTTTGCTGTCCATGGGAAAATTTCTGTGAATCAGCCTTATTCTGCCAGGATATTTTACTAATAATCTTCGCAGAAAAAAATGCATTTTTTTGCACTGGAAGCATTGATAATCCGTAAATTCATTTATTATAAGCAAAGGATATTGCGTGCCTGTACTTTTTGCACCTGTCTTTTTAGCACCTGTCCAGGGATGCCCGTCTATGGTTATGCCGTGTTCAGCCATGTCTGAAACAGGAGGCGGCTTAACATTCCAGTAAGCTGGAAAAAAAATATAGATTATTATTACACATATTATAAACGGGGAAAAGATGAAAAAAAATTTATCTTTATTTTTAAAAATAAAACCAAGATCTTTTTTTAACCCTGCAATTAATCCTTTATTTTCAAACCTTTTTTTTACAAGCCATGTGTAAAATAACAGAAAAAAATTCAACCCATAGCTTATAATACACATAATACAAAAGCTGTGTATAGAATAAATGGATATAAAAGCATAAAATAGACTGAACATGCTGAAAACAAAAGAAAAAAGAAAAAGAGACGGCCAGATTCTTTTATTTTCCGCCTTTTTTGTTCCTGCAAAAAATATAAATAAAAGAAGAAAGATGTAGCCGATCATACCCCACACGGCAACAGGAAGACCTGCCAATATGGAATAGGGGCTTTGGGCAACGGTGTCACAGTTTATTGCCCTGGATATTGCGCAAAAACTGGAGTAGCCTAAATCTGTATAATTACGGAAATGGTTTACTGCAAGGTATGCTGAATCGCACAAGCCTGCAAATGCCAGCACAGCAGTTGTCCATAAATATACAGGGAATGGAAGCGGTATTATCTCTTTGGTTTTACCTGTTTTTATCATTAAATTTTAAAAAACTGCTTTGCTTTTTTGAGATTTTTTCTGTTTTATCAAAATCATCCCCTTTAAATTTAAAAAAGCAGGACTTTTTTTCTGAATAGCAGACAGACTGTCAATTTTGTTTAAAGCTTCATCTAATCTATCAAGTTTTATTAAGGATAAAATAATATTATACCTGGCAGACAAAAATCCAGGAAATATTTGAAGAGACTCATTGCAAAGGCTTAAAACCTTTTCATAATCTTTTTTTATAAAATAGATGCCCGCCACGCCGTTTAAAGCCA
>CAYZXU010000171.1:0-3737 GCA_964482535.1 uncultured Desulfobacteraceae bacterium | reverse complement strand
TAGGGTGGGTCAATTTTATTGTCCGCTAATGGGTCATTATAAATGACCGTTAACAGTAGCTCCACAAGCCAACAAATCAATTAACGCCAACCCGCGAGAAGCTGCGTTTTTTCAATGTAGATTCAACGCCTTAGTTTCCTGCAAGGATATTAACTGTTTTGTAAATGACCGTTAACAATCAAAGTCAAAAGGCAAACCAAGGCATTAAAAGCGACGGCAAAAAGCCGCCGCACCCCAAACATCCTTCCCGTTTTCAGTTCCAGCATTTTACAAACGAGATAAATCAAAAATTAGCAACCGGCAAAAAAACTCTCTTGACACCCACATGCCAAATCTCTATATTGCTATTTAACGATATAAGGAAAATCGAAAATGAAATTTTTTTTAAAAGTTATGAAGGCGCTTTCTGACAAAAACCGCCTGAAAATAATCAAGATGTTGCAACACAAAGACTTGCTCTGTGTATGTGAAATCCAGGCAGGACTTGGACTTGCTCAGCCTACGGTATCAAAGCATTTAAGGATATTGGAAGATGCAGGGCTTGTAATATATAAAAAAAATGGGCTTTGGGTAAATTATTCGCTTAATCACAAGCCTGACAATCCCTATTCTGCAACAATGCTGGGAAATCTGAGGTATTGGCTTGAAAATGAACAGGAAATTACACAGCTTGTCAAAAAGCTGCCCGAATTGGATCGGGTGAATCTATGCAACTGAATCCTTATCTCGCACAACCATAACAACGATTCTATATATAGCAATATATATTATTCGTAAGGAAAAAAACGATGAAGGAAAGAACGAAACTTCTGATACTGATAGCTCTGTTTGCAGCAGCTTATTATGTTTCGTGGGATTCTGAAATTATCAGCAGATCGGTTATTGAAGCCTTTATGATGCTTAGGGAATATGCAAGGGAGCATGTTTTGACATGCCTGATCCCCGCTTTTTTCATTGCGGGAGCAATTGCCGTATTTGTGTCTCAGGCTTCGGTGCTTAAATATTTTGGTCCGCAGGCTAAAAGAATCCTCTCATACGGAGTTGCCTCGGTGTCAGGAACTATTCTTGCAGTCTGTTCATGCACCGTACTTCCTCTTTTTGCGGGCATCTACACAAGGGGAGCCGGAATCGGTCCGGCAACCGCATTTTTATACTCAGGTCCGGCAATAAATGTGCTTGCAATAACCCTTACCGCCCGCATTCTGGGATGGCAGCTTGGACTTGCAAGGGCAGTGGGAGCCGTGATATTTGCGGTCGTAACAGGGCTTCTCATGGCTTTTATTTACAGAAAAGAGGATTCCAAAAGAACAGCGGGGCAGATATATCTACCCGAAGAGGGTGCAAAAAAGCGTACTCTGGCGCAGGAGGGTCTTTACATGCTCACGATGGTGCTAATACTTATCTTTGCCGCATTTGCAAAACCCGCTTCCGGTTCAACAGGTTTATGGCCCTTTATTTTCAGTGCAAAATGGTATATCACAACCGCCCTGCTTATCATCCTTGGGATAATGCTGAAAATATGGTTTAAAAAAGATGAATGCGTTACATGGGTTCAGGCTACATGGGGATTCACGAAACAGATATTTCCGCTTTTGGGAGCAGGGGTTCTGGTTGCAGGCTTTACTCTGGGCCGTCCCGGACATCCCGCCCTGATTCCCGAACATTACATACAGACTCTTGTAGGCGGAAATTCACTTGGGGCAAACCTTTTTGCATCTGTAGCCGGTGCATTGATGTATTTTGCCACTCTGACCGAAGTTCCCATTCTTCAGGGACTTTTGGGAGCAGGAATGGGCAAAGGTCCGGCACTTGCTCTCCTTCTTGCGGGTCCGGCGCTTTCGCTGCCCAACATGCTTGTAATCGGAGGAGTGATGGGAGCAAAAAAGACAGCTGTTTTCTGCGGAATAATTGTGATTATGTCCACTGTTGCGGGTATCTGTTATGGATGGATAGCAGGATAGGTGTGACAGGATATTTTTTTGAAAAATGGTCGTAGGTGTGTCTGCTGACTGAAAAGGAAAAATCAAATGAAAAAGTTAGGTAAAATCATCCCGGTTTTTTTTACAGTTTTTCTGCTTGCAACAGGTATCAGCACGCCTTCTTCTGGAGAGGAGATAAAAAGTCAGCCTCAGAAAGCAAAAACAAAAATCATTGCATATTATTTTCACGGTACATACCGCTGCCCTTCATGCAAAATAATAGAAGAATGGTCTCATGATGCAATAAAAAACAGCTTTCAGGAAGAGTTGAAAAACGGTAGGCTGGTCTGGAAAGCGTTAAATATCGAAGAGGTACAGCACAGGCATTTTGTCAAAGATTACAGCCTCTATACAAAATCTCTGATTATTTCGGAGATGAACGGAGAAAAAGAGATAAGATGGAAAAATCTTGACAAGGTATGGCAGCTTTTCAGGAATCAGGAGAAGTTTTTCGGTTATGTTGCCGGCGAAGTAAAAAAGTATCTGGAGAATTGAAATGGAAAACAGTATCATCCCTGTGTTTTCAGCTATATGGTTCGGTATTCTTACATCGGTAAGTCCATGCCCCCTTGCTACAAACATACTTGCCACTTCGTACATCGGCAAACATATTAACAAATCATACGGAACACTGATTGCAGGTCTTTTTTATACAATAGGAAGAGCCTCTGCATATATTGCTGTCAGTATAATCATAATATACAGCCTTCTTTCAATTCCTGAAATATCCTTTTTTCTTCAGGAGCATATAAATAAAGTTATCGGTCCCGTACTGATAATTGCGGGCTTGTTTATCCTGGAGATCATACCGCTCAGTCTGAAAGGGTTCAGTTTAAGCGAGGATATTCAAAAACGTCTGGGAGGCGGCAATGTTTTGGGAGCTTCTCTTATGGGATTTGTTTTTGCACTCTCTTTCTGCCCCATATCCGCAGCTCTTTTTTTCGGGAGTGTGATTCCCCTTGCATTGAAGTATGAATCAAAACTCCTTTTGCCCTTTTTATACGGAGTGGGAACCGCTCTTCCTGTTCTGTTCTTTGCAGTGATAATATCCTATGCTTCACGCTTTGCCGGAAGTTTTTTCAACAAATTGTCCGTTGTTGAAAAATGGCTCAGGCGTACAACCGGCGTACTTTTTGTGGTAATAGGAATTTATTTCAGTCTGAAATACCTTTTCAGATTAATGAGTTAAAGTTACATTTTTTAAAAAAAGGAAAGATATGCGTTTACTTGCAGAATGGTTTCCTGAATTTGCGGAAGAGTTTGATAAAATTGATGAACTTTATAAATAAAAACGTACAATCGATGAGAAAACCTACCAGTTACGCATCCAGTAATTTATAAATTTTACCGAAGATGGAGATAAAATCTATGGATATAAAAGTACTGGGCCCCGGATGCCCCAAATGCCAACAGACAGAAAAGATCGTGAAAGAAACTGTTGCGGAATCAGGTGTTGAGGCTACAGTGGAAAAGGTCACAAATGTTATGGAGATTGCAAAATACGGTGTTTTCGGAACTCCTGCGGTAGTTATTGACGGTGATGTCAAAAGCGTGGGCAAAATTCCGAGCAAGAATGATATCAAAGGCTGGCTTGGAAAATAAGAAGATAATATAGCATTTTTAAATCGGGAACTCTATGACATTTTCAGGCCGCCCCTGACACTTGACATCACGGCATATCCATATTAGACTCGTTTAAAATTAGTTAAGGGGTAAAAAATGCCTCTATTATGCATAGCTGATTAATGTCAAAGATTG
>CAYZXU010000170.1:0-3812 GCA_964482535.1 uncultured Desulfobacteraceae bacterium | reverse complement strand
CGAATCTTGCCTCTGCGCTGTCATTCCCATGAAAATGGGAATCCAGTCTTTTTAATACTACATGGATTCCCGCCTCCGCGGGAATGACGACTTTTTACGAGTGCATCATTATTAATAAAGGTAAAAAGAGTATCAAATCATGTGCGACGAACTATAAGTTCAAGGCGAAAAATTAATTTAACCGCAGGCATACCCGTCGTATTCCGAGGATTAAATTTATTTTTCAACGCAAAAATTGGAATAAATTAGCGTTTTGTAACAGCCTGTCAAAGACCGTAAACATTTACTGCTTTTCTTCTATCTTCCATTTATTGAGGCAGCTTTCACACTCTTCCCAGCTTTTAGGCTCGGAACAGTAAGTTAAAAACGATTGAATCCAGTCAATGCCTGCCCTTGGACATGTGTCAATAAAACTGATAAACTGAACAAGTCTGTCAATTGACTTTTTATCCATGGCATGTTCCATACGGCAGGCAGTGGCATCTGCACTCTTGGCATCTATCTGCAGCACTCTGTTTAGAAAATCTTTAAGTATGGCATGTCTTCTGGTGATTTCCCTTGCAATTTTTGACCCTTTTTTTGTTAAGGTTATAAAACTGTACGGTTCATAATTAATCAGTTTTTTTGCAGCCAGGCTTTTTAATGCCCCTGTAACAGTACCGCGCTGGACACCAAGCTTTTCTGCAATATGCTTTGTTCTTGCCACCTTATTTGTTTTTTCGAGATCAAGAATTACTTCAAGATAGTCTTCGAGACTTGCTGATATGCCTGTTTCACTTGTAGCCACATTTTCTCCTCATTTGTTAAAAAATAAATTTAATATAACACCTATTATAATTTTAGTCAATATAAATAGTTTTGGCTGCCTAATTTGTCTTGACAACTCATATAATTTCGTTTACCTAACATAGACAGTTTTAAAATATTTTATGCTTGGAGGCTTTAATTATATATGGCACGAATAAATATGCGCTTAATGAAAAAAAATCAGTCAGGCGTTATTTCAGCAGTCAGGGTGGACGGTGAATTGGGCAGGCGCATACGCGATATGGGGCTTGTGCCAGGCGCTGAAATTAAAATCCAGGGCAGGGCGCCATTAAAAGATCCTGTTGCTATGAGAATAATGGGCTTTACATTGACGCTTCGTAATAATGAAGCTGATTATATTGAAGTTGAGGTGGAATAAAATGGAATTTTCAGTTGCCCTGGCAGGGAATCCAAATGCAGGTAAAACCACATTATTTAATGAACTCACGGGTTCACGTCAGCATGTGGGAAATTATCCTGGTGTTACGGTTGAGAAAAAAGAGGGATCATATGGCTTTAATGGCCACAAAATACACATAGTAGATCTCCCTGGCGCATATTCCCTCACTGCTTACTCAATTGAAGAGGTGGTATCCAGAGATTTTCTGGTAAATCAGAAACCCGAAGCTGTTATAAATATTGTTGATGCATCAAATCTTGAACGAAATCTATATTTATCCGTTCAGTTTCTTGAACTCGGTGTTCCCATATGCATTGCTTTAAATATGATTGATGTGGCAAAAGACCGTGGGATAGAAATTGATTTTGAAAAACTTTCAGATTTAATCGGTGTCCCTGTTGTCCCTACAATTGCAAGGACAGGCATGGGAAAAACTGAAATTGTTAAAGCTGCGGTAAAAATTGCCGAGAGCAAAAAGAAACCTGAACCATTAATAATATCTTACGGAGATGATATAGACAAGGCGCTTTTTGCAATAGAAAAAAAGATTAAAAAAGAAAATTTTTTAACGGATGTTTATTCTGCCCACTGGATAGCATTAAAATATTGTGAAAAAGATGAACAGATTATTTCAAAAGGTCGTGAAACCGACAAAGATATATCTTCGGATATCGAAAAGATAGTCGAAAAGGTTACCAGGCATTTAAAAGATACACTTGAAACCTATCCCGAGGCAATAATAGCTGATTACCGTTACGGGTTTATTAAATCGATTATAAAACAAGGGGTTGTTCGTCATCAGTTTGATAAAGACAGGCTTTATACTTCCGACAAAATAGACAAGGTTTTGACCCATAGATTTTTAGGTCCCCTTATTATGCTTGCAGTTCTCATGGGGCTTTACAAGTTTACATTTACTTATGGTGAAGTTCCCATGGAATGGCTGGGAATGGCTTTTGGCTGG
This sequence comes from uncultured Desulfobacteraceae bacterium, assembly GCA_964482535.1. Taxonomy (GTDB): domain Bacteria; phylum Desulfobacterota; class Desulfobacteria; order Desulfobacterales; family BuS5; genus CAYZXU01. Next base: position 1,641 of record CAYZXU010000170.1, on the reverse strand, counting down.
CTTGGAGATACTGTTTCGTCTGTTTTGCCTGACGGTCATTTAAGGTCAATGCTTGTTTCCGGTGTCATAGACGGAGTAGGTGGAGTGCTCGGTTTTGTACCCCTTATTATGTTCATGTTTTTTGGCATAGCAATACTTGAGGATTCCGGTTATCTTGCAAGGGTTGCATATATGCTTGACAGAATTTTCAGGATGTTCGGTTTGCACGGCAGTTCGGTTATGGCCTATATCATATCCGGCGGTATTGCAGGGGGGTGTGCTGTGCCAGGTATAATGGCAACGAGAATCCTTAAGTCTCCGCGTGAAAGGCTTGCAACTATTTTAACGGCTCCATTTATGAATTGCGGTGCCAAACTCCCGGTGATCGCTCTTTTAATAGGAGCTTTTTTTTCAGAAAATAAAGCCCTTTTTATGTTTCTTGTTACCATAGGTTCATGGATTGCAGCGCTTCTTGCGGCAAAATTTTTAAGACTTACAATTATCAGGGGAGAATCGACTCCATTTGTCATGGAGCTTCCTCCGTACAGGTTTCCCACATTAAAGGGTCTCTTGATTCATACATGGGAAAGAACCTGGCAGTATATAAAAAAGGCGGGCACAGTAATCCTTGGCATATCAGTTATACTGTGGGCTATGATGACCTTTCCTGAATTAAACAGCTCCGAGATGCAAAAATTTGACCTTGAACGGAAAGCTCTTATTTCCCAATATGACATGTCAGTAAAGGAAGAGCTTGAGGCTGCTGCACAAAAAACAGAACCGCCGGCAACAGAAATGTCCAAAAATGCCCAGGCCCTTAAAAAAAGCCTTATATCTGTGGATTCAAGTGAATCTGAAGCTGCTTTAAAAAACTCCCTGGCAGGACGTATCGGAACATCAATTGAGGGTATCAGCAGATTTGCCGGATTTGACTGGCGAACCAACATTGCCCTTGTGGGAGGTTTTGCAGCCAAAGAGGTAGTGATATCGACCCTGGGAACCGCTTATTCCCTGGGAGAAACGGACCCTGATGATACAGACTCATCATTGTCCGATACCCTGGCAAACTCACCCAACTGGAGCCCACTGACGGCTCTTAGCCTTATTGTTTTTACCATACTGTATGCTCCATGCTTTGTTACTGTTGTTGTCATAGCAAGAGAGTCAGGATCGTGGAAATGGGGAGCATTTTCCATGATCTTTAACACTCTGCTTGCTCTTACACTTTCCATACTTGTATTTCAGATAGGTTCTTTTATGAGCCTGTAACCTGTTGACAAAAAGTAATGTTATGTAATAGTTTCAAAACATGAAATTGCGCCCGGTTTTATATGTTCTATTGATGTTATTATGTTTTTACCCTTCAGTTTCTTTATCGCACCCACATGTTTTTGTTGTAAACAGGATTATATTTGTATTTGACAGGGAAGGGCTGGCAGGTATCAGATTAAGCTGGAATTTTGACGATTTTTTCAGCAGTATGATCTCCATGGATTATGATAAAAATCATAATGGAAGATTTGAAGCTTCGGAAATCAGCCTTATAAAAAAGGAGGCATTTGATTATCTGGCAAATTCTGATTATTTTACTTTTATAAAAATTAACGATAAGCCTTTTAAGGTCAAATATGTACGCGACTTTGTGCCGGAGCTTAAAGACGG
>CAYZXU010000169.1:0-3907 GCA_964482535.1 uncultured Desulfobacteraceae bacterium | reverse complement strand
AAAATTGATAACCTCATAAAAAGTATTGTCATAACCTGCCCGATGGTGATATTATACAAAATCTTTATGCGGCAATATCGACGGCATAAAAAATTATAACTATTTTCTAAAAAAGGGAGGTAGCAAATGCCAACATTTCCTCAAATAGGAAGCAAAGTAACTGCAAAAATCACAGGGATGGAAGGCCAGTGTACAATCGGCATGAAAAAGGGTGAAGAGTATGAACTCAGTATTCATCATTGCGGTGATTTCTGCGGTTATTTTTACCACAACATCTTTAACTGGATAAATATGTTACAGTTTGGCGGAACATTCCCCAAGGGTGATCCTGATGTAATGGAATGGACATGTCCAAACGGCAATAATCATTTAAAAGTTCAGCTTGTCAGAGAAAAAGCATAATTTAAAAATACAGGATTGCAAAAATTAGGAGACCTTTGCAAATAGACCTAACTTTTTTTGCAATCCTGTAAAATGTCAAAATGTTGACCATCCATTTACAGACTTTTTACTACTTCTTTATTTTTGACATCAAAGGGATAATGGAAATGACCTTATTAAATTTTCAAAATAGACTATTGTTTTCACAATCCCCTCTTCCAGTTTTATTTCAGGCTGCCACTCCATAATCTTTTTTGCAAGCCTTATATCCGGTTTTCGCTGAAGAGGATCATCTACAGGCAGGGGCTTAAAACTTATTTCAGATTTTGAGTTTGTAATATCAATAACTTTTTTAGCAAGTTCAAGTATTGTAAATTCATGGGGATTACCGAGATTTACCGGACCTGAAATTTTATGGTCTGTGTTCATCAAACTGACAAGACCTTCCACAAGATCATCGACATAACAAAAAGAGCGGGTCTGAGTACCATCACCGTAAACCGTTATGGGTTTCCCCTTGAGAGCCTGCATAATAAAATTAGAAACAACCCGCCCGTCATCAGGATGCATGCCAGGACCATAAGTATTGAAAATTCTGGCAACCTTAACTTCAAGGTTGTGTTGCCGGTGATAATCAAAAAAAAGCGTCTCAGCACATCTTTTCCCTTCATCATAGCAAGACCTGGGTCCTATACAGTTCACATTCCCCCAGTAATCTTCCGTCTGGGGATGCACAGCCGGGTTGCCATAAACCTCGGAAGTTGATGCCTGTAATATTTTTATCCTAAGCCTTTTTGCAAGACCAAGCATATTAATTGCACCATGCACACTTGTCTTTGTGGTCTGCACAGGATCATTCTGATAATGCACTGGTGAGGCAGGACAGGCAAGGTTAAATATCTCATCAACTTCTAAGTATAATGGAAAACAGACATCGTGTCTGTACAGCTCGAAAAAAGGATTTTCAAGAAGATGGATTATATTCTCTTTACTGCCTGTATAAAAATTATCAAGGCATATCACATCGCAGCCTGCATTTATAAAATATTCGCAAAGATGCGCGCCTATAAAACCGGCACCCCCTGTAACAAGAATACGCTTACGAAAATGTTTCATAATTTAAAACTCCAATGCATTTAAATAAAAATTTTAGGCAAAATGAGTCATGGCTGCTTTACCTATGGGGAAAACATTAAATCCCACTTCAAATAATTTTGAATGATCTAAAATATTTCTTCCGTCAAAGATAAAAGCCGGCTGCACCATGGAAGCAAATATTTTTTTATAATCAAGCTCACGGTAAAGATCCCATTCAGTAACAAGAGCAATGGCATTAGATCCTTTTGCTGCTTCATATGGATCATCGAGATACTCTATGCTACCCTCTGTTCCTTTAAAATCTCTTCGGGCATTATCAAGCGCCTTTGGATCCGTAATAGATATACTGGCTCTTTCTTCTAAAAGCTTTTTAACAACCATTATAGCAGGACTCTCTCTGGTATCACCGGTATCTGCCTTAAATGCAAACCCAAATATACAGATCTTTTTTCCTGCCAGTGTATTAAACATTGTTTCTAAAATATTCTGCACAAAGCGTCCGACCTGATACTCGTTTATTTTATTGACGCTCTCCCAGTAATCAGCCACTTCGTACAAACCGTAATGACGGCATATATATACAAGGTTAAGAATATCCTTTTTAAAACAGGAGCCCCCAAAACCGACACTGGCCTTTAAAAATTTATCTCCTATTCTCCTGTCCATTCCCACAGCAGCAGTCACTTCATCGATATCCGCATCTGTTTTTTCACAAAGAGCGGAAATTGAGTTTGTGGAGGATATTCTCTGGGCCAGATAAGCATTGGCCACAAGTTTTGAAAGTTCACTGCTCCATATATTGGAAGTTAAAATATTCTCCCTGTATACCCAGTTTGCATAAATTTCCACTAACTGTTCCCTGGCCTTTAACCCGCTCTCTGTCTCCCTGGAACCGATGAGCACTCTGTCCGGATTTTCAAGATCATTAACTGCCGTACCTTCGGCAAGAAATTCAGGGTTTGAAAGTATATCAAACTGAACCCTGCTGTCAGAAGAGGTCAAAATTCTTTCCATGGCCTGTGCGGTTTTAACAGGCAGAGTACTTTTTTCCACAATAATTTTAGGAGAATCAGAATTTGCAAGTATCTGGCGGGCTGTCTTTTCCCAGTATTGCAGATCGGCAGCCATGCCCGCTCCCTCACCAAACTCTTTTGTGGGCGTATTAACACTTACAAATATTATTTCAGCCTCTTTGATCCCCTTTTCAACATCAATGCTGAAAAAAAGATTCTTTCCCCTTGCAGCCTTGACTATGCTGTAAAGACCAGGCTCATAAATCGGCAGGGTTTCAGACTTCCATTCATCTATGCGTTTCGGATTAATATCCACAACAGTAACCTTATACTGGGGACATTTGTGAGCAATCATTGCCATTGTGGGTCCGCCAACATAACCTGCCCCTATACAAAGAATATTTTTTTCAAATTCCATGAATATTTAATCTCCCATAAAAAAAATAACTGAAATAAATAATAAGCTTTTTAACTTTAACATCATTAAATTTAATTTTACAACGAATCTTTAAAATTTGTCTGAAAAGCCTTTAATGAACCTGGAGAAGATGCGATTGTCCAGTCACACTCTTTATCAATGTCAAACCAAATGATGCCCTCCACACGCTTAAAACGCAGTTTTAAAGCATTAAAGGCTTTGGCAATCCACAGCCCTTTATCACCTCCGGTTTCACAGCTTGCTGTTTCAGAAATAATAACAGGACATCGGCTGATTGAAGTAAGGGTTTCATAGGCATCGGAAAAAATCTCCTCAAAACTCTCCCATTTAGACCATGGCATGGAGTCCCCCCAGTTGTAACCATCAAGTCCCGCCAGATCTATAAAGGTATCCCCGGGAAAGTAGCAGCTTATTCTGTTACCCTGTATATCAGGATATGATCTTGCAAAAGGACTCCAGACCCATTTGATTTTAGAAGAGATTTTTCTAATAACAATATTGCGGATATGATGCCATGCCAAAATAAAGTTTTCAGGGGTATTCCCATTAACAGTTCCGCACCAGGGATACCAGTCTCCGTTCATTTCATGCATAATTCTGAGAAATTTAATGCGTGGATTTTTATCAAGCTCTTCTGCAAAAGCGCTGATATATGAGTCATACCTGCCTGAAACAATATTTTGTAAAGAAAAATCAGGCTGATTAAAAGGTTTGGAGGAATCTGCAGGAATTTGCCAGGGTTCCCATGTAAGCATAATATCACGGGGCAAGGCTTTTAACCGGTCAAGCCATTTCAGATCATCTTTAATTTTGCAGCGATTCCACGCCCTGTACACAGAAAGAATATCTATTGGAGACTGATACTCTTTTTCAATGAATGACATGGCAGCTTCATCAGTAATTTCATGAAGCCTGTAAATTCCCAACTTCATTTTGACAATAATTTTGGCCAAAGGCAAAGGATAGTAAATCTCCA
>CAYZXU010000168.1:0-3922 GCA_964482535.1 uncultured Desulfobacteraceae bacterium | reverse complement strand
CAATATTTTATATTTCATGGGTCAACAGTAGACTTGACCCCATTTCTTCCCAACGGGCAACTCATCCCACATAATCAAAGGAGGCTTTTTTGTTATGTGATACTCAACCTGAAATAATGGCAGTAAAAAAAGAACTGATTTATTCGGCAATGGATAGTTACGTAAAAAATCAACTGTTTTTTCTTGAAAAAACCTGCTGTGTGCTCAAAATCAGCTCTTTTTAAAAAAATCCGCTTAAATCATCCGCCAACTTCTTCGCCTGATCCGGGCATATTTCCAAAAAGATATTTTCAATAGAGAACACCGGGCTTGTCCAACAAACGGTTCAGATTGTGGTTCGTGCCTCACACAATCTAACCTTATTCGTTATGTACTGATGTATTTCAACTTTTATTTCTGGTATACTTTCATAGAAGTGATTATTCTTTTTTCCATCGCTTTATCACATCACTGAATTTAATCGCTTTCCATTTTTCATCCCATCTTTTATGGAATTTTATACTTTCCGATTTTGGCTCAGGGTTAGGCATATCCATTTTAATAATTGCCGGCATTGGTGTTGAATCCCCAACTATTAAACATTCTCCAGCTGAAAGAGTTGGAAGAATATCTGTTATTGAGTTTGCATTATTAGGTAGAAGGCTTTTTATATAATTTTGATCATTCACATTTGTTAAACGTAAAGAAACAAAGTTATTACATTGTGAGAAAATTGTATCTGATACTTCAGATGGTCTCTGGCTTACAACCATTAAACTTAATCCATACTTTCTACCTTCTTTTGCAATCCGCTCTATCGATTTTTTCGAAGCTTTATACTCAGCACCACCAGTTTTAGGGATATAGTTATGAGCCTCTTCACATACAATTAAAAATGGGATGTCATTTGTTTTTTGAATCTCATGCCTTAGTTTTGTATAATGAAATGCAAAGTCAAATACCAATCTTGAAACCAGGCTCACAGTGATACTTAACACCTCAAATGGAATACCGCTCAAATCAATTATAGTTATATTTGATTGATCTAAATAACCTAAAAATTGTTTAAGAATGGCATTGAAATCATCAGTATTATAAAGTCCACCATCTGGTTTTACTGGTTGGAGTAAAAACGATAGCCTTTTGTCGCTAATTTTAGTTTCTAATCTAGATAGGAAACGATTGAACTCTCCATTAAATCCTCCATTACTTGCTTTAGTGGCTTTTGATGTATTGGCTGTAAAAAAGTTATATATTTCATCAAAGTATAAGTTGGTATCATTTATTAGTGTACCGTCGCTCAGTTTTGGCTTTTGCTCCTCGTTTTCAATTTTGTTAATCACCTCATTGTTCATATTGAAGATGTAGTTATATACCTCTCCAATACTAAAATAAACAGGAGTATCATAAGTGATCTTAGTTAATGAGGGGTTGTGTTTTTCTTTGTTGAGAATTACAGCTTTTTTAAACTGTGAAACTTGATTATGAGAATTCTGCTCATTGCTTTCAATGAATAAGGATTCTAATTCCTCCGAGTTCATTAGCCAATATGGAAGCTTTAAAGCATCAACATCTAGGACGTTTAAATTAAATTTTTCCTCTGTATCTATTGTAAATGCAGATTTGTACTCTGAGTGTATATCGAATAAAATTATATGCGAGTTGTTTTGTTGGTCCTTATTTGCATTTTTATTTTCAGTAATACCAACAATATCTTGAATTATTTTTGAGACCGTACATGATTTACCAGAACCAGTTGAACCAACTACAGCAACATGTTTGCTGAAAAACTTATTGCCATTTATGTGCAAATGAATTTTTTGATTTTGAATTAACTTTCCAAATTCAAATGAGTATTCACTATCCTTACTAAATATCCTATTCATTACATTTTCACTTATTATGTAAGCCAATTCAGTTGGAGAAGGCAATGAGGAACCACCTTGCTTGAATTCATTATCCTCAAACAATCCAATGGGTTGAGTGTTTACAACATATTTGTCATTTTCATTTACCTTTATATTCTGAATGGCACAAATTACATAATTGTGATTCCCGTCTTTTATTTGAAGATATTTTCCAATTTGAATTTCAGTTTTATTTTTTTCAAATAGCTCATCATTATCAATTTTTACAAGAATAGAGTTTGTAGAACTTTCAATTACAGATCCTATTTTTTCAAGTTTTGATTCGTCCATATTTAATCCTTTAGTCAATAGTATCAGTTAACAGTTGAAGATATTTAAGTTCTTGAAAGCTTTTAATATCTAGGTGTTCAACATTTATATCCTGCAAATCAAAGCCATAATCTACAGTCTTGCCAATGATGAAAAAGTCATGGCATTTCTTATTATTTAGTGTCTCAATAATTTCAGTAGAAAGCTGGCAAAGCCTTAAATGAAATTCAAACCAATTTTTATTGATTATTCTTTCAGGGGCTCGATGAAAAGCCTCTGGAAAAAATTTTTTACCTTTATATCCACTTTCAACTCTTATTTCCTTTGAAAACAACCTGCTTTGTATATCGAATGTAAAGTGATCTATTTCTGATTTTATGCAGAATACTGGCGTTTTACTATGAAGCTTAATTTTATGGTGGTATTTATTTAGGTAGTCAGCAATGAAATTGACTATTTCTTTATCGAAGTTTTCAATACCCTCTGCATCAAACAAGAAATAGCGTAATCGATGATTTTGCTGAAGGTTCGATTTTAAATTATTTCTTCTGTTCTTTAATAATTTGTTGTATGATTTTAGTTCTTTCGTCCAACGAGAAATTGCAACTTTTTTTGAGTTTTCCAACTCGTTAATAAGATGAGCTTTCTCTATTGTCCTTTTCTCTGGATCATGATTGATACTCTTATTTGCAATTATCTGGATTGCGTTAGGGTAAAATAAGTCTTGAACATCTTCTTTTGATAAATCACTTTTTTTTGTCAACAAGTCCGTAGTATTATCAATTACACAAGATAGGCTATCACCTATTATGAATTTGAATCTTTCAGGCTTTAAAAAAGCGTCAATACCAATAATCAAATCTAAATCTTTATTTTTTTGGTAATAAGTCTTTACTTTCTTTAAGTCGTCTTTTGTTTTTTTGGATTTTTCCAAAATGGCATTTATTTCAGTATCATCAGTTGGTTGAAGAATGGAAATGTAACTTGAAATAAATTTTTGATTTTTAGTTTCCAAAATGGATTCAATTTCAGATTTTAAAAGTTGTTTTTCTCCAGTTTGTTCATTTGCAAAATGAGCATATAGAATATATTGAATTTGTTGATCCTGGTTTTGAGAATAATGTACCAACATTTGTAGTATAGGCTTTGAAATATCAGATAACTTAAAATCACTCTTCGTTTCATGATATTTACATTGTATTGCCTTGGTATCTGTTGGAGTGGTTACATCGATATCCTCAATTATGCCTTCAACTGTTACTTCACTGCCTTCTGCAGACAAAAGAATTTGCTCCAAAGTAATATTGAACTGATATAAAAATCCTTTTATTGTATAATCTGCTTCTCTTGTCATAATTTTTCCTAAAAAAAGGATTTTCAGTTATTTTAGTGTGCTGCATCTATTTTGATATTTAAAACTCAAGATATGCCATGCTATATTTCACATAACGCTTGCATGAAGGGCTGGGAAAAGCTTGCCACAGCCCAGGAAACAATCAAAAAAATGACTTTTAGACAGCCTTGACAAAAACGAAAAAGGGGCATAATAGGGACGTCTATGATTTCATGCGTTTAGCTCAATCAATTCAAACCGGTTTTCTCTTTCAATCTTTTGACCTCTAAGTAAAAAAAGGGGTCAAGTCTACGTTTGGCCCTTATTGATACTGTCTTGTATTTTTTCTATCTGCTTTTTAATTTTTTCGTCATATTTCTTAAGCCTTGAAATTCTTCGTATTATGCTGCTCACAGTACTGTATGCTTTGATA
>CAYZXU010000167.1:3606-3960 GCA_964482535.1 uncultured Desulfobacteraceae bacterium | reverse complement strand
TCAGCCACGGCAAGGTATGCTTCAGCCCTTAACGTTGGAGTGTTCTTTAAGCGCATTAGCGTTTTGCAGTACACTAAGGAAGCCCTGGATGAAGATGTTAAAACCATTGCGGAAATGGCTCGCTGGGAAGGCCTTGAAGCCCATGCCCGCTCAGTACTTATTCGGCGGGGTTCTGAGTAACCTCTAAAACCCACGAGAGATAATCTTTTATACCATCAACCAGCGGCAGAGCTATGATTTCGGGCACATCATAGGGATGTAACTCTTTTACACGTTCTTTCAATTTTTCGAACAACTGACGACGCGTTTTAATAATCATCAGAGCTTCCGGCTCGTCGCATACCTCTTCCTCCC
>CAYZXU010000167.1:2699-3596 GCA_964482535.1 uncultured Desulfobacteraceae bacterium | reverse complement strand
GGTATAGATTGACCTGATCTCGGGAATCACATTTACACAGGCGGCAATCTTTTCCTTAACGATAGTTTTTGCTATGCTGTAAGCCACCTCGACATTCGGAACGGTTACAAGAACAACGGCTATGTTTTCAGAAAAATGGCACATAATGTAATCTCCTTACTCCTTGATCATGACCACTTGAGTTGTTGCATTGTGCTCGCCACAAAATGGCGGATACTCCACTTGCCTGCGCATTTCAACCCAGAAAATACCATTCAGGAGCAATGAATGGAAGTGATCAAGCTTAGTGAATACGACCGTCGCCATTTGGAAACACAGAAAATAGCGCTGAAATGCTACGACAGTATTACCGAGTCGGAACGTTTGTTCCTGTACTGGTTGAGCATACCTTACTTGATGTTCAGGCAAAAACTGGACCGTTTCACAAAACGGTTCTTTGCGTTGTACTGCCAGGAGCAGTGTTTTGTTACCGGTAGGAGTGCTTGTTGTGGCTTTGAAAGCATAATGGTTTTTTTCGCCGACGAAATAATAAATCTCTTGTGGAGTGACCGTTCTCAGGGTGTAAACCTTATAAACAGGCTCGCTCAAGGAAATAAAACATCATCACACTGCGTTTTTTTAGGAAACGGTGGTTGCCTGTGGGGCGTAAGACCCATATCATGTGCCATGTTTTTTTGTGATGAGGCCAAAAAGCAGATTTTTGCAAAGTATCCGAACGCCGAAATAGAGTGGAACGAATTGTTGAAAGAAGAGAAAAATTTCACTTGGCCGGATAAACCAATACTTTTCGACGTCATTGAAAGATTCTTCATTCGCAAAGGTTTTTATTCCCCACACATGCACTTTCACTTCAGCCCTGGTCTAAGACGCATAAAGGAAAAAAGCGGAATTTAAGAT
>CAYZXU010000167.1:0-2689 GCA_964482535.1 uncultured Desulfobacteraceae bacterium | reverse complement strand
CGTTAATCTGATAGGAACCCTGCTCAATTTGAGACTTAATTCGGGCTACTTTTTCGGCTCGACTCTTCTCATAATCAACCATATTTACCGAGAGTTCTACTCTATCTCCTGTTGCCAGCACAGACTTCGCCGTCGCTCCTCTAGATGAAGACTTTTTCTGAAAGCTTAGCTGTTCTGTCTTTAGATTTTTATCAATCTCTACCCATTTGCGATAGTATTCACCGACTTTCTTTATCTCCATTTTTTTAAACCTCTTCTCACTTATCCTTCAGTGGCTTCTTCCTGATTCTGCGTTTCTTTCACCTCTTCCTCTTTCCCGGAGGAAACAGCCTCTTTAGATTCTCTAACCTCTTCATCGTTGCGCGTTTGAGCCGATTCCAACGCTTTTTGAGACAAGCGATCTATAACCAAACGTCGTTTTGCTTCTTCCGATATAGTTACTCGTTCAGTGGAGGGCACTGACTCACGTTGAAAATCCACCCGTGCCAGCTTTGCTTTATGAAGCTGTTTTGCATAAGTGCGCAACACAGTCTTGACACGGTAATCCGTTATGATCATTTTTACCCTCCTTCTCCAATTTTTTATATCGGCTCAAGGAGGAAAATGCTTTAATTTTATAATTGAAGGTAAGAGAGGAATGCAAATTGCTTCATCCAGAAACGACGACCAGAATGATCGTTGCCTGGATGAAGCGGAAATCCAACGGAGAGAATAACAATGACTCAGCGGGGAAACAAACAAAAAGTGCATTGCCTAAACTGTAAGCATCTGCGTATTACTTGGAGCCCTAGCACTCCTTACTTTTGCCGGGCATGGTCCATTCGGTCAAGAAAGTATCCCTGTGAAGAAGTGTTCAGTGCATCGGGCATTTCTTGTCAAAAATTTGACCCAAAAACACCCAAAACGGGAAGGACTCGGAGAAGTGTTGAACAGCCCGTTAAGGAAACGCGACATCGTAGAAGAAGATTCGTTCGTCAAGCCTGAAGGGGGTAGCTTATGGCGGAAGATACTACTACTGTTCAATTACATGATTTATCACAGCTGGTATTTGAATCCTTAGTAAATCAGGGTATCACAGAGGGAAAAATAGACCGCGAAACTATAGCCGATGCCTTAGCAAAAAATGAAGAACTGCGGAAATGGATAAAAAGACACTGCATGGAAGAAACAAAACTTAAAGCCTTTGAGCTACTACGTGATGCTGAGAATGAAATAGAACGATGGCGCGACGCATGCAGGGACACCATTACCGCGTTAATTCCATTTGTCACAGAAAGAGGTACCAACCGAGTAAATAATCTTACAGAGAAATTGCGAAGAGCATTAGCTAATGACTCAGATGTGGAAATATTTCAAAACGCTGTTTCAGAGTTAAAAAAAATGCTAATAAAAGAACCCAAAAAGTCTACAGGAGCTTCTGAAGCAGAAGCCAGACAGCATGGATTGTTCGGACGATTGTTACACAGAGGGGATCAAGTATCCAACGATCTGAAAAAATTTTTGGGCGACATAATCCAAACAATAGAAAGTCTTTTGAAACCTGAAGACAAAAAGAATTACAACTTGGATGAAATAAAACACATGGTAAATAAAGCTAGAACGGTAGATGAACTTGCCGTTGTTAGCAGTAGCCTGCTTGAGGTTATGAACACGCTCAGTAAAGAGGTCGAAACGGAACGAGAACAAGTGAATGCTTTTATCAAAGAACTGGGCAGGAATCTGGTAGAATTGGAAAAGAATGTAATGTTATCGGTAGATAGCTCTAACAAAAGCAGGGAATCAAACCGCGCTTTTGACAGTCATCTAAACGCTCAGATTAACGATCTCGACCTCATTACCACTTCCGGGAAAAAATCGCTGGAAGAATTGAGGAGTATTGTGATAGCAAAGATAGCATCCATACGAAAGGCCCTTGAGGTTAAACAGAAACAGGAAAAGATCTACAACCTAGAGCTGGATAGGCGTTTTCGGAGATTGCAAAGAGATCTCGCCCATTTGAATCAAGAAATCCAGGCAATACAGAGTAAGGAAAAAATACTTAAAGAGCAAATCCTTACCGATCCATTGACGGGTGCGCCAAATCGTCGAGCTTATGAAATGAGAATCCAGGAAGAATTCCAAAGATTTAAGCGTTATGGGCAGAGTTTCTCTCTTATGGTGTTAGATCTGGACCGGTTTAAAAATATAAACGATACTTATGGCCATTCAGCGGGAGATCTTGTCTTAAAAGAGATTGTGCGCCGCATTAGAGCCAACTTGAGAGAAAGTGACATGTTTTTTCGTTATGGCGGTGAGGAATTTGTCATAATACTGCCGGGTACAGACATTAGAGGAGCTATAGAAGTTGGTGAAAAAATCCGAAAGCTGATAGAGTCAACGAAGTTTGTTTACAAAGGAAATATCCTTCCAATAACTGTCAGCATTGGCGTTACAGTTGTGTCTGAAAAAGATTCCAGCCCTATGGATATTTTTGATCGGGCAGACGAAGCTCTTTACCGCGCGAAAACAGCTGGACGTAATAGAGTTATGGTCGGTTGAAATAGGTTTCCGGGAGTTTTACAAAAGCATATAAAACGAATCTTAGCCCAAGTTTGTCAAAATTTTTTGTAACATACTGAAATCATTAGAAGTTGATTTTGTTTTCGACACTACAGATTTTATTTATCTAATTTTTTTAATAGGTTGTAGA
>CAYZXU010000166.1:0-3968 GCA_964482535.1 uncultured Desulfobacteraceae bacterium | reverse complement strand
AATAGATTTCATCTTTGGCGAGCCAAGAAGTTCGGCGCTGTCTTTAACTGCCGCACCCCCTGAAATAAGAGTTAATTTTTCAATGCCCGGCCATATGATAAGCTCATCCATGGGGGTATTCTTAATGAGGTAATCCGATAGACCTTTTTCGCCGGACAAACCAAGATACTGATAAATTTTTTGCTGTTTCAGATCACAATCCACCAGCAAAGACGTATTATTAAATTCTTTTGCAAATGTAACGGCAAGATTAATGGCTGTCACGGTTTTACCTTCACCAGGATTAACGCTGGTTATCATAATAAGGTTCCGGTCATCTGCCTGGGTTTTTTGTAATATCTGCGTTCTTATTACTTTATAAAAATCGATTTCAGGAGCATCTTGAGATAGAGACACGCAGCGATTTTCAATGGCTGTGGTTTTATCAATCTTTATATTACGGGACGATGAATAAACCGGTGAAACCCATCCTGTGTTGTCAATTATCCCTGGGCCTTTTGTTTCAGGCTTGAATTCGGCAGAATCTTCAGTTGCCGTCTGCAAGTTCTCCTGCCTGTTTTTATTTGCCTTGTCTAATGCTTTTCTTAGATTCATTTTATTATTCCGATCAGGTTAAAATAAATATTATGGCATTTTCCTCATCAACTTTGCCCAAAACACATTAAGATCCATAACAAAAAAATGAAAGGCAGCCAGCCCTGCAATAATACATATCAAAATCACCGCTGCTGTGGCAATTCTTTTCTTTTTTATGCGGTTTAAATCTTTTTCCGTTACGATTTCAGGTATGCTGCCAAGCACAGGAAAAGATGTTGCCAGGGCAAGAGCTTCAGGAGTCTTTGCAGACTGGTCTGAAAATTCCATCAAGGCTGCTGTTCCGATGCCTGCGCCGATTCCAAGAACAAGACCGATGAGGATAATGGCAAGCCTGTTGGGTTTAAAGGGCTTTTCAGGCAGCCTCGCAGGATCTATCAGAGTAAAACGTTCCCCCTTCTGCTCTTTTTCCAGACCCTGGGCAACCCTTGCTTCCATTAGCTTTCTCATGAGATCTTCATACTTTGCGCGGGTATTCATCTGCTTTGCTGCCAGAGCCTTGAACTGTTCCTCAACCCTTGGTGTAGCTTCAATACGCTTTATGTAATCCTCCTGTTTATCTTTCAATCCTATGATCTGCCTGTTAACAGACTTAATATCGGCATTTATTCCGGCAAGCTGAGACGCCAGTGTAATGTAAACGGGGTTATCTCCGCTGTCATCTTTTGTGTTTTCAGATTTTTTGAGCCGTTTTTCCAGTTCGGCAATCTCTGCCTTTGTTTTTACGACATCAGGATATTCATCTGAAAAACGGCTCTTTAAGTATACTATCTGAAGCTTAAGTTCATCGAGCCTTCTTTTGTCCAGGTTTACAGCATCCGAAGTTAATCCGGAGATCTGTGCCTGCAAAGAGCTTTCTCTTTCTTTTAAAGAGCGAAGCTGTTCGTTCATTCTATCAACATTCTGCTCTATATTATTTAAGCTCTGCATATTAACCTGTAAAAGCTCAGGCAGCTCATTAATATGCTCCTCCTTGAACCTTGCCACAGCAGCTTCAATGCCCGCCAAATCTGTTTCAACCTTATCCATTTCACTTGCCAGGAATTTGGAAGTTTCACTGGTCTGGCGTTCTCTGACCTGCAGATTTTCCTTCAAAAACAAAGAAGTTATATTATCGGCAACCCTCTGAACTGTTTCAGGGCTGTCTTTCCCTTCATAGGAAAGGGTAAAGGCTATGGTGGCGACTGACGCCCTTCCTGTACGGCGATCCATAACCTCAACGCTGATAGGCTCCATTGCAACGTCTTCCCGCATCCGGTCAACTATTTTTTCAGTTGTCCACCTGTCTTTCTTATCAGCATAAAGATTGAAACGGTTTATTATATCAAGCAGTTTTGTTGTGCTCATGATTCTCTGGTTTATGGTCTGAATACGCTGCTCTGCATAGCTTGTAACTGTTGTTATAACAAAATCCGCAGGTATCTCCTGTTCTTCTATAAGAATAGTAGATGTGGATTTATAAACAGGGGGCAGAAGCAATGCAACGGACACGGCTATAATAAAAATAATTAATACCGGCAAAATCAGGGCCCATTTTCTATTCTTTATAATCTGAAAATAGTCTGCCGGCGAAATAGCTTTTTCTTCCATAAAAATATTCTCCAGGTTTATGTTATTCAAATAAAGGATAATCCATTGAAACTTTTATAAAAAACTGATTGCGCTTCTTGTTGGTATTATCTTCATCGTCCTTTATGCTTATAAAATAGTATGCTGCTTCTATAAAAAGAGCTTTTGTAAAATCATATCTTACTGCAGGACGAATGCTCCATGTTTTTTCATCAATCCCCTTTGATGAAAATTCACCATCATCAGCCTTGTTCAGGTAGTATTGCATGGACAGGCTCCCTCGCAGTTCGTATGTCAGCCTTCTGCTCAGTTTAAACTCCATGGATGTTCTTTCGGTTGCGCCTGACCTTCCGCTTGATGATCTTACATCATGATAAAAATTCAGGCTGCTGTCTGTAAGCTCACCTGTGTATGCCGCTGTTACCTGTGCGATAAAACCGCTGCTGCTGTTTTTATCTTTTATATTGCCACTATCAAACCAGACAGTGTTTCCAAATTTAATCAACTGCCTTGTTCTGTATTTTGATTTTGTGTACCTGCCGCCGATATCAGCAAGTATTGTAAAAACTTCACTGATATTTCTGCTTGCGCCGATAGTTGCGGAATATGAATCTATATCCGTGCCGGTAAAATAATGGCTTGTGCCTGTATAATAAGGCCTGATGGTTTCCGAATCAATATAATCGTACCGTGCAAATCCAAGATTCAGGCGGCCTACCGTAAGCTCATCTATAAAACTCAAATTATGCGTAAATCCCAGATTTATAATATTCATGAGGATATCATTATCATCTTTATTTTCAAAATCATCTCTTGTAAATGAATAGGAAGCGCTCAGGGCAGTTGTTTCATTAAGCATTGTGCTGGAGGAAAAGTCGCAAGTCCGCCTGATACGGGTTGAATCATCCTGCACCAGACCTGTTGCAGACCCGCCATCCATGACTTCAATATCACGGTCATTGCGGGAATCTTTTTTATAGCCTGCTTTGGCAGTCACACCTGTTTTATCTGTAAGCTGATAAGACATATCTGCTTTAAAATCCTGATCTATGGCATTCAGTTTACTGTTATCAGAATAGATAATTCCGTCAAACCGTGCAGACAGTCTGGTGGTGAACCGCTCAGTTCTACTGGTGAGCCTTAAACCCGGAGAAACCGTTGTGATGAAATCCTCTTCTTCATTATTGTTGTCAAAAAAGATATTATCATTATACTCTTCCCTGACGGTAACCGAGGATATCAGCTTTACATCATCTGCCATGCTCCATTCAGGCAAAGAAAAAAAAGAGAGGATAAAAAAAAAGCATAAAAAAAAATCTCGAAATTTCACTATAAAACCACCCTTTAGGAGACCTAGGGAACCACTATAACATCTCCCCGCCTCATCATTATATTCTGCTTAAGATTTTCTCCTTTGGCAACATCGTCGTACCTGAACCTGAAAGTAACATCCTTTCCTTTTTCCTTTCTAAAAATCAAAACTTTATTTCTTTTTGCAAAGGGATTCAGCCCGCCTGCCATGGAAAGAGCCTGGAGTACATTAATGTTTGAGTTAAGAACAAAACGGCCTGGATGATTTACCCTGCCTATAACATAGATAAGCATGCTGTTCACCTGCTGCACCATTAGGGACAGATCAGGATCAGGAACATATTTTTCAATTTTTTTATTTAATTCATTTCTGAGGGCAGCCACTGTCTTTCCCCGGGCAGGAATTTCCCCTATTAACGGAAAAGAAATTTTTCCATCGGGAAGAACAGTAACGAGTTTGGTCAGAGCTTCATCCTTCCAGACCGATATATCAA
>CAYZXU010000165.1:0-4009 GCA_964482535.1 uncultured Desulfobacteraceae bacterium | reverse complement strand
TCAGGATCAGGAACATATTTTTCAATTTTTTTATTTAATTCATTTCTGAGGGCAGACACGGTCTTTCCCCGGGCAGAGATTTCCCCTATTAACGGAAAAGAAATTTTCCCATCAGGAAGAACAGTAACCAGCTTGGTCAGAGCTTCATCCTTCCAGACCGATATATCAAGAACATCCCCGGGGCCTATTATATAATCATCAGTGTATGCTTTTTCAACGGTATCACCTGCAAAACATGCAGTTGCCGATATCAACAAAAACAGAAGTAAAAACCGAAATATTTTCATTATTATCCTTTTAATTTATTTAAAAGTTTAACGGCATCATCTTTTCCGTCAAAATTCTGATCTTTTGCAAGAGCTTTTTCCAGCATCTCAACAGCCTCATCAGGGCGACCGCTCTTATGCAAAATAATGCCCATATGATATGCCAGCACTGGATTGCCAGGCGCTGCATCAACGGCATATTGTGTAAATCTCAATGCTTCGTTAAGGTTTTCCATCTTTAAATAGATCCAGCCGAGGGTATCAAGAACAACAGCTTCATCGGGTTTTATTTTCTGCGCCCGCCTGGCGAGTTCAAGGGCTTTTTCAAGATCATCCCCGGATTTATAATGTTCGCTGACCAAAAATGCAAGATTATTAAGAGCCGGCCACATATTCGGATTTACTTCAACTGCCCTTTCATAAATCTTAATCGCCTTTTCATATTCGCCTGCCCGGTCATAAATCCGCCCAAGGGATAAATATGCCGCAGGATTATTCGGGTTGACCTTTAATGCTGATTCGAGTTTGGCAACGGCCTCATCTTTTTTGCCCTCAATTATATAAAGTTTTGCCAGGTTATTATGCGGCACCGGCCACATGGGCAAAATTTCTATGGCTCTTTGAAAAGAGGATTCGGCATCGATATATTTTTTCTGTGCGCCGTAAATCCGGCCTAACATATTAAAGGAAAACGCATCATCAGCATTATCCTTTATTCTTTCTTTGCAGACCGCTACAGCCTTGTCATACTTTTTTTGGAAAAGATAAAGCTTGATCATTGTAGACAAAAGAGAAGCAGACTGCCGGTTTTTCTCATATCCCTGTTCCAGAGCCTGAACTGCCCCTGTTAAATCCTTTTTCGCTCCACACAGCCTGGCAAGCCTTAAATAACCGACATCACCTTTCGGGTTTTTTTCTATTATTTTATTATATACTTCTTTGGCCTTATCAAACTCCTTTGTGCCTGCATAAAGATCCCCAAGAGTCACTTTTGCTCTGATATCATCAGGATAATAAGCTATTATCTTTTTCAGATTCTCTTCAGCGCCCTTATAATCCTTGTTCATAACCATGAGACGCGCAAGACCTGTTAATACCTCCCTTGATTTGGGGTTAACCTTCAAAGCGCTGCGCAAAGTGTCAAGGGCAAGCTCTTTTTCCTTGTTTAGAAGATGAGCCTCTGCAAGGCTGAGATAGCCTTTAATATTTTCCGGCTTTTCAGTTACTATGGTGCGAAACTCGGAAATGGCATTAAGACCATCGCCTTTAATAAGAAAAATTTTTCCCTTTGTAAAATGAGCATCCAGACTTTTAGTATCCTCTTTTAATACTTCATCAACATATTTTTCGGATACTTCAATCTCTTTTTTTAATAAATAGACCCTTGCAAGGGCATTTTTCGCCCTCAAAATGCCGGGCGCAGCAGGATCCTTGTCGAGGCTCAGACATTCTTTAAGGATATTAATGGCAGGATCAAACTTTTTCTGATTTACATACAGTTCGCTTTGCATAAGCCTGATCTTATAACTTTCAGGATTATATTCGATACCCTGGCTTAAAGCTTTTTCAGATTTTTCAATCTCTTTTTTTGATATGTAAAATTTTGCAAGACTGCCCCAGTTATCTTCATTAGTTTTATCGGATTCCACAAACTCCTGGAGCATGGCAGCCGCCTTTTCCTGCTGCCCCGAACTCCAGTAAAAACTCGCCAGATTGAACTTGTGCCCGACCTTGTCAGGCTCTAATTCTATTATTTTGTTTAAAATTGCCACAGCGTCATCAGGCTGATTATCTTTAACATACAGCCTGGCCAAAACAATATGGAGGGGAACCGATTTCGGATTTGCCTTAATCCCCTTTTTAATCGTATCCCCGGCGGCTTTAATATCCTTATTTCCGGCATGAACAGATGCAAGCATAAAATACACATCCGGTTTTATCATCCCCTTTTCAATAAGATTTTCCAAAAGGCTTTTTGCTTCATCTCTCTTTTTTTCCCCAAGCAGAATTGACGCTTTTAATAAGAGCCCCTCCTTATTCTCAGGGTCTGCTTTCAAAACAATCTCTACCTTTTCTTTGGCTTTATCCAGCGCCCTTCCGGCAATAAAAAGTTTTCCAAGCTGCACCTGTGCATCCATATTTTCAGGATCGAGTTTAACAGCATTTGAAATCATGCCAAAAGCCTTTTTATAATTCTTTTCCTTTAACTCAATCATCCCGAGCATATAATAGGCATTGGAAAATTTTGGGTCAATCTGGACTGCATTCTTAAATTCCAGCCTGGCCTTTACAAACTCACCCTGTGCATAAAGAATTTCACCCTTGCTGAAAAACTTCATTTTCTTCTCTTCAGGGCTGCCGCATGCAAAAATCAGTAAAGCCAGGATAAAAACAGATACTATTTTATACAATTTTCCAAACATGATTAACTCCTCCTACATAATCAACAGCTTTCATTTAACAACCTGTCAAAATCAGTTTATAAATCCTCTTGCAAAAATCATAACAAAGGCAGTTGCAGTCAATATCCCCAATTTGTTCAGTTTTCCGCGTAATTCACCAATAATAACCTCGTAGCTGAATATAATAATAATAGCCTTTACGGCAATTATTTCCATAGAACTGCTTTCAAAATCGCCTATGGTTAATTTGGGAACAATTAAAGCAATAAATAATATAAGAAAATCCATGGGGGTTGGTTTAAAGCCCTTTTGCCGTTTAGTAAGCTTCAGCACCAAGATCACAAAAAAAACAAAAAGTCCGAACAACATATTATAAGTTAGCTCCATTTTTAAATCCATCCAGGGAGCCATGTTGACCTCACTTATAAAAATCAGAAAAGGGGCAATCATGTATATGGCAAATCGCAAAATACCGCTAAGCCATTTTTTAAAAAAAATCATACTGATTAAAACCAGGAGGCACACAATAATAGAACTATATGAAAAATATATTGGAATTTTGGTGGGGATACAAGTAGTAATCAGCAAAAGCAAAGGTATGCCCATACAAATTGTTTTAAAAAACAGCTTTATAAAAACCTTTTTTTCTTTAAGAAGTTTCAGTTTGTGTTTTATAAAATTATCAAAAAAAACAGATCTAAAAACACCCTTGCCGGCATTTTCAACAATTATAAACCCATATGTTATACTGAATGAAAACACCAGGTATAATGCTATTATATTCCATGTCGAATAAAATCTGAATATAACGGCAGATGTTATAATAAGCATCTGAAAGGCATATATGCAAAAGACAGCCTCTGTATGATAAAAACCAAGGTGAATAAGCCTGTGATGAAAATGCCGGGTATCCCCTTTAAAAGGCGATTTTTTTGCCATAATACGTTTAGTCATGACCGTTAAAGTGTCTAAAACAGGAAATCCGACAAGGAGCAGCGGCAATACCGGAGAATAAGGATAATTATTCTGCACCAGGCTTAAGGAAAGAACTGCTGCCAAAAAACCAAGGAGCTGACTACCTGCATCACCGAGAAAAATAACAGCCGGAAAAGTATTAAACCGTAGAAACCCGAATATTGCGCCTACTACTGCAACACAAATAATGAGTATACCGGTATTGTCGCATAGATATGCCAGACAGCCGATGCCTGCAAAACTTATTACGGATATTCCGCCTGCAAGCCCGTCAAGACCATCTGAAAGATTAATAGCATTTGTTGCTCCAATAATAAAAATAAAAGTTAAAGGAAGGGAAAAAATAATATGAAAAGAGATACTCTC
>CAYZXU010000164.1:0-4044 GCA_964482535.1 uncultured Desulfobacteraceae bacterium | reverse complement strand
CAACTAACATGTTTTAAGGAAAACTCCAATTCCGTCTGAGGCAAAACAGAACAGTTTTAAATACCACTGTTAAAAATTGTCTTTGATGAAGGGAAGGTGAAATTTTAATTACTTTATATATTGAGTATTTTGAGGATTAAAACTTTATGTTTAGGGTTCGCTTAAAATGTAAAGTTATTTTTGAGCGAGCCCTTATGCAGAGATAGAGCATATAAGTGCAGGCTTGGAAAAGGAGGGCGTTTTTTTTAAAAGTGGCTTTTTTTTATTGGCTCAGATAATCTTGTATTACAGCGTCACAGGGATCCTTTGTGCAGAATGCCACCCCTGCTTTTAAGCCTGAAAGGTTTTTTATCTCCACCTCTTTTTTAATTAAAGTTCTTTTCTTGTCATCCAGATTAAATTCAATAATGAGTCTGTCCTTTGTTGTAAAAGTATGTTCTGAATTAAACTCAATCATCATGCCAGTATTGGAAATGTCAGTAATTTTGATGACACCTCTGCCAACCTCTTCGCAAAATTGAGTGCCTATACTTGAAATAATATTAGTGTAAATTGCTGTAATAGCAGTCCGTTTTCTTTTGTCCCACCTTCTTTCCATAATAACTGAATAAGAATGCCCGCATGTACATTTGCATTTAACCTTTGAAGATTGTTCAATGTTTTTATACTTTGAGATGTCCATAGTCATCGACTTTTTGCATTCGGGACAGATAAATGTTGCGATGTTTTTTTCACTCACAAAAACTTTTTCAGGCATTAAGGTATTCCTTTATTTGGGCGGCAATTTAATCTTATTGTTATTATTATAAACATAATATAAGTCAAGGATTAACTTTTTATTACCATTAGGAAAGTCAGTTGGAAACTATTTTTAAATATAAAGAAAAAAACTGGCGGGATATTCTATCCTTAAGCGGAAAAATTCCGGGTGAACTTAAGCGTTTATTCGGATTTGATAAAAAGGGTATGAAAAGCGTGACGAGCCAGTATCCCATGTTGATAAACCCTTATTATTTTTCTCTTATTAAAAAAAAAGATGACCCGATATGGATTCAGTGCGTACCTGATATAAAAGAGGTGCAAGACTGCACCGGAAGCAGGGATCCTCTTTTTGAAGAAATCCAGGCTCCTGTTCCCAACCTTATTCACAGATATCCTGACAGAGTAGTTTTCATGGTATCTGATAAATGTGCAATGTACTGCCGATTTTGCATGAGAAAACGAAGGACAGGTAAGGGGGATGGTGTAACCGGCGATACTGTAAAAGAAGGTATTAAATATATAAGGAGTAAAAAGAGCATAAAAGAGGTAATCCTTTCAGGGGGAGACCCTTTGCTGCTTGAAGATGAAGTATTATATAAAATTTTAAAACAGATTCGTGACATACCCCATGTGGAAATTATCCGTATTCATACCAGAATTCCCTGTACATTGCCCCAGCGTATTACAGAAAAACTTTCCGAAATAATAAAAAAGTTTCATCCTGTATATATAAATATTCATTTTAATCATCCTGATGAAATAACGCCTGAATCTGAAGAAGCATGTTTTAAGCTTGTTAAAGCCGGCATTCCTCTGGGCTCACAAACAGTGCTTCTTAAAGGTGTGAATGACAGCTCGGCAGTCATAACAAGGTTAATGCGCAAGCTCATTAAAATCAGAGTTAGGCCCTATTATATTCACCATACTGATCCTGTTATGGGGACTGCACATTTTCGCACATCAATTAAAACAGGTCTTGAAATAATATCATCTCTTCGAGGATATATCTCAGGAATGTGTGTGCCGCATTATATGCTGGACCTTCCTGACGGGAAAGGGAAAGTTCCTCTTCTTCCGGGATATGTTAAAAAAAATAGTGAGGGTAGATTAATAATTGCAAATTATAAGGGCAAGCTGATTGAGTATCCCCAATGATACCCCAGGGAAAATACAGGGGGTGTCCTGCTTTTTCATCTGTCACAAGTTTTATGTTGCAATATTAAATAAAAAAGACTATAAGGCATATATAGTAAAACTGAATTTTAAAATAAAATTTTATTTTTGAGGAAGGTAATATGGATTTCTGGAGAGTTCCTCTGGATGCTGAAGAAGTAGTAACAACAAAAGGCATTATTTGCATACTCGAAGAACGATGCAAAGGATGTGGCTACTGTATTGAGCTTTGTCCACGGGATTTTCTTGAATTTTCTTCAGGTTTTAATAAAAAAGGATACCATCCTCCTGTCGTAAAAAATATGGGTTCTTGTGTAAATTGCCACTACTGTGAAATTATTTGCCCTGAATTTGCAATATATTCCATTGAAGCCCCTGAATGAAAGAGATTGCTTTATGAAACCGGCTGTTTTAACAGGTGAACATTTTTTAACAGGTGATGTTGCATGCGCTGAAGGCGCATTGGCTGCAGGGTGCCGTTTTTTTGGCGGATATCCCATAACGCCTGCAACAGAGATTGCTGAACATCTTTCAGAAAGACTGCCGGATGTTGATGGCATATATATACAGATGGAAGACGAAATCGCTGCTCTTGCCTCTGTCATCGGTGCTTCCTGGGGTGGAGTAAAAAGCATGACGGCAACATCCGGACCCGGTTTCAGCCTGATGGTTGAAAATATCGGGCTGGGTATAATAACTGAAACCCCCTGTGTTATTGTCAATGTCCAGCGGGTTGGTCCTTCAACAGGTCTTCCAACCCAGGGCGCTCAGGGTGATATGATGCAGGCCCGCTGGGGCTCGCACGGCGATTATGAAATCATAGCGCTTGCTCCAGCTTCTCCACAGGAAATTTTTTATCAGACAATAATGGCATTTAACCTTAGCGAAACATACCGTACGCCTGTACTAATTATGACCGATGAAATAATCGGTCATATGAGTGAAAAGGTCATAATCCCTGATGCTAAGACTATTAAAACCTTGTCACGCCCTAAACCAAAGGGGAAAAAAAACAGATTCAGGCTTTATGAACCCGGCAGAAATGGAGTTGCTCCCATGGCTGCTGCAGGGGAAGGTTATAACATCCATGTCACAGGCTTAACTCACGATGAAAAAGGGTATCCTGTCATGACGGTTGAAGCTCAGGAAAATATGCAGAAAAATCTTTCAGAAAAAATACAAAAAAATCTTGATGATATTATTCATACTGAGAGCTACCTTTTGGATGATGCTGAAGTCGTAGTAATTTCTTATGGCGTTTCATCAAGAACAAGTTTTTCGGCTGTAGATGAGGCAAGAAAGCTTGGAATAAAGGCAGGCTTCTTACGCCTTATAACTGTATGGCCTTTTTGTGAAAATAAAATCAAAAGTCTTGCGAAAAGGATGAAGGGGCTTGTAACCGTTGAAATTAATCAAGGGCAAATACACAGGGAAGTGGAGCGGTGCGCAAAAGGAATGACCAAAACAGTTCTTGTGGGTCATGCCGGAGGTACTATTATCCCGCCTGAAAGGGTAATCGGCGCATTAAAGGGGCTTTTATAA
This sequence comes from uncultured Desulfobacteraceae bacterium, assembly GCA_964482535.1. Classification (GTDB taxonomy): domain Bacteria; phylum Desulfobacterota; class Desulfobacteria; order Desulfobacterales; family BuS5; genus CAYZXU01. The sequence goes on along the minus strand of CAYZXU010000164.1, from coordinate 567 downwards.
ATGGGATCAAAGGAAAATAGAAGCAGACAGATCGTTCATCCACTTGATCACATGCTGCGCACAGACCGCTTGCCACATATATGGTGCCAGGGGTGCGGCATAGGAACAGTGCTTTCATCCTGCCTTACAGCAATCAAAGCCAGCGGTCTTGATTTTAAAAATGTTGTAATGGTTTCAGGGATAGGCTGTTCAGGACGCGCAGCAGGATATGTGAATTTTGATTCTTTTCATACAACCCACGGAAGGGCAATTCCCTTTGCCACAGGCTTAAAACTTTCAAATGATAATCTTAATGTTATAGTTTTCAGCGGAGACGGTGATCTTTTTGCCATAGGCGGCAATCATTTTATCCATGCTGCAAGACGAAATATTGATATTACAGTAATTTGCGTTAACAATTTCAATTACGGCATGACAGGTGGCCAGGCTGCAGCAACAACGCCATATATGGCAAAATCAACGACAACACCATATGGAAATCCTGAAACACCTTTTAACCTTCCTTTAATTGCATTTGCGGCAAGGGCGGCATATGTCGCAAGATGGACAATGCTTCATACGCGGGAA
>CAYZXU010000163.1:1621-4051 GCA_964482535.1 uncultured Desulfobacteraceae bacterium | reverse complement strand
CCTGATAAACTGGAAGGTTATGCAGAAAAAAAAGCAGCATATTACGGACAGGAAGAGCCTGAAAGCAATAGCAGCGATGATGATCCGAATTTAAGCAGGGGCAGCCGTATCCCCTTTGCCGATTATGAGCACAGGGAGACCGGAATATATCTTCACTGGTCCCTTCCCGACGGACTAACCCATGGAAAAAATACAGGCGGCGATACAGAAGAAGATGCAACGGAATCTTCAGATATAATAAAGGAACAGGCAGATATTGAGATCCGGGAAAATACGGAATTCCCATTGATTCCTGATCGCTGGATGGTGGTGCGTATCTATCCTGGAGCATCTTCAGGCAGTAAACGCCGTGTTTCTGCCTGGGTAATTAAAAGCGAAGAGCCTGACCCTGCCAAAAGGGTGATTTCCTTAAACAGTTTTTCCGAAGACAGGGAAAATGCCGATACCAGATGGATGACAGCCCTTGGCGAAGGCGATCCTGCCTATGCGGCATATTATGATAATGTCAAAGGCGTACTCGGCTTTTATGATGATATGCAGGGAGTAGATGCCGGTCCTGTTACCTATACAGTTATGGGCTGGTATTCCGACAAAAACGATGATCCTCTTTTTGCTCCTGCTAATCGTTCCCGGTGGCTTGAAAAACTTGATGAATTATGCTGGTCACTTGGCGATGATGCCGAGGATGCTGAAAAACGGCTGGCTGAAGCGGCAAAAGCAGCAAAAGACAAATGGGAGAGTCTGGGTTTACATCAAAATTACTATGATGCACTCTCTCCTGCATTTGAGGCTGATACAACACTTGCCGCAACAGCTCCCCTCAATACTGCTTCTAATAATTTTGGCACAACTATAAACAGCGCTGCCTATAATGCAGACACCCCTTTTTATAAGAGTTCATTAGGCAGTGTAATTAAAGAAACACCGCAAACTTCAGCCGTTTCAGGGTATTTTCACAGCGATATTCTTGGTCTGTCTGAAGCTGCAAAAAGAGTTATAATCAGCGAAGATGCTGAGTTTAAAAATTACTGGCCAAGGCAGATGCTCTGCCACGGCATGACCTATTCCGTGTTATGGAATCAAGGTGGCGGAACCTATGATATTCCCGAGGCAGGGATGCCTGCCCCAAATAAGATTAAGGTCGCTGTGGGCAATACAGGCGTAGAATCTCTCGCTGCCCTGATTGCAAAAGAATCCGGTTTAAAACAGGCAGAAAAACTCTATGCAGCTTTTCATTATGGACTGCTTTCAGAAATTCAGGAACGTGACGGGCTTGCGAATTTGGAATCTTTGCTTCATTCAGAAGACTTTGAGTCACGCCCTGGTGGATTTGTAACAGACACTATTATGCAGGGTGATGCGTTTCCTGATTTGTCCAGTGACGAAGCTAACAAAATAAAAATGTCCGGCAGCAGTATTTCCGCCCGGGAAAAAACCTTTGCAGATTATGACACTTCCACCATGCATTACAGAACAGCAGCAGAAGCCCAGCCTGAATCAGGACAACCTGAATCCGTGCATGGAAGATCAAAAGGGCAGGTACAGCGGAAATTCAGTATAAAAAAAGAGGATATAACCATTACAAGGGACAGACATGATTTTTTTGTTAATCCGGAAGGTGCTGCAAACATAGCCAATCCCCGCAAGGCGATCACAATACGCAGGGCAATGCCCCGTTTCTGGGAGCCAAAAGATCCGGTTATACTTTTTTCAGAAGCCAGGCGCTCTTATAAGCATGGAGAAGACAGCAGGTTAAGCCACGACAATAAAAAAATGTTGTGCAGGATTACAGGGGAAACAGTAATTAGTGTCGGCCTTGTGGTGGGCATTGAAATTGCGACTCATCAAAAAGCTTTGTCCATGATTTATCCCGATCATATATCCTCTGGCGATGTGCTTACAGGACAGGTTCCGGTTGAAGCCTCTGATATTTTCCATGAAGCCCTTTTGTTAGATGAAGAAAATGCGCAAATTGCAGCGAATCACATAATGGGAAAGCAGGACAACGGGGAGTTATCCAGGGAATTTCCTGCTAAAAAATATCAGATAAATGAACTAAACGAAAATTTGCTGATCAACAGTTTTCGCGTACAGGCAACAATGCTGAATAATATTTATATCAATCCTTATATGTGCGTTCAGACTGCTGCATCTTTTTCAGGCATTGAGGGAAGAATGCCCTTGCCCTTTGCTGTAAAACCCTGGTGCCGCCCCTGGATACCTTTGCACATGGACTGGGAAGTGGAATGGCTTCCATCAGACAGTCGTGAAGCAGACTGGCAGCTTGGTGAATTTGACTATGATACAAATAAGGAAGCAGACCTTAAGGCACAAGAAAGCGATGGCATAAGCTATAGGGGCACAACTCTAATCACCCCTGCTGTGACCCGTTCTCTCACAGACAAGTTAGATAAATTTATTGCAGATGAG
>CAYZXU010000163.1:0-1521 GCA_964482535.1 uncultured Desulfobacteraceae bacterium | reverse complement strand
TATTGCAGATGAGCAGCAGGAAACTATGCTGGAAGAAATCAGTGAAGCATTTAAAAATATAGATGTGCTTGCAGGAAGTTTGTCAGGGTTTCATGATTATCTTATGGCAAGATTGGATGATTATGCTTTCAGCCCTGTTATTGACAGTGACGGCAAACCTGTTGAAGAAAAAACACTAAGTCAGCTTGAGCAGGAAAAACGTGAACTTGAAGGATTGCCTGAGCACCCCGTCCGTGCCGGACGCATGCGCCTGAAACAGCTTAGAATTGTTGATGCATTTGGCCAGTATGTTGATCTAAGCAATAATATTCTGCAAAACGCAGTAAAGGCTGAGGACATGCGGGCATCTGATGAAACTCCGGAACTTATTCGTCTTGCACCCAGAATTGTTAATCCTGCACGATTAATGTTTCGTTTAGTGCAGGCAAAAAATGATAATCTTGATGCAACAAAAAACAAGATTCCTGTCTGCGGCTGGATTTTGCCGGATCATCTTGACGAAGCTCTTGAGATTTATGATGGGAACGGCAATAATCTTGGTCAGGTTCAAAGGCATCGACCAAAAGCAGGAGAAATCATAACATCTTCTTTGGGATGGCAGGGTGTTCCAGGTAACCCAGGCTCCTTTGGAGCTCCTCCGGAACTTGATAATACGCATATGCAGCGCATGATAAAAGGGCTTTTGGCTCAAGGTGAAAAGGATGCTTTGTTAACTCAGGAAACAGGTGAAAGTGTGGAGACAGCCCTGGGAGCACTGCTTCGCATGATAGATTCCACTCTCTGGACAGTAGATCCTTTAGGTCGGGAAGGCAGCGAGCATCTTTCCGTGCTTGTGGGAAGACCCCTTGCAGTTGTGCGGGCGAGCCTGCGCCTGGAAATAGATGATCTTGATTCTGAAAGTGAGCTTGCGCGAACTCCTTTTAATGTGCGTCTGGGCGATTTAAAAAGGCTTGGAGACGGTCTTGTGGGCTACTTTATTAATGACGATTATAGCCAATTTTACCCAATCCATGAAGAGATTGCCGATAAAACAAGACCTGTGCGACCTCATTATGGTTTCATGGGAGCGATTCAGGCTGTAAATAATTATTATCAGGATTATGATAACAACTTTGAACCCGTAACACATTCCTATATCAACACAGAACCTTTTGCAAAGGTTCGTCCCCTGCCTCCAGGATTGACCAATTTTGCATCAAAAAGTGTTATGCTTACCCTGATTATTGATCCCCGCGGCGGCGTACATGCTGCAAGCGGAATTTTGCCAACCAAGAAAATTGAACTTATGCGGGAGCATACTGCCCAAGCTCTGGAAAATATTTCCATGACATTTCGCGTGGGGCCTGTACTTTCGGATCCTGAAACAATACGCATGCCGCTGCCTGGTGAAATCACAGGCAACTTTAGCTGGGTGCGTAAAACAGGGCTTACTGTATGGGAAGAGTCACCTGTGGTGGGAGCAGTGCCGGAACCGAAACTTTCCACTACACCTTCACAGATCAATGAAGGCTGGTTAAAATT
>CAYZXU010000162.1:0-4052 GCA_964482535.1 uncultured Desulfobacteraceae bacterium | reverse complement strand
TCTATGTACCAATCCATTAATTACAATATAATCTAAATGTTTAGAATTTTTAATTTCTTGTTCTTGTTTTTCCAATTGATCTAATTTTTCAAGCAATATCTCAGCTTCAGCTTTATTAGCCATATCTACTTTACGTTTCCAATCCTCTAATTTCTCGACACGTCTCAATAAATCATTTAAATTTACATATTTTCTCATTTTAGAAATTCCTCAAATAATTTGTCAAAATTATTTTTCACAATGTTGTTATCATTAACATAACAATATAATCCCCAAAGCCATTTGCCAGTTTGCCTAAAATAAATATTTCTTATAAACTTAAAATTTAAACCTAAAAAATAAATTATTTTCTTCATGCTGTCATCCCTGGTCTTATGTTACTCATTTGTCCCTTTATAATCTTTTTAATTAATTTTCGCATATTTAGTTCATTTGTTTTTGGTCTAATATCATATCGTCTTATCGTCATTAAAGCATATCGCATACTATCCATAGCATGATCTCGATATTTTCTCGGAACTTCTGGCATATTCTTTAAACGTGCTGTAATAGCTGAATTTGCAATTTCTTTCCAACGATAATCTTGAATTTCCTCAATTAAATTTGGACAACGATCTCTAAAAAAATATACTTTCCCTTTGCTTTCAGTATAAATATCTCTTTTAAGATACTGTTTTACAATATCAATTCCAGCATTTAAACTTCCAGGGCCACGATCCGCTCTATCCCATTTTATCGACCATCCACTATAATCCGAAATATCCATAAAAAGCTCACCAACGCTCATCTGCCCTTCAATGCGCTTGTCCCAGATAGAACCATCTGCAATCCACCTTTCAACTTTACGATCTCTATTTTTAGCTCTTATTAACATTTTAGCAGTAGGAATTTCAAGTCCAGTTTGATAAATTTCATCAACACAATAAACATTCCCTTGTGTATCAATATCCCAAAAATAAATTGCCATAGGATTATGTTTACCATAGTCCATAGAAACTACTCTAACAAAGTGTCTATCATCAGTTTCAAACGGATCAATAATATGTATTTTCTCGTCAAATTCAGGATAAATAAGCCCTTCAAAAGCATCATGCTTACCATAAAGATAGCGTCTTTTCCATGAATCAGGCATTTCAAGCATAGAAAGTAAGTATTCCATAGGCAAATAAGGATTATCAGTATATTCAATGTATTCTGGAAAGTCTTTGATGATCAGATCGGCTTTAGCTTTGCTTAATTCTGCTGCTCTACGACTTATCAATTCTAAATCAATATCCGGAGCATCTTCTCTCCAAGCATTCATAAAATATAATTTTGCTCCTGGCTCTTTCTTTTGAATAAATCGTTTCCAAATCCAATTATGTCCCTCTGGATTAGCATTAAAAGCTATTTGTCTCCGTGTATTTCGCCGTCTTAAACGTCCCAAAAATGCATTAAATACATGCTCTGAAATTTCTTCAAGCTGATCTATCGCTACATATCCTAAATTCATACTTTTAATCTTGTGAATAGCTCCTCTACGGTCGTCTAAAGGAATATAATGTATTGTAGAAGGCTCTCCAGGCGTTCTCAAAACTATCTTTCTTTCTTGCTTATTATGGCTTAAAATAAGCTCTGAAGGACAAATTTCATCAAAAATTGGGAAAAATGTTCGATTAATCTCATCTGTCGTTAATCGACCATAAACTATCTCATTGCCTGGATATTCAATCGCATTAATAAGCATATCCATTATAAGAGCAAAACTTTTTCCAGAAGCGAAGCCCCCTTCAAGCCCTTTAATTTTATGCTTTTTGTCATTATGAAACTCCAATTGTTTTGGCAATGGAGGTAAACCGCCCGGATAGCTTATTGTTATTATCTTACTTTCTACGGCCATTCCGCTTTAACCTCACATCCACACAACCATACATATATCCAATCTCCCTCCTCAGTCTCATACTTCGCTTTTACCATCTCTTCCCCACAATCCGGACATATCGGATTACGCCTATTGTTCTTGTCTGGAAATGTTTTCATGATAGATTACCTCCAAATATCTTTTGTTGACGAATGTGTGTATGTATAGATATTGGCGTGCGCATGTGGCTCAGGGGGGAGCGGGGCGGGGCTATCTGCCCTGGCTCATGTGCCCTTTGCCTACGCAACAAGCTGAATGGCACGCCTGCGAGCGCAACTGCCTGCATAGCGCAAGCAAACTTGATCAACTCTGCAAATTCTACCTGCATCTCTGGGGCGATCCTTTCTTGTTTTGGAGGCTTATTCTTCTTTGACTTCAACTGTCACTTTGTCATTAATGTTTTGATCGTCGTTTTTCTTTTGTTGATCCTGCCCAAAATTGAACACAACCGTGATCGGCCTCGCACTCGTCTTCGCTCCCATCCAGTTTTCGTAATACTCGGCTACAAACCTTGCGAAATGTGCGCTTTTCTCTGCCTGTTTCAGGTGAATTTTGAACAGTCGGGGCTTTTCTGCAATGTACAGTTTTCTGATGTATTCATTGACGTAAGCTTCTGTATCTTTTAGGTTTAGCCAGTTGTAGAGCGTCCTTTCTGATATGTTTAGCGTCCTTGATAGCTCAAGAAACGACTTCTCTTTGCGTTCTTCTCTGTCCTGACAAAGCCACTTCAAAACATATTCATATTCAGCTTTTTTCTGTGGATCGACGCCTTTAGGAACGCTCTGAAGAAGTCCCAACACCGTGTTATCTTTCCTAACATTCGTAACACTTTTTGGATTAATATCTTTTTTGCTTGTTTTTTTTGAACTTGAAACAGTTGGATCAAACTTCTTTTTTACTGAAACATTTTGTTTCATGCTTTGCATTTTTTGACCTTAATTTTGTTCTAATTTTTGTAGTGTTTTATTTAAGTATTCATTAATTTTAAACCATACAGGTTCTTTATTGTTCAGTTCAATACTTTGCAAGAATTTAATTTTTTGTTTGTCAATTTCGTTTAATTGATCTAATTTTTCTTCAATTATTATCAATTTTTCTAAAATCATGCATAATAAATTGCCTTCATATTGTTCAGGTTTTTCTTTAATTTCAATTTTTTGGTTTTGATTTTGTTGTATATATATTTTTTTGTTTAGTTCTTTTCTTTTTTGTTCATGAATTTTAGAATGACAAGTAGAACAAATTGCGATCAAATTTTCGAGTTTTTCAAGGTGATAAAATCGAGTTGTGTAAATTTTATGATGAACTTGAGTAGCTTTCCCCCCGCAAAGTTGGCATTTTCCTTTATCTCTTGAAAGAACTTTTTTTCGCATTTTTTGCCAGTCTGAAGATTCAAGAAATTCTTTGTAGGATCGCCATTTTTTGAGTGGTCTATATTTTGCCATCTAATAACCTCACAAGTTCGTTAAGTCGCTTAATTTCTGCCTCAAGTTTTCCTATTCGTTCGAGGATTTTTTCAAGTTTTTGTTGTTTGAAAGATTCAAAATATTCTATTTGTTTTTTGGTGAGGGGATATTTAGCATTGACGAGTTTTTTTAGAAAAGAGAGTTGATATTCGTTAAAGAAAAAATCGTTTGGATTACGGAGAATAATTCTTGTTTGTCGTTTAATTTCTTCTTCCATATCTCTAACACCTCTGGTAGCTGTTGAGACTTTAACGAATTTTTTTTTAGTTGTCAAGTTTTTTTTGACGTAGATCACAAATTATTTTTGCGTTATTTTTGTTAGTAGTTGATTTTGTTTGATTTACGTTTTGCAAAAAAATTTTCATTAATAACTGCTGTTTATGCAATTATTTTATGGTTTTTTATGTGGCTAATGGTAGTGCTTGCCAAGACCTCTCTGGTGTTGCCAGTGGAGCGTGGGTTCTTGATGTGGTACCCGGTTTTTCTGCTTATTTTAATCAGTTATTTTTATTATGCTTCTGTTGCACAACTATCATTACTTGCATACCCTCGAAAAGTTCATTTGGTTGTGCATACGATTATGCTTTTTGTGTTATTTCTTATGCTTCTTATCTTAAGAGTACTTATTCTGCATTTACTTGCTTATAAATTATTACTCCTGGTAATTATTTTCTTCATCTTTATAC
>CAYZXU010000161.1:0-4092 GCA_964482535.1 uncultured Desulfobacteraceae bacterium | reverse complement strand
CAGCAGCAACCTGTTAATAAATATTGCCGATATGGACATTGGCAAATCCTACCCTTTTTTCAATTTAAAGCATCAACCTCAAATTTCAATCCTCACTATATAATAAAGTGTAGCCGAAGCGGCTGTTGAATTATCGTTTTTTGAGAATTCTTGTTAAATAGTTTTTAAATTTAATCGAAGCAGGTAAAATTAAATGTTTTTTCAAGGGGTTAAGTCTATGATAGCCCTTTGAAAAATAGCTGAGTCTTTAGAATGGAAAGAAAAATATTTTCAGCAAAAATATTTTTTTCTTGACAATAAATTACGGATGAATTAATGGCTGAATGTAATTTGGTTTGTAAATGAGTCTTTTGTTGTTGAGGCAATATTATTTTTGCATGAATGTTTTATTTTAACAGACTTTTTTATGAAATAATTTTTATATGTAAGAATATTATTTAATTAAGTATGGAATTGTCTTGTAATCGTTGAAAAAAATTTAGGGAGGGGTTGCCAAAATGATGGGAAGAAAGGTTGTTTGTATAATGCTTTTTTGTATTTTGCCTGGTTTGATTTCACTGTTTTTAGCGCCGGTAAATTCTGAAGCACAGGATTGTATTGAAAAAAAACCATTTTTCAATCTCGACTATGACTTTTATGATATTGTTTTCAACGATTATGATTCCGGCACTGGATTTATGTCAAGCAAGGTCGGGCTGATTTTTTACACAGAGGACGGAGGAAAAAGCTGGTGCAAGATGGACATGGGCACCAACGCCGCTATCTATAGTTTTTCATTTGTTGACAAGAACAATGGCTGGGGCGTTGGCCAGTTTGGATCGATAATAGCCACAAAAGACGGCGGTAAAACCTGGACAACCCAGGTATCTGCAGAAAAGCATCATCATATGTTTTGCGTGGATTTCACTGATAACCTCCATGGGGTTGCCGGAGGAGACTGGGGCAAGATAATAATGACTGAAGATGGCGGGGAAAACTGGGTAAGTGTTTCTCTCGAAGAGGATATTATCCTCTATGATATTGAATTTGTAAGCCGTGATGAAGGATGGATAGCCGCTGAAATGGGCATAATTTTCCATACATTAGACGGAGGCAAAACATGGGAAAGGCTGGATCTTGGTCAGGGCAAGACCTTCTTCGGAATATCCTTTGACAAAAACGGAAACGGCGTTGCAGTAGGTATGGAGGGCGTTGAATGCTATACCAGTGACTGGGGCAAAACATGGACGCTTCAAAGGGCAGCTGAAACCCATCTTTTTGCAGTTAAAATAGTTGACGGGAAAGGCCTTGCAGTGGGAGATACAGCCTCTATTTATGAAACTAAAGACGCAGGGAAGACTTGGACAAAGATAGAGCCACCGCTTAACATGAGACATATATGGTTCCAGGGTCTGGCAAGATTAAGCGAAAACAGGTATCTGATAGCGGGCGCTGACGGAGCGGTTTTATTTATAGAGCATTCAAAAATAGTTTCAGGCTGCCCTTAGATAAATTATGAATCAATAAAACAGCTTAAGCTTTTTGATTTTTTATATATTAGAAAGGAGTAAGAGGAAAAAAATGGGAGGAGTACTTAAAAAAAATATTAATCCATTATGGTTAAAGTTTGTCGGTTTTCAGATGAAACACCGGCTAAGTTTTTTTGTGGCAATGTTTCTTGTAACATGTTTGTCATTTTACGCCATTGTCACCAAACTGGAGATAAAAACTGACTTCTTTGAAATATATCCTCCAAAGCATCCATACATACAGCTCTATAAAGAATTCAGAAAAATGTTTGGCTCGGCAAATGTGCTTACTATTATTCTTGAGAGAACTGACGGCAAGGATATTTATAATCCTGAGACATTAAAAAAGATAAACGAACTTACCCTTGGCATTATGACGGTTAAGGGCTGTAACCCAATACAGCTCACATCAATTTCCCACCCAAAGGTCAAGCAGATACGTCTGTCATATGACGGAGTGTCGATTTATCCGCTCATGTGGCCGGGTGTTCCAAAAAACAAGATTGGCTGCGAGACTTTTAAAAAGACCGTGTATGCAACAGAAGGTGTCCGCGGTTTTTATGTTTCATTTGATGATAAATCAACCGCTCTTTATGCAGGGTTCTGGGAAGAGGGGGTTAACCTGCTTGACCTTTTCCACAGCGTAAACAAGCTTGCAGCAACAGTTGAAGATGAAAATCATAAGTGTTACATAGCGGGTTATCCCATGCTCTATGCCTGGATATCATACTACCGAACCCAGGTTTTCGGGATACTCTGCGTAACCGTGTTTGCGATGCTTCTTCTTCTGATTTTATACTTCCGCAGACTTGCAGGCGTTATGATTCCTGCAGTTTCAGGTCTGGTGAGCGCAATATGGGGGCTTGGATTTGCAGCCGCGCTTGGAATAAATCTGGATCCACTGCTTCTCGTTGTGCCGATTCTGCTTTCAGCAAGGGCGCTTTCACATTCCTGCCAGTGCCTTGAGAGGTTCCACCAGGAGTTTGTTGAGTGTAAAGACAAGGAAGAAGCCATAGTAACGGCATATTCGGCGCTCTATCCTCCTGCAATGCTTGCAATTATAACAGACGGGCTCGGTGTTCTCACAATAGCCATTGCAACTATTCCTTTAATGCAGAAACTGGCATATTTTTCTTCATTCTGGATAATAAGCATATTCCTGGCGGTTATGGTTTTAAATCCGATTATTATATCATATTTTTATTCTCCTTCCATTGATGATAAAAAGATTAAAAAAATGATAGCATCTGCTCAAATTGATGTAGAAGGACCGGGAAGAGCAGGGTTTTATACTCGGTTTGTAAATCTGATCCATGCATCGTCCGGCCCTAAAGCAAAATGGGTAGTGGCCGGAGTAGCTGTAGCAATAATATTTATAGGAGGATATTATTCAACCACTAATCTGAAGGTTGGAGATTCGAGTCCGGGCGGCGCAATACTGTATCCTGATCATCCGTATAATATCGCAATGAAGAAGGTTAATACGGATTTCGCGGGCGCATCCAGGCTTATTGTTGTTTTTGAAGGAAAGGAGGAACTCGCTATCAAGTACAGGAGTACCCTTGTGGCCATGGATAATTTGGGGATGTATATGCGTCATAATATTGAGGGTGTGGGCGGCACCCTGAGTTTGACTGATCTGGTTCGCCAGGTTTACAGAATGTATCATGAGGGGTCTCCAAAGTGGGATATGGTGCCCCAGCAAAGGACTCATATTGGTCAGATGTTTTTTCAGCTTTCATCAGGCATGGCTCCGGGTGAAATGGACAGATTCGTGAGTATTCCTGAATTTCAGGATGCAAGTGTTACTGCATTTTTAAGAAGCTACAGCCATGACAGTATTAAGGAGGCAATTCAAAAGCTTAAAGATTACAGAGACAAGATGGCGCTTGACCCTGAATCAAAGGTAAAAATGAGGGTATGCGGTGGAATACTCGGTATCCTTGCCGCTGTAAACGAGGAGGTGGAATGGTCATACTGGGCTATCCTCGCTGTGGTTTTTATTACAACCTTTCTGCTGTGTACATTCACTTACCGTTCATTCAAGGCAGGTTTGATTCTCCTTATACCGCTGGCGGTGTCCCAGGTTATATGTGAGCTTATCATGCTTATGCTTCATATAGATTTGAATATTGACTCTCTCCCTGTCACAGCCATAGGCATAGGGGTAGGCATTGATTATGGAATCTATCTCATGAGCAGGCTCAAGGAGGAGTGCGCAATTCAGGATAGTTTTGAAAAGGCAAGAAAGGTAGCTCTTCTTACCACAGGAAGGGTAATAATGTTTACTGCCCTTACCCTGTCAATAGGCGTGGGCTTCTGGGTCTTTTCCATAATGAAGTTCTGCGCTGAAATGGGGCTTCTGATTCTGGTTCTGATGGTTTTCAACATGATAGCAGCCCTGGTTTTAATTCCGGCTCTGTCAGGAATCTTTAAACCTTCATTTGTAAAAAGAATGGGAAAGGAGGTGCTGGTTTAAAAAATATAAATTTTGGTTTTTTTAATATGGGGGAATAATTTTAATAAACAAAAAAAGATTTAAAGATTTAGAGATTTAAAGATTTAAAGATTTAAAGATTTAAAG
>CAYZXU010000160.1:0-4096 GCA_964482535.1 uncultured Desulfobacteraceae bacterium | reverse complement strand
TGTGTGCCCTACTATGGAATCGGTGATGTGGCTGTGACCTTGATTAGATCTACAACTATAATTGCTGGCTTGACGGGTAAGCCTGAGAGCAGGCCTGAGCTTTCAACAGGCATCCAGCTTGTGGGTAGGGGTAGGGTCAGCTGGGCTAAGAAGCCCTTCTGGCTTAGAAACGCCCCCTACACTGTTGGCCCATACGCCCACGACGGGCAGATCGAGGTGCGCTTGAAGTTCGCTGACGCCGCTTCAAAGGCTAAGGGCAAGACTGGGCTCGCCCCAGATGGACTGCCATGGGCAGCCCACTACGTGAAGGAGGAGCTTGAAGGCTACATGGCTCCTGACAGGATGGCTCCTGAAGAGTATCCAAGCAAGATCAGGCACACCGCCTACACAGCTGAGGAGCTTGAAGCCATCGCCAGGAAGCGTGGACTCAAGGCCTAGCACTGCTACCTGCGAGGTGATCCCCTGTGGCTGAGAAGCCTAGAGAGGTAAGCTTGACTGGGTGGCTTGACCCAGCGCTCGAGTACTTTGCAAGGCAGGCTGGCATCCCAGTAGACCAGTACTCATCCCAGGTTGGAGGCGAGGGCATCGGCACAGCTCTAGAGGTCATCGCAGACATCTTCACCAAGGGCTGGCTCAACAAGATCATCCAGTTCACAGCTGGGGCAATCGCCTCAGGCTACGCCATCTGGGGCAAGGACGTGCCAGTGAGGCTTAGACGCGAGCTGCTAGCCATTGGAACCCACGAGTTGCTCAGAATCGTTGACCCCAAGCCAAGCGACATCAAGGAGCTAATGGACACAGTGAAGGCTGCAAAGGAGGCCCTGGAGCGCGGAGACTGGCAGAGCTTCCTAGCCAGCGGGTTGAGAGCACCAGAGGAGGTAAAGGAAGCCGTGGGGCTAGCAGCTGGATCCTCCACACTCTCAGGGCCTTCAGCCTCCACCGCCCCAGCTTCAGCTCCAGAGCAGCCAGCATCAGAGCAATCAGCGCCGCAGGGCAAGTTCAAGGTTGTCAGAGAGTAGCCTCCTCCCCATGGGTCACCGTGAACCTCTTCTCCTTTTTGGTAGCTGAGACTCCCTTCACGTAGATTTTTCCGTCGCTGTCCTCGATCCACAGCAGCTTATCCCCGTCTCTAACCCCCAGCTTTCTCCTCACTGCTGAGGGGACTGTAGTCTTTCCACGGTCGAATATCTTTGAAATCGCTACGTCCACTTCATCCACCGAGCGGCACCCCTCATACTAGCTTGGACGACTCCAACTTATAAGCCATACCGCCTACAGTTCTGCATGGGTGAGCTGGTGTGAGCTTCGTAATTGTAGAGTACAAGAAGTTGAAGACCCAGTACCCCGAGTTCCAGGAAGCTATGGCTGCCCTTGAGAGTGAAGCCCTGGAGCTCGCTGCTGCTAGGTGGCCTGGCATGAGCTACGGCGGCTTCCAGCCTGGAGCCAACCAGTACGGTAGAACCACGATCCTGCCAGAGGTGTTCGCCGACGAGGCTGGAGTCATCCTGGACAAGAACCACACGCCCAAGACCTGGGGCGTCAACGAGTTCAGGATCTACTTCAGCTCCACCAGCCCAGGCAACGTGGCCATCCCAGGGTGGAAGACCATCCTCCAGGGAGGCAACCCACAGGCAATAGGCACCACGCCTGAGGACGTGATCATCGCTTTGGCTGGCTTCGCCATCGTTGACCCGGCGATCCTCTTCAGCAAGTTGAAGCTGGAGATCGGCGACAAGACCTACGTGAAGGTGGACATCGAGGAGGTCAACATGTACGAGCAGCCAGCCATCATCTTCGAGAAGGGCTACGTGGTGCCACCTGAAACCCACTTCAAGCTGAAGGGCTTCTTCCAGGCAAGCGGATACCAGCGCGTGATCCCACTGGGCTTCATGCTCTACCGCAGGAAGGACTTCCTCATCCACGAGTAGGAGTAGAGGTGTCCAGCTAGATGCCTGAGATCCAGATAGTCTTCTCGAGGAAGATCCCGGGGAAGGAGCTCATCGAGACCTGGGCTAGAGTCAGGGTGAAGAGCAGCGGAGACAGGGTGTACAGCTACCACCTAGGCATGAAGACCATCCTCGACCTCGTGGCAACCCCAGAGTACCCTGGAACAGCCGGAGTCTTCGTCACCAAGTACCTCGAGAGCCCAGGGCAGTACGACAACTACGCCAGCTTCTGGGTGTGGACAGACACCGCAACACATGAGTCCACTGAGGGCAGCGTCTGGCTGAACATCCATGCGATAGGCCAGTAGCAGGGGGTTCTGGAGCCCCCCGCAAAACAAGAATAAGGGGGTGGAGCGGTGAGCGAGAGGTGGAGTCCAGGGTGGCTTGTGGAGGGCCACTTCATCAGCTTCGAGGACCCAGTTGAGAGGGTTACCAGGTACGCCTTCATCAAGAGGAGGGAGTTCGCAGACTACGAGTACACGTGGCCTGAGAGCATCGCCCCAGGGGAGACCAGCGGACCCCACACGATAGGGTACCTTGAGCCCACCGTCAACCTGAGGCAGTGCTTCCAGATCGTCTTCGGAGTCAAGGGTGAGGCGTGGATCTACGTCAACCTGCCAGTGGACGTCGCCAGGCATGGGCTGCCAAAGATACCCAAGCCGACGGCAGCTGTCAGGGAGGTAGCCTTCTACACCCAGCACATGTCCCCCTTCGACCAGCCCAGCTGGGTTACAGAGCACTTCCTGATACGGCCGATCACCACCTTCATAGCCCTGACAGCCTACAACCCCACAGGCATAGCGGTGACGCCCCGGATCAGGTTCCTGGTCAACAAGCTGGAGCTGGAGCTACTGGGCTACGAGAAGGAGGGAGAGCTCCACCCAGCGGAGCCACGCTACGAGGAGGTCCTCGACAAGCTGCACCGCAGGGTCATACCGCACAGGCCTCTATCCCTGATGCCCGTCAGAGCACCAGCTGAGGCGTGAGGTGGAGAGCTGTGCCGGAGATGGGCTACAGCAAGAGCACCAGGAAGCTCTACGACCTGGGCAGGAAGGAGTACGTCACAGAGTACCTGCCATACAGCGTTAAGCGGGATGCCTGGATGGGCACCCTAACCCAGGACAACCTCGTGGTCACCGGAGGCTTGGTAACAGCTGGAAGGCAGCTGAAGCTCCTCTTCCTCAGGTGCTGGAGCGAGTACACTGGCACAACGGTGTTCAAGATAACCCAGACCAACGTGGGAGGAGAGGTGGGCTCAGCGCCAGAGGGAGTCGTAGACTACATCATGCTCGAGGCAGCTGGAGCAGAGGTCCTAGGGCCAGTGGACATCAAGCGCCCCATACACGTCCTCGAGGGATCATGGGTGATCCAGATAGTTGAGCCAAAGAGCGCAGACGCAGGCGCAAGCAAGTTCGGAGTAGCATGGTGGGGAGTCGAGGAGCAGCCTCCAGAGTAGCCTTAACTTCCCTTCACCTCTTTTTCCCAGTTTTTGAGGCTGGCTACCCTTGGGTTTCGCCCACACCTCCCGCAAGCCTCTGAATAGGCCTATCCTCCAGTTCCTGGATGGAACTGCCATTGTGAATCCAAGGTTCTTCTACAAGATCTTTGAGGGGTATGGATTCGGGGTCTCCCGCAGGTTTGAGGGTGTGGGGTCCGACGCCCACGTCGACCTGTACTTCGAGAACCCACCTGGCTCTGGGAGGGAGGTCTTCATCATAATTATCGAGGTGGTCTCGTTTGCCCAGGCATACGTGGACATCTACAGGGGGAACACGAGGAGCGCAGCTGGCACCCCTCTAACACCTGTGAACCTGAACTTCGGGAAGGATGTGAGCTCAGTGGTGAGCGTGGAGTACGGTGGAAGCTACACGCCTGGAAGCCTGGTCAGCAACACGGTTTGCCCCGGTGGAAGCCGCATCAGAGCCACTGGAGGGGCAACAGAGGTTGGGGAGTGCATGATCATACCCCCAGGCTTCAACTTCCTAGTCAGGGTGACAAACAAGAGCGCCTCATCCACAGACCTAAGCGTAAGGATCATATGGTGGGAGGAGCCTACTTCCTAGCGACTAGGATGAGGTTTACCTGAGAGTCAGGCGGGTGGTAGGCTACCTCCTCCACTTTTAAGCCTACCCGCCTGCAGATGAGCTCCA
>CAYZXU010000159.1:0-4118 GCA_964482535.1 uncultured Desulfobacteraceae bacterium | reverse complement strand
AACTGTCCTCCAAAGAATTTATTACACCATATATCGGTTTCGGATACAGATACTTAAACGATGATATGTCTGGAAAGCAGACATCAACGGGGCATTGGGGTTACGGAAGAGAATCGTTTTACTACTACATTCCCATTGGTTTTGAAGCGGTCAGCAGGTTAGACAGCAAATGGTCTGTTACAGTAAAATTAGAGTATGACTATTTTCTTGACGGCAAACAAAAAAGCAAACTAAGTGATGCTGATTCCGGATATAATAATATAAAAAATGACCAGGATGGCGGCTACGGCATCAAGAGTTCCATAAAAATTTTGTATGATTATTCATCAGTAAAAATTTCATTTGAACCTTTTATAAATTATTGGAGCATAGATGAATCTGATTCTGAGTTAAAAGAATTCAATGGTGTTTCAACCGGTTATTATGGCTATGAACCTGATAACAGGTCAACTGAAATCGGCATGAGGTTGATTTTTGAATATTAAATATTTTTATATCGGATGAATATCCGACGGCATTAAAGCAAGATAGATATTTTTTGTTTCATTAATGTCCATCTTGAACAAGGCGCTCTTTGTAAGAAGGGTTTTAAAAATCAGCCCTCCGGCTTTTGCTGAAATTTCACAAAAAGGTCCTTTATCGGTTATGGCAGTTATTTTGCCTTGAAAAACATTTAAACCGTTTTCTGAAATTTTTTCCTTCATGATCATAATATCTTCAGGCCGGATGGCAATGAATTTTTTATCTTTGTTGCATGAAGCATTCAGATTTAGATCAAGACCGTCTAATATGGCCTTGCCATTGTTAAAAGTTGCCGGGAAAATATTTTTCATGCCGACAAATTTTGCCACAAACATGGTGGCGGGCTGTTTAAAAATTTCGGCAACCGTACCAGTCTGCTCAATTTTTCCATTCTTGATAACTGCAGCCCTCTGCCCGAGATATGCGGCTTCTGTAAAATCATGGGTTACCATCAAAAATGTAATTTCTGATTTTTCATGAAGCTTTTTTAAAATATTGCGGATATCCTCCCTGAAATTAGGATCAAGGGCTGACAAAGGTTCATCGAGAAGCAGCAGGGAAGGTTTTACTGCCAGAGCCCTTGCCAGGGCAATCCTCTGTTTTTCCCCCCCGCTTAAATTGGTTATCATACGGGTCGCAAGATGCTCGAGACCAAGGAGCCCCATGAGCGATTCTACCCATTTCATGGAATTATTAGATTTTGATTTGTGGTAACGCAACCCGAATGTTATATTATCCATAACAGATAAATGGGGAAAAAGAGAGTAGTCCTGATACATGATTCCTATTCCCCTTTGTTCAGGCGCAAGTTTTGTAATATCTTTCCCTTTAACCTTAATACTTCCACCGGTTATCTGACGTATGCCTGCAATAGCCTCTAAAATCAGAGTTTTTCCCGATCCTGTTGGCCCCAAAAAAATAAAAAATTCACCATCTTTAATGGAAAGATTTATATTGTCGATAGTAAAGCCCGGCAGTTTGATACAAAGATTTTCTATTTTAATCATATGCTTTTTTTAAAAGAAAAAATTCTAAGAAGAATAAATAAAACAAGGGATATAAATATCAGCCATACAGCCACAGGCTGGGAATATTTCATGCCATAGGCGGTAAAACGTTCATAGATCATCACTGGCGCTATCATAGGGTGGTATGCAACTATTACAACTGCTCCGAATTCACTGATTGCCCTGGCGCAGCACATTATTGTTCCGGTAAGAATTGAGCGCCATGCAAGGGGAAGTGTAATGCGCAAAAAAGTTTCGGTTGATGATGCGCCCAGGCTCCTTGACACATTTTCCAGCCTTACGGGGATTGCTTCAAACCCTGCCTTGACAATATTTATATAAAACGGCATGCCTACGAAGGTTAAAACAACGACTATTCCTGTAACAGTTCCCATGATCTGCACGCCTATCTCGTGCAAAAAATGTCCCATCCAGTGATTTTTCCCTGCAAGCCCCAGGATCGCAATTCCCACAACAGGATGGGGTATCATTATGGGAAGATCTATTATGCTTTCAATAAATTTTTTTCCGAAAAAATTATTTCTTGCGAGAAGATAGGCAAACGGGGTTCCGATTATAATGGAAATTAAAGCAGCCATGCCGGAAGTAAAGATACTCAGCATTATTGAACGGAAAACGTCCGGATCACAGATAGACTCTTTAAGGTCGTGCATTGAAGGCTGTCTGATCATCTCTATCAGGGGTAGAAGTATGAATACTACTACTGTAAAGCTGCAAAAGATAGTTATATAAAACAGGGGATCTGAATGTTTTATCTTTTTCATGCTTGAATCATTCGGCTTCAACCCTGTTTTGCAGGGATGCTGGCAGTAAACTCTTCATCTTTTTATCTAAGACCAGAGATGGGATAATAGCAGGCTGGCCCATATTTTTTAAAATTTTGAGTCCGCCGTCAGGATCGAGGAGATATTCGATAAATGCCCGGGCAGCTTCAGGGTTAGGGCAGTCCTTAATAATTGTAATGCCGTATGTGCACGATTTTCCGTTTCGAATAATCCAGGTTCCGGGTTTTTTCCCTGTAACTTTTACACTTGCCTGACTGTAAAAATCATCCTTTTGATAACTGCCAAGGTTGATATCATCCGGCAGCGTGATGTATTTAAGCTTGTGCTGAACTGCAACGGAAAGATATTCCCAGGCATAGTCCATATTTCCGGTCTTAAGCAAAGAGACCAGCTCCACTGATTTTGGCCGAATATTTTTTTTTGGTCTGTTTGCAATTAACCGTTCATAAAGACCCGGCAGATTATAATATTTTTCCGCAAGCTGCAGCACCATAAGACTGCGGTAACCGCAGGGATCAAGATTGGGGTCGGCATGCCCCCAGATAACACCCTTTTTTTTGAGAATTTTATACCAGTTATCTGAATTTATCTCATCTGCAAAACTGCTTTTGTCCGTATAGCATAAAACCATCCGGTTGGTTGCAAAACGTATGTTCCAGCTTGCATATTCAGGTATTAAAACATTATCAATAATCTTGAAATCAGCCGAAGCCATTATATCAGTGGGTCTTTGCAGCTCTGAGATCATTCGCGCCATCTTTGTACTGCCGCCTGCCTCGCGCAGTATGTCTACTTTCGGGTGTTTTGCCTCAAAAATTTTCTCCATTTTTGCAAAGGGAACCGTAAGACTTCCTGCATGGAATATTATTAATTTCCCTTTTATTTGGGCACACATAGAAGCTGTGGGGAAAATGCCCAAAATTAAAAATATAAAAACTGCTGATTTAATAAATTTCTTTACTCTTTTCATTTTCCTTTTTCTCCACCTGTTTGGGAAAAACCATTTTTCCGCACAAACTCAGATCATATCCTTCAAATTTTTCAGCAATTTTTTTAAACTCAGGCTCATGAAGAAGCCCTAAAAAAAGCTGCACCCCCTGCTCAAAAAAATGTTCCTTTAAAATAAGCAGATCATAACGTTCCCAGACAAGAGGAATAAAATCGAGACCTAAAAGTGATGCCACCGCCTTAATTGCAAGACCTGCATCTGCTCTGCCGGATAAAATTTCCAGTCCGACATCCATGTGGCTTCTTAATTCTTTGCCATAACCTTTAATCCCTGTGGACTCTATTCCTGCCTTTTCAAATTTTTTGTCTAACAAAAGACGCGTGCCGGTTCCTTGTGGCCGGTTTGCTATCTTAACTTTAGGTTTGCCCAGATCTGAAACAGAAAAAATCTTTTCAGGATTTCCTTTGGCCACAAGCAGACCCTGCTGTCTTCTGCAAAAATTAACAAGAACAGGCGATGCCGGCTCACTGGACACAAAATCAAAGTTATACTCTTTTTCATCCTCCTGGAGAAGATGGCTTGATGCAATATGACACAGATCTTTGTTTACCGCCCTGATTCCTCCCATGCTTCCCAGATTACCGAAAACAGCCACATGGTCAGGATAGGTTTTGTTAAAAATAGAGATAAGTCTTTCCAGCAGGATATCATTGCTGCCGATGATAATAAGAAGACCATGATAAGCAGGAAGAGGCTGGGTTGGTTCAGGATAGTTTATGGTTTTATTCTCCAGCCATTTTTCCACAAGATGTCTCGGGAAAAGCCATTTGCCTG
>CAYZXU010000158.1:0-4375 GCA_964482535.1 uncultured Desulfobacteraceae bacterium | reverse complement strand
CTTGATTTTTTCTTCATTATAATCAAAAAAAGCAAGGGGATGAATATTATAGGGGAATCTGTCTTTATAAATTTCATAATAAGAATCAGGAAGCATATAAGGGGTTATCCTCTTCTTTGTTTCCCCGGGAAAAGCCTTTAAAAATGCTTTTTGAGTCTGACGGTTCAAGGCAGGATTTGTTTTCATCATAGCTGACTGAATGGGCGCCTGGCCCGGAGACCATCCAAATGCAACAAGGGGAATGGACATTTCAAGGGCGGTTTTCAGCACAAGAGCTTTAACGATGCCTATACAGGTTGTGCAGATACTGCTTGCCCGCAGCATAGTTGCTTTGGAAAAAATATCTTTTTTTGCCGTTAATGAAAAAAACTCTTTGCCTGCCGTCCATGGAAGCCTGAACTGAACAAGATCAACTTTAAGCTTATCTGTAATTTTTTTTATATTTTCAAAAGCAAAAGGCGATACAAAATGATTATCAAAGGTATATGCAAGAATTCTCAAGTCGTATCTGTCTTTTAAAAGCTTTAATGTATAGCTGGAATCCTTGCCCCCGCTAAAAGCCATAATAACATCATATACAGGGGCGCTATCCCTTTTATTTTTAATCAATTCATCAAGATGTTTTATGTAGTCCGATTTTTTTCCAGAGGCTTTTGCAAGAGCTTTTTCTTCACGCCTGCAATGGTTACAAACACCATTATCATCAAATTTAATGCCCGGAAAAGTATCGGGCAGGATACATCTTGAACATATTTTAATTTGCATTTTTTACTCCTGTATACCTATTATTAACCGTCAACCGCCCTTACCCGTTCCACATACATCTCGTCGACCAGTTGTGTTGAAAGAATTCCGACTATTGCCATATTCTCTCTTTCGCTTAAAAAAGTTCCGTTATTTTGGCTGCATTTGGCAGTTAGCCTGGAAACTTTTTTATGATCAAAATATCCCTTTTGTTTTATGGAATTTTCCGACAGCAGTTCTTTAACATAGTCAGGAGCTGATTTATTAAAAAAACTTTCGCTGATAGGCGCTCTGTATGGCTGCTTGGGCCGGTCTATAAGCTCTTTGGGAATTAATTTTTTTGCAGCATGTTTTAACACAAATTTTTCTTTAAGTCCGTTCATCCGGGATTTTGGAGGTATCCTGCATGCAAACTCGATTACCCTGTGATCCAGAAACGGATATCTTCCTTCAACAGAATTTCCCATTGCCATGCGGTCTCCCTGGGAAGAGAGGAGATAATTAGACATAAATATTGTGTTTTCAGTATATTGCGCTCTGGACATACTGTCCCAGGACATGAAATCATCAGGAAGAGATGCCATAAATTTTTTACAGAATCTATCCACGCCGCCCGCCTTTTCGCGGAGATCTTTTGAAAAAAAATTTTGCAATACACAAGTATTCTGCCATCTTGGCAAGTGTGAATAAAAAGGAAGGTCAGTATCCTGCATATTTTTTTTAAAAAAATTTTTCAAGAATATTTTTGCCCTGTCATTATTTTCAGAAAATATATAAGGGTAGAGCTTTTCCAGCAGTTTTGGGCGTAAAACAGACTCAGGGTTTTTTGCCCAAAACCGCCTGACTTTATCTTCCTTGAAAATATTATATCCGGCAAAGACTTCATCCGCACCTTCACCTGTAAGCACAACCTTGAAGCTGTTTTTTCTCACAAGGTCTGAAAGCTGATAAAGCGGAACAGGGCCTGTCCTTAAAAGCGGTGTTTCCGTATGCCATATCACCTTTGGAAAAAGAGCTGCTATATCTTTATTGCTGCAGCTAACAGAGCTGTGATCGGTTTTAAGGCTTTTAACTGCAATGGCCTGAAAATCAGATTCATCAAAACGTTTTTCACGAAAAGATACGGAAAATGTTCTAAGCCGGTTGTTGAAATTATTTTTTACAAGGCTGCTGATATAGGTGCTGTCAAGTCCTCCGCTGAGATAACAGCCCACAGGCACATCCGCTCTCAGCCTGATTCTCGCAGCGTCCATGAGAAGTGAATTAAGCTCTGCTGCCCAGTCATCTATTGCCCTGTCATCAACGAATCTGTTTTCATAGCCGGTTCCGGAACTAAAGGGCAAATTCCAGTATCTGCGGACTTTCAGGCCATTGCGGGAAAAAACAGCATAATGCCCCGGAGGAATCTGGGATACATTTTCAAATGCAGTGCGTGATCCAAAAGAAGACCAGCATGTAAAAATATCTGCCAGTGTTTCTGTGTCAATCATCCGGGGAATTGTGTTATCTGCAAAGATTGCTTTTATTTCAGACCCGAATATCAGACGTCCATTATTAAGATAATAAAAAAGAGGCCTGATTCCCACTCTGTCTCTCCCCAAAAGCAGGGTCTCTTTTTTTACATCCCACAGGGCAAAGGCAAACTGGCCGTTTAATTCCTTCAGCATATCTGTTCCGAGATCTTCATAAAGGTGAACCAGTACTTCGGTATCTGTTTTTGTTGAAAAGACATGCCCCTTTAATTTTAAATCCTTTCGCAATTCAGGATAGTTAAAAATTTCACCATTAAAAACCACCCATACGGTTTTATCCTCATTGGAAATGGGCTGATCACCGGTATTTAAATCTATTATGCTTAACCTGGCATGGCCAAGACCTGCCGGCCCGTTTGTATAATAACCTTTTGCATTCGGACCCCTGTGATGCAGAAGTTCCGTCATCTGCTTGAGGAGAGGAAGCATATCTTCGGTTTTAAAATTTATTATGCCTGCTATGCCGCACATTTTTTTAAGCGCTTTGTTTTATATAATAAGAGATTGTTTCTTTCATGCCGGCCTTTACATCATATCGGGGTGAATATTGAAGAAGATTTGCAGCTCTGCCGATATCAGCCAGGGAATGTCGCACATCACCTTTGCGAAAGGGTCCGTAAACAGGCTCAATATCTGCAATTTCGGATTTATATTCCGAAAGGCCTGCTTTAATCATATTCATAAGCTCATTCAATGTGGTTTGCCCGCCAAAGGCAACATTATAGACCATGTTCACTGCGTCGGCATTTTCCGCTACAGCCGCAAGAATATTTGCCTGAACCGTATTATCTATATAACAGTAGTCACGACTGGTTTCTCCATCTCCATTTATAACAGGCTGCTTATTATCCAGAAGAGATCCTATCCATTTGGGAATAACAGCGGCATATGCTCCTTCAGGATCCTGGCGCTTTCCGAAAACATTAAAATATCTCAAACCTATGCTTTCAATACCGTAAGTTCTGGCGAAAACATCTGCATAGAGTTCATTTACATACTTTGTAACAGCATAGGGTGAAAGGGGCCGTCCAATTTTATCTTCAACCTTGGGCAAATCAGGATGATCCCCGTAAGTGGATGAAGATGCTGCATATACAAATCTTTTAACCCTGTTGTCCCTTGCCGCAACAAGCATATTTAAAAATCCATCGATATTTGATTTGTTTGTTGTTATGGGGTCATCAATGGATCTTGGCACGCTTCCCAAAGCCGCCTGGTGAAGAATATAGTCAATCCCCCGGCATGCCTGAATGCAGTCTGATAAATTTACGATATCCTTTTCAAAAAAGGTAAATCTGTTCCATGCTTCAGGATCTGCTGTCTGCTTTACTGCGTCCAGATTCTCCTGCCTGCCGGTTGAAAAGTTATCAAGACCTGTGACTGTTTGACCAAGTTCCAGCAGCTCTTCAAGCAGGTTTGATCCTATAAAACCTGCAACACCGGTTATAAGCCATTTTTTAGGATTTTCTTTTAATTGGTTTTTAACCTGCTCTATATTCAATTTCTTTTTCTCCATATTTTACAAAATTATTAATTCAGATGAAAGGGCTGGGAAGGCGATAAGGTAACTCTCAAGAGAAAACGATTTTCATCGTACTCCTCTTCATCCAGGTTTGAGCTTATAGTATTAAAGGAATAATCAAACCCGATATTCATCCATTCCAAAGGCTGGTAGTTAATCCCCAGGCTCACTCTGGTGGTCTTGTCTTTACGGTCGTCATCATCATTAATATAATCATCAACCCTGTACGAGCAGGAAAAATCAGCCTGCACACGGCGGGACAATTCATAATCGGCCGTACACTGAGCATGATAGAAAACATCAAACCCAAGGTTTTCAGCACCCAAATTAGATTCCTCATACCCGCTGGCACCCGTAACATTGATAGAAGCATGCCTGAAGCTCCATGTTTTCCCCAGATCTCCGTTAACGGAAACACGACGCTCGCTGGCGCTTATCTCTCTATCCTCTATAAAATATCCAACACTCAAAGACAGTTGCGCATCTTCGGCAAAAATATAATTCATGCCCACTGAAGAGTCATAAACATTATAGTCCTCTTCCTCGCCCTTATAGTCCATTACTGTATGGGCATATT
>CAYZXU010000157.1:0-4488 GCA_964482535.1 uncultured Desulfobacteraceae bacterium | reverse complement strand
TTGAGGAGAAACAATTGCCACATCTATGTCACTCCATTTATCCACCTGCCCCCTGGCATAGGAGCCAAAAATATAGGCTTTGGAAATGTGGAATCCAGATAAGCGGAGCTTGGCGAGAAATAATTGGACATTTTTTAAAACTATAGATTCGATTTCAGCCATGTGAAAACCTCTTTGATTTGTTGCAGTTCCCTTGCAGTGAACTGCAAGGTACATTTTTTTCTGAATTCTTTTTTGTAGTCAGGGTATCTGGATTCAAGATTAAATGCTGTAATCCTTATTAGAGTACGCTTCTGATCTTCAGTTATTTTTATATGAGCTTCTTGGGCTAATCTCAATAAATTGTGAGAGCGGGGCACCTGTTGATTGGTATTTTTGACAAGTACCGCTTTTATGATTTTCTCAACAGCAAGATGGCCAAAGAAAAGTGCATAAGAATAATCTTTTTTTTCAAAAAGATGTTGTGCAACATGGAGAGATTCTTCCGCTTCGGATGCCCAAAAATCAATAATTGTTTTTTGATTCATTGAATATTTCCTTATGTTAATTAGATTGTGAGCATCGTAATCATTCTCGCCGCCGAACGAAGTTATTATACAGAAAAAATTCTGTATAATAACGCTATATATTTTCTTTATAATATGATAGTATAGCGGCTGATACAGCTTTGAAAGAAATTATTAGGAAAGGACGAGGAGATAGATTAGTTTATAAGTTACGGTTAAACTTTTAACAAGTAATTGTGGGATATAACCAATTGCTCTCCACGTTTAATCCCGTTCAAAGACCCTGCTAACTTATAAACTAATGTACCTCCCTGAAACCGCTTTTATTTTTTGGGTTTAATCTTCCGGTCAGGCAGCAGCGTCTTTGTTATAACAGGTCCTGCAGCATGACAAACATCGGTTCGCCTCTTGAGCTGCTTCTTCTTCGCTTATAACCAGATCAGCCTCATCAAAGGTTTTTATTCTGGTTTTTACCGGAAGTTCAGGCATCTCAACCCTTGGTGATTTAATAATCCCGTCAACATGGGTAAAAATTGAATCTGTAATATGTCTTTGGAATAAAGAGTTGGGCGCAGGAGCAACTTCCTGACCTGTAATATATTGGTGAATTGATCTTGCAGCCCTTCTGCCCCCGCCAATGGCTTCTACGACCAATGAAGCTCCTGTGGCTGCATCACCGCCCGTGAAAACATAAGGTATGCTTGTTTGAAGTACTTCAGGATTTTTGGAATCAATTGTGTTCCATCTCGTAACCTCAAGGTCTGCGAGGCGTTTTTCTTCTTTTTTGAATGATATGTCAGGCCCCTGACCTATTGCGGTTATAAGCATATCTATTTCAAGAAGAGTTTCGGAGCCCTCGATGGGCACAGGCCTTCGCCTGCCGCTTGCATCAGGTTCTCCAAGCTCCATCTTCTGGTATTCCAGGTCCGTAACCTTTTTACGTTCATTGCCGCGAACACATAAAGGAGCCGCAAGAAAGAGAAAATTCACACCTTCATGTTCTGCTGCAACAATTTCAACTTCGTTTGCAGGCATTTCCTTTCTTGTACGGCGGTATACTATTGTAACATCTTCAACTCCAAGACGAATAAGTGTGCGCACACAATCAATTGCAGTATTGCCTCCCCCCACAACTGCGCATTTTCTGCCGATCTTCAGAGTTGAGCCATCTTTTCCATCGCCTTGCTGATTTAAAGCAAATTTTGAGAGAAAATCGATGCCTGTATAACATCCTGAAAGATCCTCGCCTTTAACCCCAAGGCTGTAGTCTTTCCATGCCCCTATACCAAGGAAAATTGCATCATATCCCGACGCGACAAGGGAGTTCATTGTAAAATCGCTTCCAAGTGCAACGCTGGTTCTGCTTTTAATACCGAGCTCCAGGATTCCTTCTATTTCCCACTCAAGAACTTTTTTCGGCAGCCGGTATTCCGGAATTCCATAACGAATCATACCGCCTAACTTGGGCATTTTATCAAAAATTGTCACATCATAGCCGAGCCTTCTGAGAAAAAAAGCGCAGCTTAGACCACCTGGACCGCCTCCAATAACCGCAACTTTTTTTCCTGTGTCAGGAGCGCAGGATACAGAGAACCTGCGTCCTGAATTCATTTCAAAATCAGCAACAAAACGTTTTAACTGATTTATTGATACGGGTTCATCTTCAACTCCCCTGCGGCAATAGGTTTCACAGGGGTGAGGGCATACCCTTCCGCATGCCAGCAAAAGAGGATTCCGTTCGCGGATTGTATTTACTGCTGCTTCATAATCACCATTTTTTATCTGAGCAATATATCTCGGTATATCTATTTCAGCAGGGCATGTCTGCCTGCAAGGCGCAAGCGCTGTTTCGTCCTGATTAAAAGAAAGAAGCCTTTCCGACATTGACCTTATATGTAAAATGTTTTTCGGGCACACTTTTTTACACGCACCGCATCCCACACATTTGGTTTCGTCAATTACAGGAAAACCTTCAGGACCGATCTTTATGGCATCAAAAAGACATGCTTTAACGCAATCTCCTAATCCTAAACAGCCTATGGAGCAAACACGTTTGCCTCCATAAAATATAGCAAGGGCACTGCAGCTTTTAACCCCATTATAATGATATACATCAAGGGCTCTGTCCCCACCGTTGCAGTCGTTTAATGAGATCTGCGACTCAGCGCTGCCGACTCCGACACCCATGACTGCTGCTATGTTTGAAGCCGTATCTGAATCGCCAACAATACAGATATTAGGAAGAGCCGTTCCTTCAACAATGGCTACAGCAGCGGCATTGCAGCCTGCATATCCGCATCCACCGCAGTTTGCGCCTGCCAGAAAAGATTCAACCTCAGCAATTCTGGGGTCTTCGTATACGTAAAATATTTTTGAGGCAATGCTTAAGACAGATCCACACACTACTCCAAGCCCAAGCATAAAAAGAATTGCTTCTATCAAGATTTCCTCCATGACAGGAAGGTTATTAAAGATTCTAAGGATAAAAAAATAAGTATAAAATATTTTTGAGGCTGAGCTACTTTATTTACAGCACAGTCTTTAAGCCATCCCCTTGAATGCAAAAAAGGTAAGAGAAAGAATACCCGCTGTTACAAGTGCAATTGAAGTATCCTGCAGGGGTTTTGGCACCCTTGCCAGAAGAATACGTTCTCTGATACCGGCAAAAAGAACCAGCGCAAGTCCGAACCCGACAGCGTAGCTAAAGGAGGAAACAAGGGTGTGCATAAAGTCATATTCCTTGTTGATATTAATCAGACATGCACCCATTACGGCACAGTTTGTTGTTATAAGAGGCAAGAATATTCCCAAACCTGCATACAGACCTGGGATACTCTTTTTTAAAAACATCTCAACGAATTGAACAAGGGCAGCTATTACAAGTATAAAAGCAATTGTTCTTAAATATTCAAGTCCGAAATTTTTTAAAATAAAAGCATCAACTATCCATGTTATAACGCCGGCCATAACCAGAACAAATATAACAGCCATCCCCATGCCAACTGCTGTCTCCATTTTTTTTGAGGTTCCAAAAAAAGGACAGTTGCCTAAGAACTGGGCAAGCATGATATTATTTACAAAAATACAGCTTATTACAAGGACCATATAATCGCCCATTTTTTTCTCCTATTTAGTTCCTATCATGTTCATTGCACAAAGCATGAGTCCAAGGCATATAAAAGCTCCAGGGGCCTGCACCATAAATGTAAAAGGCTCATATAATGAACCAAACACTGAATGGCCGAAAAAGGTACCCGTACCTAATATCTCTCTTATGCCGCCGAGAGCTCCAAGAGAGAGTGTAAAACCTACCCCCATTCCAAGACCATCGGCAAATGATAAAATCATATTGTTTTTGGCGGCAAAAGCTTCCGCCCTTCCAAGAACAATGCAGTTAACAACTATAAGCGGAATAAACATTCCCAGCTTGAGAAAAAGCGGGTAGGCCAAGGCCTGCATTAAAAGCTCAACCACGGTAACGAATGTTGCAATAATTATAATATAGCAGGCGATTCTTACCTTGGAGGGTATAATATTACGCAGGGCGGAGATCAGTACATTTGAGCATATGAGAACAAATGTGGTGGCCAAACCCATTCCGATACCGTTTTCCATTGAGGTGCTGACTCCGAGCACAGGGCACAGCCCCAGTACCAGGCGAAACGGCGGGATTTCATTCCATAATCCTTTTGTAAACTCCTGAGCGATAGACTTCGCCATTTTTTATTTCTCCCTATCGGGCAAAGCCCTGTATATTTTTTTCAATTTGCGGTTTTAAACGTTTGTATGTTTCAAAAGCCTTTGTTGCTGCCGTGCAAACAGCCCTGGAGGTTATTGTTGCGCCACTTATGGCGTTTATACTACCTCCATCGCTTGTGATCTTTACTGCATTATCTATTGAAGCGCCTTTGAACTGGGCGGGAAAGCCAGGATCATCCTTTGCATTTGCGCCAAGACCTGGTGTTTCTTTATGCGTAGTTAC
>CAYZXU010000156.1:0-4490 GCA_964482535.1 uncultured Desulfobacteraceae bacterium | reverse complement strand
AGAGCATGCGGCTCATATCCGCAGTGTCCGGGGTTCAATTCCCTGCATCGCCACCACGAGACAACCATAAACAGCTCCTTTTTTTAAAAGGAGCTGTTTTTTTTTAACAAAAAAATTTTGTTTGACTCTCGATAAAACGTCTTGATAAAAACATTGGGAATTAATTTTTTTTTAAAAAAAGCTTTATTTAAATAGAGTAGAGTCATGATTACAGGTTTTGAAAAAATTATTGAGCATCGGATAAAAAAAGCCCAAAAAGATGGCGATTTTGACAATCTGCCCGGTTCAGGCAAACCCATGGTTTTACAAGATGATATATTTATCCCTGAAGATTTGAAACTGGCATATAAGATATTAAAAAATGCAGATTGTCTTCCTCCTGAAATAAAATTAAAAAAAGAGATTAACGAGGCACAGGAACTTCTTAAAGGGATGGAGGAAACTAAAGAGAAGTACAGGGTGCTTAAAAAACTGAATTTTTTAATTATGAAGTTAAACTCACACAGAAGATCATCCATAAAGTTTGAAATCCCGCAGCAGTATCATACAAAAATAGTGGACAGCTTCGGAGTTAATTCACAAAAATAATCCCATGAAAAAACTCACAATAGCGCTTATTTCAGGTGGCATATCCCCGGAAAGGGAAATATCTCTTAAAGGTGGAGAGCAGGTTTTCATGGCTCTAAATAAAAACAGATATACCGTGCTGCGTTACGACCCCCAAAAAGATATTGAACTGCTTGTGAGGGATGCAAAAAAAATAGATGCAGCGCTCATAATTCTCCATGGAACCGGCGGAGAAGACGGTTCCATTCAGGGTTTGCTCGACCTTCTGAAAATTCCCTATCAGGGTTCAGGCATTCTTGGAAGCGCAGTGGCAATAAATAAACTTCTCTCCAAGCAGCTTTATAAGCAGGCTGGTCTTGATATTCCACCTTATTTTTCAATATGTAAAGATAGCGCTGATTGTGCAGATGAATATTCTGTTAATCTTGGTTTTCCGATATTTATAAAGCCGGTAAAGGGTGGTTCAAGCATAGGTATGTCCTTTGTGAAAAGAAAAAAAGAATTAAAAAAAGCCCTGGATAAAGCTTTTGCCCATGACAATAATATTATAATGGAAAAATGCATAGATGGGATTGAAGTCACGGGATCGGTTATAGGGAATGAAATACTAAAAGCATTGCCTATTGTAGAAATAAGGCCTGAAAAAGGGTATGAGTTTTTCGATTTCAATGCAAAGTATACTAAAAGTGCGGCAAAGGAAATATGCCCTGCCCCTATTAATGAAAATTTGACAGTCAGGGCAAAGGAGTGCGCAAAAAAAGCTCACATGGTTCTTTTTTGCAAAGGCTACAGCAGAACCGACATGATAATAAAAAAAGAAAAAATATATATCCTGGAAACAAATACAATTCCTGGAATGACTACAAACAGTCTGCTGCCGCTTGCGGCAAAAAATTCCGGAATCTCTTTTAGCAGACTTCTTGACATATTGATTGAACTTAGCATTAAGGAACGGGGGTAATATGAAAGTTCTGGTAATCGGAAGCGGTGGCAGGGAACATGCCCTGATATGGAAAATAGCTCAAAGTCCCATGGTGGAAAAAATATTTTCAGCTCCCGGCAATGCAGGGATTGAAGCTTTGGCAGAGTCTGTTCCAATCGGCGCTGAAGATGTTGACAAGCTGGTTGAATTTGCCAAAAATGAAAAAATTGATTTAACAATTGTGGGGCCGGAAACTCCTCTGATGAAAGGGATTGTTGATATTTTTGAAAATCAGGGGCTGAAAATATTCGGGGCAACAAAAAAAGCTGCCAAAATAGAGGCCAGCAAATCATTTGCCAAATCTTTAATGATTAAATACGGCATACCCACAGCCTGGGGTGAATCATTTACAAGCTACAAAGAGGCTGAAGCCTATATCTTAAAAAAAGGGGCTCCAATTGTTGTCAAGGCTGACGGTCTTGCAGCGGGCAAAGGCGTAATTGTATGTCATACCGTAAAAGAGGCTGTTGCCGCATTAAAAGATATAATGGTAGACCGTTCATTTGGAGATGCCGGGGACAGGGTGGTTGTGGAAGAGTTTCTTTCAGGTGAAGAAGCTTCATTCATAGTCTTTACTGATGGCAAAAACATTCTGCCTCTTCCCACCTCACAGGATCACAAGGCTGCATTGGACGACGACCTTGGTCCCAACACAGGAGGAATGGGTGCATATTCTCCCGCGCCTGTAGTGGACAGATACATGCATGGAAAAATTATGGAAGAGATTATGCTTCCTGTTGTACGGGCAATGAAGGCCGAAGGACGTTTATATAAAGGTGTTTTGTATGCCGGCCTTATGATAAAAAATGATGAGATCAAGGTCCTTGAGTTTAATTCAAGATTTGGCGACCCTGAAGCCCAGCCTCTTTTTGTCCGCATAAAAAATGATATTATACCCTTAATGGAAGCCTCCATTGACGGCACGCTGAACAGATGCAGTCTTGAAATAGACCCAAGGGCATCTGTCTGTATTGTCATGGTATCGGGTGGATATCCAGGGGCCTATAAAAAAGGGCTTCCCATTTCAGGTCTTGAAAATATTAAATCCATGAAAGATGTTGTGGTTTTCCATGCCGGCACGGAAAATAAAGCCGACAAAATAGTTGCAAGCGGGGGCAGGGTTCTTGGAGTAACTGCACTGGGCGATTCAGTGCAAAAAGCCATGGAAAAAGGATACGCGGCTGTTTCAAAAATTAAATGGGAAGATGTTTATTTTCGCAGGGATATCGGCAAAAAAGCTGTTAGACGACTTGCGCGGACTCCTGAAGTCGGGATTGTCATGGGGAGCGATTCAGACCTTGGAGTGATGGAGGAGACTGTGGGAATATTAAAAAAATTTGATATTCCATTTGAAATGACTGTGGCATCAGCCCATAGAAGCCCTGAAAAAGCCTCTGAATTTGCATCAACAGCAGCAAAACGCGGGATCAGGGTTATTATTGCAGGAGCCGGCCATGCAGCGCATCTTGCAGGGGTATTAGCTGCCCACACGCATCTTCCGGTTATCGGAGTTCCAATAGGTTCTTCATGCCTTCAAGGGATTGATGCTCTGCTTTCGTCAGTACAGATGCCGCCGGGTATACCCGTGGCAACCATGGCCATAGGAAAGCCGGGCGCAAAAAATGCAGGGATTTTTGCAGCGCAAATTCTTGGGGTTTCAGACAAAAAAATAACGGAAATGCTGATGGATTTTAAAAAGGAGATGGCTGCAAAAGTTGACAGTAAAGCAAAAAAACTTCAGTGTTTTGAATAAAACTTTCAGTGTTAATCCTGTTTCACCTGAATCCGGATTGATTGCCAAGGCTGTTTACAGCTTAAAAAAAGGCGGTGTTATTGTATTTCCTACGAGATGTCTGTATGGGCTTGGAGCGGATGCGTTTAATATTGATGCTGTGAAAAAAATTTTTGCCATGAAACAAAGGCCCTTTTCCAAACCTGTTTCAATTCTGATAAAAAGTATATCCTGTCTTGAAATGGTAGTAAAAAACATACCGGATGCAGCTCTTCTTTTAATTGAAAAATTATGGCCGGGAGGGATTACCATTGTTTTTGAAGCAAAAAAGAGCGTGCCTGACATACTAACTGCAGGAACCGGCAAGATAGGTGTCCGCATGCCGGGACATCCTGTTGCCGCTGCTTTGCTTGACAGGTTCGACGGTCCCATAACAGGAACCAGTGCCAATATTTCCCATAGCATTGGCTGCTCTAATCCCTCAAAACTTGATTCGGAAATTGCAGGGCACATCGATCTTATCCTTGATGCCGGAGAACTCGAGTCAGGCTCAGGTTCCACTGTCGTTGATATTACCCTTAATCCTCCTCTTATTCTAAGGCATGGAACAGTTTCTGCAAAAAAAATATTTAGTGCTTTAAAAATCAATTAAATTTTTAATTAAAATACAAAGGTAAATATTAATATGGAAGAAATATTAATCCAATCTATAAAACTTGAAAATGAGCTTACCATAAAGCTATTTGACGGATCACGCAAAATTGCAGGAGACAGATGGTTTGTGTCTCTGATTGCACGGGCAGAAGTTCCCATTAATATGGATTTTTTTAAAGAAGACCCAAAAGTTGAGATAAATATAGACGAAATCAGGTCAGCCCTGGGAGAACACATTGTTTTTGAACAGAAATTTGAAAAAAATTTTGTGGATGAAACTGAAAAACCAAAAATCATAAACAGGCAACAAGAATCTTTTATAAGCAGCATACTGCCTTATATCGGCCTTCCTCAATTTCCACGAATGTTTATTTTAAAAGAATATCATAAAGCCGCTCAAAAACGGAGCCGGTGTTAATGATCAGTATTGATAATCAACTTTTTGACTTTTTGTACACCAATAAATTCATTGGATATTAGTTTTTTCACTTCAAGGCAAAGTTGATGCACTCGTAAAAAGTCGTCATTCCCGCGGAGGCGGGAATCCATGAATTG
>CAYZXU010000155.1:0-4517 GCA_964482535.1 uncultured Desulfobacteraceae bacterium | reverse complement strand
AACAGGGCTTGCCATTAAAACACTTTCAAGCCTCTCGAAGATTAATATCAGGACGCATGGCAAAAAAAAGATTCCTAGCGGCTCTGTTATATTTGTTATAAATCATTTTACAAGAATTGAAACTTTTATCCTGCCCTATAATCTATCCAAAATTACTAATATTCCTGTATGGTCGCTTGCTGATCCTAACCTTTTCAATGGGCCTCTTGCAGGACTTTTAGAAAGGGTTGGAGCGGTTTCCACAAAGAATCCCAACAGAGACCATCTGATTGTAAGAACTCTTTTAACAGGTGAAGCCTCATGGGTAATTTTTCCTGAAGGGCTGATGGTAAAGAATAAAAAAATTGTTGAAAGGGGCAGATTTATGCTGTCATATGCGGGGGGCAAACGTCCTCCCCACACAGGCGCTGCTGCGCTTGCTTTAAGGACGGAGTTTTACAGGCAGCGTATAGGTGCAATGTCGCAGAAGTTTCCCGACGAGGCAAAAAGGCTTTTGGAGCTGTTTGGTATTGATTCAGTTGAATCTGTAACAGGGAAAGATACATATATTGTTCCTGTTAATGTAACTTACTACCCTTTGAGGGCCAAGGAAAATATTTTAAGTAATGCTGCTGCAAATTTTTTGGATAATATTCCGGACAGGGTCATTGAGGAGATAATGGCTGAAGGCACCATGCTTTTGTCAGGTGTTGATATTGATGTCAGGTTTGGAGACCCAATAAAAATTTCCGATTATATGAAACATTCTACCATTAAGCGGGATATATTCCATGAAAGACGGATTAACTTTAATGATCCTCTCCCTTCACGGCGGTTAATACGCAGGCGAGCTCTTAAAATTATGAAGCGCTATATGTCGGCTATATACAGTATGACAACTGTGAATCATGATCATCTCTTTGCCTCGGTTTTAAAACATACCCTTTTTAAAAAGATTGATCCATATGATTTAAAGGCAAGGGTATATCTTGCTGCAACCGGAAATATTAAGAATATTGGAGTTGATATTCACCATAGTCTTGAAGAAGATCAGCTTCACCTTCTTTCAGATGACAAGTATAACAGGTTTCAGGAATTTGTAGATCTTGCCCTTGAAAAAAATATCATACAACAAAAAGGAAAATTTCTGGTAAAAAACAGATCTGTTTTTTCATCTGCTTTTGATTTTCACAGCGTGAGAGTAGAGAATCCAATATCTGTAATGGCAAATGAACTTGAGCCCCTTGCCCTGCTTAAGCGTAGGGTCCGTAACATAGCCTGGCTTCCACGCTTCTTGATAAGACATCAGATAGTGTCAGGATTAATAAAAAAAGATTTGCTTGATTTTGAAATAGACTATGATTCTTTTTTTATACATGGGGAATCAAAAAACAGAGAGACAGGCAGACCTTTTTTAATCAAGGGAAAATCAAAAAAAATCGGTGTGGTGCTCATCCACGGATATCTGGCAGCTCCTGAAGAGGTTAAAGAGCTGGCAACATATCTGGGGAAAAGAGGTATCTGGGTTTATGTGCCGCGCCTTAAGGGTCATGGCACTTCCCCTGAGGATCTTGCAACAAGAACCTTTGCTGACTGGACTGAATCTGTTGACCTGGGTTACGCGATAATGAGAAATATCTGTAAAAAAGTGGTGGTGGGAGGTTTTTCCATGGGAGCAGGTCTTGCTTTGGAATTTGCCGCAAGGGCACAGGATATAGAAGGCGTTTTTGCCATAAGCCCCCCCTTGAAACTTCAGGATTTTTCATCCAGACTTGTTCCAGCAATTGGCGCATGGAACAGACTGATGGGCATGACTCAACTTGATGGTGCAAAAAAAGAGTTTGTTGAAAATATTCCTGAAAATCCCCATATAAACTATTCCCGCAACCCCATTGCAGGCATAAGAGAGCTTGAGCGTTTAATGAAAGCTGTTGAGCCCGGACTTCAGAGTATTAAAAAACCGGCTCTGATAATCCAGGCTCAAGGTGATCCTGTTGTTAACCCAAAAGGTTCTAAAAGAGTTTTTGAGCTTCTTGGATCAAAAGAAAAAAAATATAAAATTTTCAAACAGAACCGTCACTGCATAATTTCAGGTAAAGGTTCACAAAAGCTGCACCAGACTGTGGCTGATTTTATAGAGCAATTATAATTTTTCTATCAGATCGCACAAAAGCCTGACCCCAAAGCCTGTTCCGCCAGGTCCGCAGTAATCATTCCCTTTTTTAATACTGGCAGGCCCTGCAATATCAATATGAGCCCACTTTGTATCACCTGTAAATTCGGCAAGAAATAAAGCGGCAGTAATTGCTCCTCCCCAGCGCGAGCTGCTCATATTGCTAAGATCTGCAAGATCACTCTTTATAAGCTCCTTGTAGTCATCAGGCAGGGGCATCCTCCAGCATCGCTCATGGGTTGCTTCACCCGAATCGACAATGGCTTTTGCAAGATCATCGTCAGATGAAAAAACTCCGGCTATTTTTTCTCCCAGGGCAACAACACAGGCTCCGGTGAGTGTTGCCATATCAATTAATGTGTCAGGGTTATACTCTTTTTTAACATAGGAGATTGCATCAATTAATATCAATCTTCCTTCAGCGTCAGTATTCCCGATTTCAACTGTTTTGCCGTCATGGGTTTTTACAATATCGCCAGGTCTTGCAGCTGTTCCGGAAGGCATATTTTCAACAACAGGGATTACCCCCACAATATTTATATCCGGTTTAAGCCTTGCAATTGCAATAAGGGAAGCCGCAACTGCAGCAGCGCCCGACATATCCGTTTTCATATCTTCAAGGGAACCTGTGGGTTTTAAATTAATGCCTCCAGAGTCAAATGTAACCCCTTTCCCCACCAGCGCCAGTGTTTTTTTCGATTTTTTTGTTTCAGGCATATATTCCAGAACAACTAATCCAGGCAGGGAAGTGCTGCCTGCGGCCACGGCAAGCAATGCTCCGAATTTTTTTTGTTTCAGTTCTTTTTCGTTTAAAAGCCTTGCCTTTAATCCCTCTTTTTCAGCGTTTGTCATTATTGACTTTATGAACTGCTCAGGCCGTTTGTCGTTTGAGGGCGTGGTAACCCACTCTCTTGCCATAACCGTAGCTGAGCATACGGATTTAACACGCTCAGGCAGTTTGTTGAATTTTTTAGCGGTCTCTGAACTCACAAGAAAGTTTATAAGCTTTAATGGTTTTTCTTTTTTTTCTTTTTTATATTTGTCAAAAAAATGATTCCCAAGATAGCCCCCTTCCAGTAATGCCTGTAAAAGATCCTGCATTTTAATGTTGAGTTTTCCGGCTTTTGGGACAGCAATGGTTATCTCTTCAAGCTTTCTTTTGACAGCCTGCTTTACAGCCTTTCCAGTTAGACTTCTTAAGGCTTCAGCGTCAATATTTTCAAGCTTTCCTGCCCCCATTAAAATCACCCTGTTGGATTTTATTTCGGCATTTTCAT
Source organism: uncultured Desulfobacteraceae bacterium (assembly GCA_964482535.1). Taxonomy (GTDB): domain Bacteria; phylum Desulfobacterota; class Desulfobacteria; order Desulfobacterales; family BuS5; genus CAYZXU01. The sequence goes on along the minus strand of CAYZXU010000155.1, from coordinate 1,088 downwards.
AAAAAATTACTTCGTCTCCCTTTTCCCCCTTGAACTCATTTAAGCTTTTTGCTTTGGAACACAGGGAAGAGATAAGCTCATTGTCATCTATTTCGTTGTCTTCACAGACGGGAATTATAAGAGTATCTATTTTAATTTTTTTTAAATCACCGGAGATTAATTTTATCATTTTTGCTTGTAACTCCTTTTATATTTATAGTATTAAAACTTTACTTTATGAAATCGACTCATTAGATTAACCCCAATATTTTAAACCAGATATTTCAAAAAATCAATGGAATGATTATTTTTAACTATGATACTGATTGCAGATAATATTCAGATTACAAATAAAAAAATTGAAAGGGCCATGGAAAATTATGATCCTGTGCCCATCAAAAAAATGGTTAAAGAATGCGAGGCAGCGGGCGCTGAGGCCATAGATATAAACTCCGGGCCTCTTTATCGTGATCCTGAAAAGAAGATGGCTTTTTTAGTAGAGACGATCCAGGAGATATCTGATCTTCCCGTGCTAATTGATACTGCAAATCCAAGGGCAATAGAGTCCGGCTTGAATGCAAACAAAAAAGAAGCGATTATAAATGGCTTTTCTCTGGAACCGGCAAAGCTTGAAGCTATTCTTCCCCTTGCAAAAAAATATGAAACCGACATAATCGGATATCTTCTCTATCCCAACGGTCATGTTCCTCCTGATGAACCTGAGCGCCTTAATGTGGCGGTTGAGTTGTATCAGGAGGTTATGAAAGCAGGGATAGAAGAAAAGCGGCTTATAATAGACCCTGTTCTTGCTCCTGTTACATGGAACAACGGCAGTTTTCAGGCTGCAGAAGTCCTGAATGTTATACGTAACCTTCCCGACCTTTTGGGATTTCCGGTTAAAACCATAGTTGGTCTGTCCAATCTTATAACAGGAGGCGGTTATAGAGAAAAAAAGCTGCTTCTCGAACGTTCCTATCTTCCCATGCTTGTTTCTTCAGATATTACCATGATCCTTCTTAATATTTTTCATGCTGAAACAGTGAGAACAGCAAGGGCATGCGATTCTCTCACAAGACAAAAAGTATTTGCATGGGAAGACCTGGGTTAAT
>CAYZXU010000154.1:0-4556 GCA_964482535.1 uncultured Desulfobacteraceae bacterium | reverse complement strand
TGGACTGAAACATGGGTTCTTGACGCAAGCCCTGTCTGGCATTGCAGTCTTTCAGGAATTCCTGTGATTTTTCATCAGGATAAAAATGAAAACTGGCAGCCAAGATGGAAGCCATGGCCGAAAGAAGAAGTGGTGATTGATATATCAAAGCCAAAACCTGTGCCGGGCTCAACCATTACAATAGATAAGGCAGAACTTGTTTTAACTATGGGCAAACGTTTTGACGAACTTGGACTCACTCTTAATATAAGGTCAAGCAGGGGTGGACAGCATCAGATACGCTTGCCACCCGAAGCCAGGCTTCAAACTGTGAAGATTAACAATAAAAGCCAGCCCATAGGCCAGGAAAAAGGAAAAGTGGTTGTTCATCTTCAACCAGGAACCCAGAAAATTTATATTGAATGGCACAGTTTAACAGATTCATCAATTTTAACCAAAGCTCCTGAAATCACAATTGGAAAGCAGGCGGTTAATGCCAAAGTAACATTTAATATGCCCCGTAGTCGATGGATTCTATGGGCAGCTGGGCCCCAGCTTGGGCCCGCTGTACTATTCTGGGGATATCTTATAGTAGTATTTATCTTTGCAGCAGGACTTGGCAAAGTGCCGTTTACTCCTCTTAAATCACGCACATGGCTTTTGCTGGGCATGGGGCTTACCCAGGTTTCTTCTTTTACCGCTGTAATGATTGCAGGCTGGCTTATTGCTTTAGGCCTGCGGAAAAAATATATGCCGGATAAAGGCTGGTTTTTTCATAATATAATACAGTCGGCGCTTGTGCTCTGGACATTTGCCGCCCTGTCAGGCATGTACCAGGCCATTGAGAAAGGGCTGCTTGGCATACCCGATATGCAGATTGCAGGTAACGGGTCGAATAACTTTCATCTTTACTGGTTCCAGGACAAAATAGCATCCTTAATGCCGGAACCCATGGTTTTTTCCATGCCTTTATTTGTTTATCATCTTATTATGCTTGCCTGGGCTATCTGGCTGGCTTTTTCTTTGATTAAATGGCTCAAATGGGGATGGGAATGCTGGAGTCAGGGCAAAATATGGATAAAACCTGTATTGCGGAGAAATAAAAAAAACGGAGAAGAAAATTAAGTGGATCCAAAAATAGAAAAGTTTATAAGTAAATACTACTCAAATTTCAGAATCTATCATGAGCTCATGCCCATCAGGTTCAATGAGATTCTTCTTGTTTCAAGCCCCTATGACGCTTTTATACTGGAAAAAGACGGAGACCTTGCTGCAAGGATTATTAATGAGTACAGCGGTCTTAATTTAAGCAAACCCCCAAGAATAACATGGACATCTTCAGCCCTTGAAGCTTTGTCGCTTATAGACAAGAAAAGATATGACGTAGTTATTACAATGCCGCACATTGACAAGATGGATGCATTATCACTTGGCGGTGAAATTAAAAAAAAAAGACCGAAACTTCCGGTTATACTTCTATCCCATGGCATAAAAAGTATTCAGTCATTGTTAGATAGAGGAGAGTGCAAAGAAATTGACAAGGTTTTTGTCTGGTTGGGAAATTCCGAACTTCTCCTTGCCATTGTTAAAATAGCGGAAGACCGTCTGAACGTGGATATTGATACCCAAAAAGCAATGACCAGGGTTTTGCTGCTTGTTGAGGATTCACCGGTTTACTACTCCTCTTTTCTTCCCATTATTTATAAAGAGATAGTAATACAGACCCAGGCAGTGCTTGGCGGTGGTTTGACCGAAGAGCACAGGCTTTTGAGAATGCGCGCAAGACCAAAAATTCTTCTTGCATCGAATTATGAAGAAGCCGTTGGCCTGTACCAAAAATACAGTGAATTTATCTTTGGCGTAATTTCAGACACACGTTTTCCAAAAAATGGAAAGATAAACGGTAATGCAGGGGTTGACCTTCTGACAAAAATCAATAAAGAGACGCCTGATATCCCTCTTTTATTGATGAGTTCTGAATCTGAAAACCGTGAAAAAGCAAATAAAATTCCGGCTGTTTTTCTTGATAAAAATTCGCCGGCCATTATTGAAGATCTTCATGATTTTTTTTTAGAGCATCTTGGATTCGGAGATTTTGTCTTTCGTATGCCGGACGGCTCTGAAATAGGCAGGGCTTCAAATCTTCGAACACTTGAAGCAAAAATATCCGAGATTCCGGATGAATCACTCTATTATCATGCAGAGCACAATCATTTTTCAAACTGGATTATGGGCAGATCCGAGGTAATCCTTGCATCCACACTTCGGGATGTAAAGCCTTCCGAGTTTAAGAAACCCGGGGAGATGAAAAAATTTATAATCAGCCTTATCCATACATTGCGCAAATGGCGTCAAAAAGGGATTGTGACAAGATTCAGGGAGGATAATTTTGATGCAAAAGTTTTTGATTTTGTTAAGATCGGCCGTGGATCTTTGGGCGGAAAGGCAAGAGGCCTTGCATTCATGTCGAAATTTCTTCAGCAGCACTCGAAAATTTATGGAAAATATCCCAAAATAAATATTAAAATTCCCAACACTCTTGTTATAAGCACGGACGGATTTGAGTCTTTTGTCACGGAAAACCGTTTGCAATTTCTTGGTAAAGGCGATTTTGCTGATAATGAAATAGCAGAAAAATTTTTAAAAGTTAGTCTCCCTGCCTGGCTTGTCAAACAGATAAATGTTTTTCTTGCACAGGTAAAAAACCCCCTTTCCGTAAGGTCTTCCAGCCTTCTTGAAGACGCAAGATTTCAGCCTTATGCAGGGCTTTATAAAACATGTTTGCTTGCCAATAATCACCCTGCACTTTCAGTGCGCCTTGAGCAGCTTCTGACCGCAATTAAACTGGTATATGCTTCAACATATTTTGAAGCTCCCAGGTCATTTGCAAAAAGTGTCTCCAGCACGCCCAGGGAAGAGGCAATGGCAGTCATAATCCAGCAGCTTGCAGGCAGCGAATATAACGGGTTTTTTTATCCTGCTGTTTCAGGCGTTGCTCTGTCTCATAATTTTTATCCTGTTGCACACATGAAATCTGAAGAAGGTATTGTTCATACTGCCCTTGGTTTGGGTAAAACAGTGGTTGAAGGAGAAAGAACGCTCCGTTTTTCTCCAAAATATCCCGACATTATACCCCAGTTTTCTTCTGTGGATGATATCCTGAAAAATTCACAGCGTTATTTTTATGCTCTTAAAATTGATGATTTCCCTGCAAAACCTGATCTTATGAGACTGCCGAATCTTATAAGAAGGGAAGTCGATGATGCCCAGGACGAGTTTCCTGTTAAAATTCTGTCAAGCACATATATACCTGAAGACCATCGGATAAGGGATACAGGGTTTATGCAGGGACCAAAAATTATTACATTCGCCCAGATATTAAAACATAATATTTTACCCTTGCCTGATCTGTTGAATGATTTATTGGAGATCGGGAAAGATGGCCTGGGATGTCCCGTGGAAATAGAATTCGCTGTGGACTTGACCCCTGACAAAAAAAAGAAAGATAATTTCTTTTTTCTTCAGATAAGACCCCTTAGCACGCATGAAGGAAATCATGCCGTGAATATAGTCAGGCAGGATATTGAGAAGGCTTTCTGCTATTCGGCAAAAACCCTTGGAAACGGCGCAGATAATGACATAGCAGATATAATCTATGTTAAACTTGATGATTTCAAACCCGAGGCTACCTTGCAGATAGCCGGAGAGATCGGGTATATAAATGCAGAACTGGTAAAAAAGAAACGACCATATCTTCTTGTGGGTCCTGGGAGATGGGGTTCCGCCGACAAATGGCTCGGCATTCCGGTTAAATGGCAGAATATTTCAGGCGTCGAGGCAATGGTTGAACTGAATCATGAGAAGCTGAAAGCAGATCCTTCCCAGGGTTCCCATTTTTTTCAGAATATTACTTCCCTTGGCATATTCTACTTTACTGTTCGGGAGAATTCTGAAGATTATTTTAATTTTGACCTGTTAAATTCCATTGAGGCTGTTAATGAAACAGAGTTCATCCGGCATGTCAGACTTGACAAACCCCTTAACATCAAGATAGACGGCAGGAGATCCATTGGGGTTATAATTGCAAATTAACGAGGAGTTTCCCAATATTTCTCTCCGTTGAAAAATAGTTTTGACTATATTTCAATGGTGTGAATAATAGTCGTCAAGGAAAAACGGATGCCCTTTTCGTTATTAGACGAATGGCTTCGTCGCAGGATACGGATGTGCTACTGGAAACAGTGGCGGTACGTCCGTACCAAAGTGCGTCACCTCCTCAAGCTGGGAACATCGAAAAGGCACTACCCTGCTTCGGCCCGGTAACCTTGATGAAACGCCCTGTGCGGACCCGCATGCAGGGTGGAAGAAAAATCTGCCCTTACCCGATTCTACCTTTCTTTTCCTTCTCGAATAATATCCACTATCTCTTGTGTTGTAATACGCGCTTTAATTGAAGGGACATCTAAAGGTGAAGAGGCAATCTTTTCTGGAACCAATGCGAAAGTTCTTCCGTCCTTTCTTCGAATTAGTACCTTTCCAGTATTTTCAGCCTGTTCAAGAACTATAGCAAGCTTTTG
>CAYZXU010000153.1:0-4675 GCA_964482535.1 uncultured Desulfobacteraceae bacterium | reverse complement strand
ATGAAGGCCTTTGAAAAACATGACGTATGGGGAAAGCTGCAATTTACTCCAACAGAAAATCAGACTATTCTTTTTTCATATGCCTGTGGAAAAGCCAATGATATTATGACTCCAAGGGCCGGAATGGATATTGATTCCGAAAAAACTTATATGAGCAGGGCAGATTATTCCATAACCGGTCTTGGAAATTTTTCAGATGAGTTGAGCTTTTTTCTTTATCAAAACAGGGTAAAGCATGAACCTTTTGACAAGTATCGGGAACTTGCAGGCAATCCTGATTTTCATCGTCATAATGAAGTAAAATCGACTATCACCGGAGGAAAAATAGACAATAAAAAGTCTGCCGGATTTGCTCGGTTCACTTATGGCATAGATGCCTTCAAACACAACTGGAAAGGGGATATGTACAGGGATGATACCGGTGTAAATATGGATGATGAGCTTATTCCGGATGTTGACAGCTATGATTTCGGCTTGTACCTGAAAGCGGATAAAAATTATGATAATTTATCTCTAAGCGCCGGTTTTCGTTACGACCGGTTTGAATCAAAAGCCCATGAAGACCTCAAGCAAAGCATTGCCGTAACATCCACCAACAAGAATGATGATGACCTCTTCAGCGGATATCTGTCTGCTGAATACTATTTGACGGATAATGCGTTTCTTTTTGGGGGGATTGGTCAAAGTGTCCGCGCTCCCACAGCAGTTGAACGTTATCTTCAATCTCCCAGCCCTTATTTTCACGGAAATCCTGATTTGGATTCCACAGAGAATAGAGAGTTTGATCTCGGTTTTCAGTTAACAGGCCAAGCATTTAGTTTCAGAACAAAGGCATTTCACAGTGATCTCAAGGACTATATTTATCAACAGGGGAAGCAGACTTCAGATTCCCATCAAACCTGGACAAATATTGATGCACACATCTATGGCGCTGATGTAAAAATGATTGTGGATGTTATATCCGATTTTTCCGTGGAAACTGCTGCTGCCTGGCAGCGTGGAAGAAAAGACTCCAGACCTGAGTATAATGATGATAATGATCTTGCCGAAATCCCGCCGCTTAAAACCAAACTTGCATTGCACTATGACACTCAAATGCTTTTTGGAACATTAGAATGGATTCACTCGGAAAAGGCCAATAATGTTGATGTTGATGCCGGCGAAAAGGCGTTGTCAGGCTGGGATGTGGTTAATTTCAGAGGAGGCTGGAATTACAAAATGCTGACATTAAATATTGGCGTTGAAAATATTTTTGACAGGCATTATGCTGTTGCAAATTCATATGAATGGGATGTTGTTTCCGGTTCAGGCGCTAACCCTGCAATCGTATATGAACCTGGAAGATTTTTTTATACTTCTATTTCTTTCCTGTTTTAATTTTAAGTAGGGGCACGATGCATCGTGCCCCTGCAAAAAAATCAGATCAAAGTTAACTGTCTAATTTTTTAATTCTTTCTTCCATCTCATTGACAATTCTGCAAAAGTCCTTTCCCATGTTGGAAGCCAGAGTGACAAAAGCAAGTCTCTCTTTTTCAAGCCCTATAACATCCAGCTTGCTTTGCGCCTCAGCAACTCTCCAACCTGCAAATATGTTTCCTTTTTCTGATTTGCAGTTTCCATTGTGGCAGGTCATAACAAGCACGCCGTCAGCCCCCTGTGCAAAGGAGCTCATAATAAAGTCCATGTCTATCTTGCCTGCACATGGCACTTTGATGATATTGAGACCTTCAGGCATCTGCATCTTAAATGATTCAGCCATAAGACCTGCTTCATAGGCCGAGTTTTCGCAGCAAAAAGCAATTATATTCGGCTTTACTGATGATTCTGTTTTTGCCTTAATTTCATCAGAAATAAAAGAATCATTATACCCGCCTATCTGAATTGCATTCATGGGGCATTCACTGGCGCATATGCCGCAGCCCTGGCATGCAATTGGAGATATAACAGCCTTGTCTCCCTCCCAGTAGATGGCTCCATGGGGACAACATCTGTAGCAGGTCAGGCATATTGTGCATTTTCCAGCATCTATAACCGCCTTATCTCCAGGCACTGTTTTTGTGCCATTGTCAAGAAAGTTTTTTATTTCCAGCACTACATTCTCAACGTCCATCCAGGCATTTGCCAGATTGCAGACTTTACGGCTTGAACCAGCTACAAATATTCCCTCCCTGTTTGTCCTTACAGGAAACATGTGAACATTCTCTTTCTGGAGAAAATTCTCGGGGCCGAGATCAATCCTGAGAAGTTCTGCAAGACTTCTGTTTATCGGGTCAGCGCTTACCTGTTCCTCAATAACGATCAAATCATGCTCGGCCTGTATCTTATTTCTCAGAACAGGATCAAGAAAAGTGATTTTCACCTTTTCACCTGTATCGGTTATTTCAGGGGCATTCGTGAGCTTAAAGTATATTGCGCCTTTATCTCTTCCTTCTTTAAAGAGCCTTTCCAGACCGCTGGATGCCACCTTGATATTATTGATATATACAGAAACAGAGCACCCTGTAATTTCTTCCATGGCAAGAACGCTGTTTAAAATCCGTTCTGTAACTACAGGGTTTCCCTCCTGGGCAAAACCCGCAAGAAAGGCAATACTCTTCCCTTTAATTTTTTCCTTGTCTGATACCAGAACAGATTCCATCTGTGATTGTGATAATATTTTGTCAGAAAGGGAAAGACCGTATTCTTTATCAAGAACCTTTATGGAAGAATCTGTAGCAACCACAACAGCGCCGACTTTTTTGTCAAGAATTTCATCTTCTTTTGAAAGCCATATGCTGTAATCTCCGGGTACTCCTGCTGAACTGACAATACTTGTACCGGTAAAAACATCAATATTGCTGTCGGATGTAACTTTTTTTATTAGATCCTGGTCATTAGAATCTTTTGAACCAAGCCCAGAACCTCTTTCAACAAGAATAACCTTGTATCCTGATGAAGCTATTTCCCAGGCTGATTTAACTCCTGTTAACCCTCCGCCTATAACCAGCACATCAGTGTTGATGCTTATTTCGTTTATATTTGTATCTGTTTTATATGTCATTTTGTGTGCTCCTCCCTCCCCAAATAGTTTAGCGCTTCACAGGCCGCCTGACCTGCATTGGCCATGGAGTCTGCAATGTTTTTTGGGCCTCCGGCAGTTCCTGCAACAAAAATGCCTCTGCTCGAGGTGAAGGACTTGCTGAGTTTATTGTCATTGGATATAAAACCATCTTTATCAAGAACAACATCAAAAATTTTTGACAATTTATCGTTGTCCTCTCCGGGTGTGATCCCTATGGATAATACAACAAGGTCAAACTCCCCGGTTACGGCGGAACCCTCATCGTCGCTTAAATATCGCATTTGCAATTTATCATTTTCAACTGGTAATATATCTACCGGAATATTTCTGACAAACTCCATATCCGATTTGCACTTTTCATAGAATACAGGAAAATTATTTCCGGTATTCTGGATATCCATATAAAAAACAGAAATCCCGGTTTCAGGATCCTGATTTTTTATAACTTCAGCCATCCTCAGGGCATAGGGGCAGCATACATGTGAACACCAGAGATTTCCCAGCCTTTCATCTCTGCTCCCTACACACTGGATAAAGGCAACTTTTTCAGGTTTTTTGCCGTCTGATGGTCTTAAGGCACAGCCATTTTGTCTTAAACACTCCTCAAGGTCCATGCCCGAAATAACATTGTCGAATTTATTATAGCCATAAGTTCCTTTTATTTCAGGATCAAAAGGTTTAAAACCTGCCGCAATAATTACAGCATCAACTTCAAGAGTCTCTGATGTGCCTTTTTTATCAAGTGAAATAGCTCCTTCAGGACATATGTCTTTACAAAAATCTTTAATAAGGGGGATTTTTTCTTCCACGATTCCGTAAAGAGGAGAGTTATTTTTTGAAAATCCCTGTATAATTGCACCCTGTTCAGGGGATTTTTCAAAACATGCTCCGCAATTTGTACAGAGACTGGGATCTATATATTTAGGACCTTTATTCAGGCTGACTTTAAAATTGCCGTTGCGATTTATACTCTCTATCTCTGTAGATAAATGGATATTAATTTCAGGCTCATTTACCACGTTTTTCAGCATCTTTTCAACAGAGCAGGCGCCGCATTGCTGACACTCTTCTGTTGCCTTACAGCAAAATTTAATTGCATGTCCGCCTAAAAAACAGGTCTTTTCCACTATATGAACATCAAGGTTCATCCTGGATAATTCCCAGGCAGCGGTAAGGCCTGCAACACCGCCTCCTACAACCATGACCTTTTTTTTCGGTTCTGTATTCAATTTCAAAACTCCTTATTTTAAAATTATAACTCCGGCCTCGGCAGCATTTTAGCCCTTTCCGCAATTTCCGGCACCTTGTGTTCCCATTCAATTGCCATTAGATGAACTCCTGCTACACCCTTCATCTCCTTGAATTCTTCGATCTGTTCACATGCAATCTGAATCCCTTCATTGGCCACCTTTTTTTTCTCCACTCCCTGAAGGCGCTTTATTATTTCGTCGGGCACATCCATGCCTGGAACCTTGTTTTTCATATACTTTGCCATACCTATGCTCTTCATGGGTGTCACGCCTGGGAGTATATATACCTTTTCGGTTAAGCCCATATCATTTGCCTGTTTTATCCATTCCCGCATTCTTTCCATGTTAAAAACACACTGGGTCT
>CAYZXU010000152.1:0-4716 GCA_964482535.1 uncultured Desulfobacteraceae bacterium | reverse complement strand
GTACTTATAAGGGCGCAGTCGGAAAACATGACCCGATTCGAGGGGATTGCGACATTGCTCCCAAATTTTCCTAGCTAGCCTCTCCGCTCTGTCGGAAAACATGACCCGATTCGAGGGGATTGCGACCTCGGGCAGAAGCCCATCGAGTGGGCTCCAGCCATCTGTCGGAAAACATGACCCGATTCGAGGGGATTGCGACCTCAAGGATCCAGGAGCGGATGATTTCCTCAGCTTGGTCGGAAAACATGACCCGATTCGAGGGGATTGCGACCTCCCTCCTTTTCGGTTTTGGTTTTTCCCAAAAAAAATCCGTCGGAAAACATGACCCGATTCGAGGGGATTGCGACTTATGCTTAATTCTTCTTGATGAATTCCCAATATCCAGTCGGAAAACATGACCCGATTCGAGGGGATTGCGACAAACCCCCAACTAGCTCAGAAATTTCATCGGGAAAAGTCGGAAAACATGACCCGATTCGAGGGGATTGCGACTTGTCGCATCGCACTAACCTCATATCGTCGCAAAATAAGTCGGAAAACATGACCCGATTCGAGGGGATTGCGACCTGTAAAGCATATTTATCTGCTAAACGTTGCGAAGTCGGAAAACATGACCCGATTCGAGGGGATTGCGACTTTGAAGCAGCCGTCTATCGTTCATTCTGCTCCTTTATGTCGGAAAACATGACCCGATTCGAGGGGATTGCGAGCTGCCCAACCGATAGTGGGGCATACCTCTCTTTAACCAGTCGAAAAACATGACCAGATTTGAGGGGATTGGAGAGGTAGAATAAGGTGTGCCTCTTTTGAAAAAATTCCGATCCATCCCGTATAATGTTATGAGAGCTTGAGAACTGAACAAACCTGCAAGGGAGAACAGGCATGGAAGATCGAATGACGTCATGTATCGCCTTGGCAGCGTTGCTCCACGATGTGGGAAAATTTGCCCAGTTCGATGTTGTTATACCCGACGAATACAGACAAAGAAACGCTGAGCTTTACCAGCCCTATCGCGATAATCACTTTACCCATTCCCATGCTCTTTTTACGGCTTACTTTCTGGAGTCGATGAAAGAGTTTATCCCATCGGAATTCTGGCTATTGGAAGATGAAGCCAGGAGGAGTGGCACGCCGGACAGCCTCATAAACCTGGCAGCCATGCATCATAAGCCGGAATCGCCGGCTCAGTGGGTAATTGCAGAAGCTGATCGCCTGAGTAGCGGCATAGATCGAGATGAGTTTTCCGAGGGTGAACCAATCCCTGTTTCCGACGCCGTAAAGACAAAGCTGATCCCCGTGTTCGAAATGCTCTTTTCAGGTGAGACGGCTTCTCGAAATGACTTTTCCTGGAGATATCCCCTGAAGCCCATTTCCGCCACCACTATTTTTCCTGAGAAGAACGCAGCAGAAGGGCAGGACCGTGAATACAGCCAGCTTTTTCAAAACTTTTCCAATGCTTTCAAGAAACTTGCCCACAAACAGATTCCCCATCTGTGGCTCCAGCATCTCGATTCTCTTTACCGCATCTTTACATCCCATATTCCTGCAGCACGGGTTGGCAATGTCATTCACGATGTTTCTCTCTACGACCACAGCCGTACTACGGCGGCTCTGGCTGTAGCCCTGTATCGATATCACAGAGAGACGCAATCTCTAGAGGAAAAAGCCATAAGAGATCGGACTATCAGGAAATTTCTGATGGTATCGGGTGATTTTTACGGAATACAGTCCTTTATCTTTTCGACCGGGGGAGAACAACGAGGACGTCGGTCAAAGCTTTTACGGGGAAGATCATTTACGGTGTCTTTGCTCACGGATCTGGCGGCCTATGAGATTTCAAAATCACTGGGGCTTTCTCCCATGTCTGTTGTTATGGCTGCGGGAGGAAAATTTCACCTCATAGCTCATAACACGGAAAAAAGTCGCAAGAAAATTCATGAGGTTGCCGAAAGGCTCAACGAGTGGCTTATTGAGTGTGCTTTTGGTGAAAGCGCTATCGGAGTAAGCTACACGGAACTTGCACCTGAGGATTTTCTCCACGGGCGGTTTGAATCTGTATGGAGACGCCATATTGAAGCAATGGAGGAGAAGAAATTCCGCCGTTTTAATCTTTCAAGGCACGGTGGAGTTTTCAATAGATTTCTGTCTGAATTTCGCAACAACCTTTACCGCCCCCTGTGCCCTTTTTGTGGCAAGCGTCCGTCGGTTGAAAGGGCGGAAAATGACCCGATTCTTTGCCGCCCCAATGAGCGGGCTTCAGCGTGTTCTGTGTGCCGCGATCACATCCTGGTGGGAACGAAGATTGTCAAAGGGAATAGGATTGCCATTCTTGAATCAGAAGACGGTGAGCTTATAAGTCCTCTGTTCGGAAAATATCAGCTCAGGTTTGTAAGCCCCGACAAAGTGAAGGTGGAGAATTTTGCCGACGGTGTTGAAAAATTCTGGGATGTAAATGTCCGAAGTGATGGAACAGTTCCGACAGATGTTACCTTCAATCCCATAAACGGTTACGTTCCTGTTTATGAGCCCGAGGATGAGAATGATGAACGCATCCTTGCTGGAGAGCGCTCTGAGGAAGCCAAGCTCGAGCTTGTCGATATGATTCGGGAAGGTGACCCCAAGAGTTTTGCTCACATTGCAGCGAAAGCTCTTTCCTACGGAAATGACGGCAAACTTTACGGCGTGGATGCCCTGGGGGTTCTTAAAGCCGACGTGGATAACCTGGGAGCTCTCTTTTCATGTAGTTTTCAGGGGCGGCGTTTTACTCTATCACGAATTGCCACCTTCAGTCGGATACTCAATAATTTTTTCTCCGTCTATCTGCCGTACGCCCTTCAAAAAGAAAATAACGGCGCGTTTTGTGATGTTTACACTGTCTTTGCCGGAGGGGATGATCTCTTTCTGATTGGTCCCTGGAATAAAATCAGAGATCTAGCGGCCTTTGTTGCAGATAAATTCAGGGCTTACGCCTGTGAAAACCAGAAGGTTCATCTTTCTGCAGGGATCACCGTTCACAGGCCGTCCACACCTGTGGATGTCATAGCCGAAGAAAGTGAGGAAGCCCTTGGTGCGGCAAAGGGAGCGGGCAGAAACAGAGTAACCATGTTCGGTCGCTCTATTACCTGGGATGTTTTCCGGTTGCTTACCGATGAGATTTATCAAAGGCTAAAGGCATGGCTGGATGAGAGATATCTTTCCCGTTCCTCTTTTCATAAAATTCTCGCATTTGTTGAAATGGCCGGGCTTGAGGAGAAACTCATAAAGCACGGCAGAGGTGTTGCCATTAGGGACATTGAATGTGTCAAATGGCGGGCATTTCTGGGCTATCATGTAGCCAGGAATGCGGCCAGGGCGGTGGCAAATAAGGAAGAAGCGCAAAAACTTCAGGAAGAGATTGCGGGCACACTGGCCCGGTGGATCCATGATTACCGGAGCGCAATGATTATCCCGTTTTGGAGCGTTTTGTATGAGACACGAAGGAAACGAGGTTGGTAATATCCTGAATTACAGCAGGAGGAGAACATGACGGTTAGAAACCTGTGGAAGGCTCTCTGGAAAGATGAAAAATCAAACCTGGTAAATCCCGAAGCCTTTTCTAAGATTGCCGAAAAGTGGGCAAAAGAGGTGAGTGAAGAGGGGATGGAGCGTGGCAGAGCGAAGCGCAATAAGGCCACGCAGATTCGTAAGTATTACGATGAGCTTTTCAAACTGAACCAGAGGGCAAGAATGCAAGGTAGTGAGTGGGAAGCCATTCTTCCACATGTCCACATGCTTATTGCAAAAGCGGCTTATGCAAAGGGCAGGGATCTGGTGACGGACAGTTTCGTTGATGGACTCAGGGATATGATTTCGGGGGTTCAAACAAGAGAACATCTCCAGGCTGTAACGAGCTTCATGGAAGCCTTCATGGCCTTTTACAAGCTCTACAGGCCGAGGGATTAAACACTTTGGGGTAAGGAGAGAGTGCTATGAAGCTTGTGGAAATCAAGGAATACCGAGGAAAGATTAAGTTAATGACCGGACTCCATATTGGAGCCGGAGACGTGGAAATGCATATAGGCGGGACGGATAATCCGGTGGTCAAGCATCCCTTTACATTTGAGCCCTACATACCGGGTTCGTCACTAAAGGGGAAAGTTCGGTCGCTTCTTGAGCTTCGAAGCGGGCTTGTGGCAAAGAGTGATGGGAAGCCATTGTCTATTAAGGTGGTTGAAGCATCAGATGGTAGTTCCAGAACATATGGTGAGGCCATAATAAAGCTTTTCGGAACAAGTGGAGCAGAAGAGGAAAAACTTGCTCACTACGGCCCTTCAAGGCTTTCTTTTTCCGACTGCATGCTTACCAAAGAGTGTCGTGAACAGGCAAAAAATGGCGAGATAGTGCTCACGGAAATCAAGTCCGAAAATTCCATAAACCGCATTAAAGGAACGGTAGAGAATCCCAGATTTACCGAACGGGTTCCGGCCGGAGTTGAGTTTGCCTTTCATATCACCATGAAGGTTTTCGACAGGGATGATCCTGAAGCCCTGGAAGCTAAACTTCTTGAAGGGCTGAAACTTCTCGAATACGACGCTCTCGGAGGCAACGGCAGCCGGGGCTACGGCCGGGTAAAGTTTTCATTTGATGATGAAGGCCTGGAAAAGAAATTCAGAAGCCTGGAGCTCTTCAAAGGCTCCGGAAAGTAAGGAGGAACCTGCTGTGAAGTTCTGTGAGGTA
>CAYZXU010000151.1:1316-4735 GCA_964482535.1 uncultured Desulfobacteraceae bacterium | reverse complement strand
ATATACTGGTCAAGTGTTTCTTTGAAATAAAAAAATTGTTTCAATAAGCCCAACGGCTGGCATGAGGGGCTGGGAAAGCTTGCTACAGCCGTGGAAACAATTAAAGAAATGACTTTTAGACGACCTGGGCAAAAGCGAAAAAAACACCGGCTTTTCCAGTCCACCTCCATGCCTTGGTTAGGACATTTCCTTTATTACCAATAATATTAATCCTATAAGCCTATGAAACAAGTAATCTATATGCCCACTTCGTTCTATCGGTGTTTGATTGACCTCAGAATGCCGTATTTGAAATGAATTACCTATGTTTGTAACGGACCGAGCATCGGTTTCTAATAGCTCACGAAACTTTGGTTCTGAAGCACAGTTATCAAGAAGTTCAGAAACAGAAGTCTTTTTATTTGTTGGATTGTTGACTGACTTTATACGCTCCCATGCATCCCAAAGCCGCTCCAAACTCTCTCTTCGTATTGCCACATCTGGATTCAAAAATTTCAATCTTGCTTCTTCAAGCATTTTATTGATCGTAGAATCTTTAGTTTGAAATTTTGCTGAGTGGAGAACATCGTCCAGTATGGGAGGCGCCAACCTAATGATATTTCCGGTTTCTTTTAACTCATAAGAAATTCCATTTCTTCCAAAAATACGATTAACCTTTTGAAGAAATTCTATTTGTCCAGCTTTTTTGTCAAAAGAAAGGTGATGATGTTGAAAGTAGCTATGGTAAGATCCTTGGATTGGTTTTGCTACATGCTCATAGCAAAACTGTATCAAATCAAGAACGGTCAAATAATCTGGGGAAAATGGTTTTTCCTGAGCCCCCCAACCATCGCCGTCACTTCTTGTAGTTTTCAATGGCCATTGGATATCTGGGATTTCAGCTGTAATTGCCAACTTAAAAGCTCTTTCATCTGTTCCAATAGGGCCAGCACCATCAGGGCAGATCTCTGGAAAATGTTCCCCAAATGCTCCAGATGATACCTGTCCTTGTATAATAGCAACGATACCTCCCCAAACATTCGGCGGGATATATTCTTTATCCCTGGTTTTCGAACCTTTCTCCTGATCGCTAAAGTACTTCATAATTCTCCTATGATCCCATGCCCTAACGAAGTTATTATACAGAAAAAATTCTGTATAATATGATATTATAGTATTTAATATAGACTTGAAAAAAATATATTATGGCATATACAAGAAAATATGTAAAGATACACAAAAAGTTCAACCTCAGCGAACTGCTCAAATATGCCAAAATATGTCGAGTCGAAAAAGTGATGGGGCCATACCTGGAGGCAACGGTATGACATCTTTCAGAAACATGGCTGCGCATCCGTCCGGCAACGCCTCCTCAATCGCGCCAGAAGCGACCGAGGGCCATTCAACGAATTGCTTCAATACTATGTGTGCCCTTCTAATATTTGTCTTGATTGTTCAGCAAGGAATTGAATGCTGATAATCTTAGCATTTTTTTAATACTTAACAGCCGGTTCATAGGTAAGCGCGCCCATAGTTGATTTTCCTAAAAAAGCCAGCCTGTCCAGAACAGAGAGTCTGCCCAATGTAAAAACCCAGTGTAAAAACCCAATGTAAAAACCCAATGTAAAAAATTTTCCATGGACACTTTGCCGGTCTGCTCAAACCGCTTTAATGAAGATGCCGTAAATTCAACAGTTTTTAACTTTTTTGTTTGCAAAAACAGCAAGCTTTTCACGAAAAATTTTTGAATTGTGCCTGATATCAACAGGAAAAGATTTGTGGAATAAAATTGTGTTTATCCCTTTTGTCATTGCATTACTATTGCCAAGCTCCAGAAGCTCTGTTTTAACCTTTTTTTTATTTGTATTTGAATTAAGCTCTATGCATATTACAGGTCGCTGTTTTGGTCGGGTTCCGACTCCCACTAATGCGCTTCTATATACTTTGGGATGGTTGTTAAAGATTGCTTCACATGGAATAGTGTAAAGTGTGCCGTTTTCGGTGATTACACGATGGGTTTTGCGGCCGCAAAACCATATACGCCCGTTTTTATCCTTCCAGCCCAGGTCTCCCATCCTGTGCCATATCCTGTCTTCATCAATAATCTTTGAAAGGCTGTTTTCAGATTTTTTATAATAGGTTTTAGTTACCACATCACCGGCAACTGTTATTTCCCCGATTTCACCATTATCCGCAATTATATCGGCAGACCATTTTTCTATTGGTTTGTCTGTAATTTTAATGAGTTGAACATCCACACCTTTTATGGGACGACCAATACAGTTTCCATAGCCTTTTTTGCTGAGCTCTCCGGTTTCTGATAAAATTTCGCGGCTTTCAATGGAAATAACAGGCATTGCTTCAGTGGCGCCGTATGGGGTATGGATTTGTGCATCTTTGTGTAAAATGGATGAAAACTGCTTGATGTTTGAAAATAAAACAGGAGCCCCTGCGGAAATTACTCTTTTCAAAGGAGTCAGTTTTATCCCCTGGCGGCTGCAAAATTTTCCAACACGGTCTAACAGGGCAGGTGAAGCAAACATATTGGTTACTCCATGGTTGACAATAGCCTCAATTATTTTTTTGGGATTAACCTGAGCCGGCTTTGTGGGATCCATGTCAGGTATCACGGCTGTCATGCCCAGAGACGGATCAAATAATGCAAATAAGGGAAATGTGGGAAGATCAATTTCGTTTTCGGCTATGGTAAAATGTGATTTTATATGCCTTATCTGAGCGTTAAAAGTGCCGTGTGTATAGACAACCCCCTTGGCAGGGCCGGTGCTTCCTGTTGTAAATAAAATCGCAGCTTTTTCATCGTCTCCGGTTTTTAAAGGTTTAAAAGGCTGCCATGGTGTTTTTCTAAGATGTTTTAATTCAAACCCACCCCAGAACCATACTTTGCCCACAGTAACCCAGATTTTAACTGTTTTAAAAAATTTCGGATATAATATTCTTAAAATATGCGCACGGGGAATTCCTATAAATGCTTCAGGGCTGCTTGCTTTAAAACATTCTACCATTCTGCCTAAGCCCATGCCCGGATCGACAATAACAGGAACAGCTCCTGCTTTAAAAAGAGCAAAGGCTATAATAAAAAAATCGATGCCCGGCCTGACCATCAATATGGTCTTTACCCCACGCTTTATTCCTGCCTCAGTTAGGCCATGCGCAAGGCGGTCAGATTCCATGTCAAGCTGTCTGAAGGTTAAATGCGTATAAGCAACCCTGCCGTTTTTATCCCTGGATTCGGGATACACGACAGCTTTTTTAAAAGGCTGCAATTCAGCAACCCTTCTGAGATGGAATGAAACATTTTCTGTGCCATTATTCCTGTTCATTATTCCTGTTTATTACTTTGGGAGCTGAGTGAATAGCGCCTGAACAAAAACTAATATTCAGGCACGGTTCTAAGTTCTAAGTTTTGGGTTTTAAGTTTT
>CAYZXU010000151.1:0-1216 GCA_964482535.1 uncultured Desulfobacteraceae bacterium | reverse complement strand
CCACATTTCAAGATACGACATATCAAAAACAAAATCATGTTTTCCCCAGCATATGAGCATGGGTATATCTTTGAGCTTATACAGATTTTTATCCACATTCTCCACAATGTCATAGCTCGGATCATTTTTTTTAACAGGAATATCCTGGACAAATTTCAATGTTGCGATTCTGTTCTTCCAGCAGTTATATGGAGCTGTTAAACCGCATTTAACATCCCTGTCAAGCCCCTTTTTTGATGCCATATAAAGCGCTGCAACAGAAAAAAGGTTAAACCCCTGAACTCCAATAACCGCAAATGGTTTGAGGTTGCGTATAATCCATAGTCGCCAGGGAATTTTTTTCTCTTTGGGGGGCAAAAAAGCAGCAGTGTTCATTATAATTATTTTGCATATATTTTTATGATGTTTTACGGCATATCCCATGCCTATCATGCCGCCCCAGTCGTGGAGAATCAGAGTTATTTTTTTTAGATTAAGTTTATCAATGAAATATTCAATATCATCAATACGGTCTTTCAGCCTGAAGCCGTATCTTTTACTGTCAGGTTTTTCAGACAGTCCGCAGCCGATATGATCCGGAACAATGGTTCTGAATTGACCTGACAGTTCATTGACAAGTTTGCGAAAATAAAAAGACCATGTCGGGTTGCCGTGAATCATAACAACAGGATCACCTGCTCCCTCATCAATATAGTGGTATTGCAGACCGTTTATATTCATGTAATGGGATTTAAAAGGGTAAAGGTGGCGAAACCTGGAAATATCAACCTGTTTATTTAAAGTCATATTACCACTCTATACCAAGCATTATGCAGTTAAGACCGCTGCCGATTCCTAAAAAACCCACAAGATCATTTTTGTTTAAAAATTCACGTTCAGAAGCAATGGCAGCAGTAATGGGAAGAGATACAGTGCCGATATTGCCAAGATATTCGAATGTGGTAAAATCTTTTTCCTTTGGGATACCGATAGATTTTAGAATGGTTTTCTGGTGTGAGTCCCCAACCTGATGGCAGATGATTTTATCAGGCTTGTCACCAGGCCATTTTAACTCTTTTTTAAAAGCTGCAAATGTTTCCGCTCCTAAAATAACACCATTTTTTAGAACACCCACGGAATCTGTTTCCATTATATGGAGGCCGCTTGCAGGTATGCCTGTATCCGGCCCCCACCTGCATAACATGTGATGCTTAGTGTTACTGCGGACAACTCCTCC
>CAYZXU010000150.1:0-4825 GCA_964482535.1 uncultured Desulfobacteraceae bacterium | reverse complement strand
AAAATTAAGAGCCGCTGAATATTGGTTTTCTTAGTGTTATAAGGGCTACTTCTCCATGGGTATAAAACCTTACCGGTACACCTGAAACTCCTGCGCCAGAGCTGGTGTAACCCGTCATATTTTTAAACTTCCAGTTGCCATGACAAAATTTTCTGGGTGCTTTTGTATGTGTGAAGACAGGCCCAAAACCTGGAATCTGTATCTGACCGGCATGGGTATGCCCGCATAGGCACAAATCGGTTCCATACTCTTCAGCCTCTTTATAAATGGCTGGTGAATGTGACGCAAGTATAGAACAGGAACCTGTGGGAACTTCTGAAAAAGCCTGTTTTAAATCGTGGCATTTGTAATAATGGGGGTTATCTACTCCAACAAGCCAAATATAAGATCCATGCCGTTCAAGCGGTATGGAATTATTAACAAGAAAGGTTATGCCCATATCTTCCATTGGCTGAATCATTTCAATGCAATCATGGTTTCCCAATACAGCATAAATACCGTCTCGTGTTTTTATGTTTTTCATGAGCTTTTCCATTTTTAAAAGCACATTTTGAAATATTCCATACATCTTTACCCTGTAATCTCCTCCAAGTATGCAAAGATCAACAACGGGGAGAGGCTTTAATATTTTATTAAGACGTCTTGTGATCCCCTTTAGTCCGTCTAAATGCAGATCGGAAATATAAAGGATTGTGTAATCTTCAAAAGTTTTTGGCAGGTTTGGTAAAAAAATAGTTCGGTTTTGCAGCTTGATCTGAAGCGCATTATAAACACCTTTCCTGTAAACACCAAGCGTTTTGAATACGGTTTTCATGAAAAAATGATAATAAACGGCATCTTCAAAGTTGAGCAGTTTTTGCAAAGGATATGATGTTATCTGGCATGACTTTAATTCACGCATCCGCAATTTAGGTGTTATCTTTCTTGGATAATTTTCATGGGGTTTTTTCAGTAAAAGGGATTTGAATAAAAGTGAACCGTAATAAGCGCTTATAAAAAAAACAGCTATTATAGATATCAGCGCAAAACCATTAATAGAAAATCTTGGTGATAAAAAAACAAAAGGTGCGGATGCTTCAAGAATCTGGTCCAGCCCGGGTGCATTAGCGCCTTCCAATAGCCCGGCCCTCCTTTTAATGAAGCTTGAAAGCAGGTCTCCCACCATGCTGAGCAGACCGGCGCAAACCCCCTCCCACCATAAAAAATTTAGCAAAATTCCTGCCAGGACTCCTGCCAGTACTGCCGCGCATATACCTCTTATGGTTTTATGACTGCCGAAGAGGGGTCTGCCGTCCCGCATTTTTGCGTTAAAATCAACCGGAGCGTTCCATTTATCTTCAATCAAAAAGGAAAGAAAAGCCGGCGCAAAATTAATTGCAAAAAGTAATAGAAGTATCTTTATTGAAATTAACATTATAATAAAAAAATACCATGTTTTAATATATAAATAAAGACAATGAATTTTTATCTTGATTTTACGGTTGAACTGTTAATAATATTTTTATTACAGGTAATAATATTTTTTAATTGGCGATTTACATATTTTTAAATAATATCTATGAATTATTTTTCTCCATCAGAAATTCTTTTTGCAGCTTTTATCCTCGATTTTATTGCAGGAGATCCGGTTGGTCTTCCACATCCTGTCAGGTGGATGGGGAATGCTATTGCCATGCTTGAGCCTCTTTTTAGAAAAATATCCACCGATCTGGTGAAAGCCGGAGCCTTTTTTTCTATAACTTTAATTTTAAGTGTCTGGCTGCTTTCTTTTCTATTGTTGAAAGCAGCTTTGAGCATATCTCCTTTTTTTTGTATAATACTTGAAGTTTTAATGATTTACTACTCCCTTTCCGCTGTTTCCCTGGAAAAGGCGGCAATGGACGTTTATGACTCTATCAACAAAAATGAATTGGGCAGAGCCAGAAAAAAATTATCGTTTATTGTCGGCAGAGAAGTTGAAAGACTTGAAAAAGGCGGTATGTCAAGGGCAGTCGTGGAAACTGTTGCAGAAAACCTTGTGGATGGGGTTATAGCCCCGTTGTTTTATGCTGCAATAGGAGGCGCTCCACTTGCCATGGCTTATAAGATGGTGAATACCCTTGATTCCATGGTTGGCTATAAAAATGAAAAATATGAAACATTCGGTAAAGTCTCTGCACGCATAGATGATGTTTTCAACTATATCCCTGCGCGTATCTCTGTCCCTGTGATCTCTCTCGCAGCTCAAATGCTTTGCGGCAAAGGGTTTTGCAGTTTTAAAACATCTGTGCAGGAGGGGAGAAGCCATGCCAGCCCAAATGCAGGTTATCCTGAGGCTGCGTTTGCAGGAACACTGCGTGTTACATTGGGGGGACCGAATTACTATCACGGTCATCTTGTTTCTAAGCCTTATATAGGAAAAAAATTCGGCGAGATTAAAATCCGTCATATAAAACAGGCCTGTGATTTGATGCTTCTTTCTTCATTTTTGTGGCTTGGAATTTTGTGTATTGTATTGAAAATAGCTGGTTTGTAAATAATATAATGTATACGCCTTTATCAAAATCATATAAAAACAGATATCCTTTTAAGATAGGAACCACGTCTTATATTTATCCTGATAACATCATCCCCAATGTTAAAATGCTTGGGCCTTATCTTGATGAGATCGAACTTCTTATCTTTGAAAGTTCCGATGAAACCCTGCCTTCTCCAGATATATTCAAAGAGCTTGCGTATTTGTCGGAAGAATTTGATATAACATATAATATTCATCTTCCCACGGATGTTTCCCTTGCCGATCCTTTATATATAAGACAAAAAGATGCATTAAATAAAATAAAACGTGTTATTCACCTTGCCGCCCCTGTTTTACCTTCAACTTACACCCTTCACCTTCCTTATGATTTTGCCTTTTTCGGAAAAGAGGCTCATTCAAAATGGAGCAAAAATATTTTTTGGGTAATGGAGGAGCTTCTATCATCAGGAATAGAGAGCAAAAAAGTATCAATAGAAAACATTATGTATCCCTTTGAATGGGCGGAAGATCTGATTAAAAAATTCAACCTTTCGGTATGCATGGATATGGGACATCTGATTTTACAGAATATAAATACCGAAGATTTTTTTTTTAGATACTATGAATATATTTCAATAATACATCTTCATGGAGTAGATGCAAATAAAGACCATATATCTCTTGCCCGCATGAAAGAGAAAGAATCGGTCAGGGTAATTAATATTTTAAAGAAGTTTAAAGGGGTTGTGTCTATTGAAGTATTTTCATTTAATGATTTGGAATCTTCACTCAAGACCTTTGATGAAATATGGGATTATTGATTTTCATTACACACAGAAATTAAATTTGCTTTTATTTTTACATTATGTTATATTTCTAGTTTAAATTTTAATCCTCAAAATACTAAATAGTCTATTCGAAGCGGCTTTTAACTTCCTGATATTTTTGTTAACTGATGTACACTCATAAATATTTGTAGTTTTTTGGAGTTTTAATTACATATGGTATATTTTAATATATTAACGATCGGACATCTTTATGACTTTGTGAGAGGTCCTTTACTTTTGGCGGCAATAATTCTCTTTGTTTTAGGAACTGTATTCCAGATATTAAGGTTTGTCAGATTAAGCAGAATGAATAAAAAAAGTCCTAAACATTTATCATCGACAAAAAAAATAGACTTAAAAAACAAAATAAATTCGCAATATATCAAGCGTCGAATTGCTATGCTTAAAGTTACAGTTTTAGGGACAAATACTATTATGGCAGCGGTTTGTTCTGTTTTTCATCTGTTTCTTTTTATTGTGCCTGTTTTTTTAATTGCGCATAGTGTAACTTTAGATGAATTAATAGGTATAAATCTTTTTCCTTTTATCTTTTCAGATTCAACCTCGGATTTTTTTACAATTATAGTCATATTATGTGTTATCTTTTTTTTATTCAGACGCATGTTTGTAAAACGAGTGCGATCCATAACATCAATTAATGACTATTTTACACTTTTTTTTGCTGCTGCTCCCTTTATAACGGGTTTTTATGCCTCTCATTTTTCTGATGGTTATAACATTTTAATTATATTACATATTATTTCAGGTGAACTCTTTATCGCTGCAATACCGTTCACTAAATTAGTTCATATGATATATTTTTTCATCAACCGGTTTTTTATAGAGAGTGAATACAGCTTTACATCCGGCGGCAGAAGTTGGTAATTTGAAAATGGCTTTTTTTTGCTTGAGCCTAAACGGGGTTTTTTAATGACTGAGAATAATACAGAGGCTGTTGATATTAAAAAAATTAAAAAGATGCTTAATAAGCATAAAGTAAAGATGAAACTTTCTTTAAAAGTTTGCGCACATTGTACATTATGTGCTGAAAGCTGTGTGATGTACATGTCCAATGGAAAAGAGCCTGAATATATGCCTTCACACAAGTTTATAAATTCAATAGGCAAACTGTATAAAAACAGTGGGAATGTGGACATGAAAACTCTTGAAGAGATTAGGGATACAGTCTGGAATAGATGTGTTCTATGTATGCGCTGTTACTGCCCCCTTGGAATCGATATTCCTGAAATGATTGTTCTTGCAAGAAGTATCTGCCGTTCCCAGGGCGTTTTTCCTACCTATGATTAATAATATTTTACCTGTCGAATAAAAAACATAAGGATAAAAAAATAAAATGAATTGCCGGAAATATGCTGTTAATTTTTGCATGCTGTTTATTATAGTATCTGTTTTTTTTTCTGTTTCAACTCTTTTTGCCCAGCCTGAAGAGATTGTTTTAGACCACAGTAATCTGTGTAATAAAAAAGAGCGTTCAAATGTT
>CAYZXU010000149.1:0-4849 GCA_964482535.1 uncultured Desulfobacteraceae bacterium | reverse complement strand
TCAGCAAAAGCAAAGGGAGACACAGCGCAAATTCCACTGCCGCCGCTCCCTTTTTGTTAAAAAATACTGGCACCTTCATTTTGAAATCGGCTCTTCCGGTAATAATTAAAAATCAAAAATCGAAAAATCAAAGCTGTAACATAAAATATAAATCAAAAAACCTGTTGCCATGGGAATTGAATAGGGAAAATTTTCGGAGTCTTTAGAAGGTATTACTCTCTTTTTGGTTAAGGCAAAAAAAAGTATATCATTTAAAACATTCATCAGGTTCAGTCTGTATTTTTTTAAAAAAACCAAACCAAGTGCAATAAAAGCTCCTGTAACCGACCCGAATAAAAAAATATTCAAAACAGCCATGCAGCCAAGCCATGCTCCTATAGCAGCAAGGAGTTTAACATCTCCGCCCCCCATTCCTCCGAGAATAAAAGGTATTATGAGCAGGCAGCATCCTGTAAGCATCCCTTTTGCCGAAAAAAAAAACCATCACACCACCCTGCAACCCACATATTATAGATAATACCGCAAAAAATTGCAGGAATGGTAAAAGTATTAGGGATAATTCTGTCCCTGATATCTGTGTATAATACTAATACAAACAACAGACCGCAGACTAATAATTGAAAATCGATTTTAGCCCCTCAATTATAAAATTAATAAAATCAGTTATTAATCCCCTGTTATATCATCAGTCACTTCCCCAAGCTTGTCGGTAATGGCGCCAAAGAGTGTTTTTAATTGTTCACTGAAAAGGCCAAGCGCCACAACAAGCGCTGCGGACATAAGCCCGGCTATAAGCCCGTATTCAATGGCTGTAACTCCTGATTCGTCATCCCATAATTCTTTAATGATCCCGTTCATTTTATCTCCTTTAAAATCTCAATTTATAACTTGAACCTTATAAAACAAAAAAAGACCGGCTGGTGTCAAAACCAAACCGATCTTATTATTTTAATCTATAATCAACCTCGAACCTCGCGAAAAAATTTGTTTAAGGGTTTTCTGACTTCCGGTATAAATTTACCGGTTACAGTAGCGGGCCTGTGCAGGACTTTCACCTGCTTCCCCCCATTTGTTAATTTTTTTTATATATATATTATGTTTTTAAAAAATGCTTGGACTTTCTTGCTAAAATAAAATTTATTCAAAATCTAATACTATCTTAACATTATCCTAACATAAGCCATGTAAAACTACTTTTAATTCGGGATTTATAAATTTTATTAAATAAAAAAAGGAGAATGCCATGTTAAAAAAACATACGGTTATTAAATGTATGGTGTTAGGTTTTTTTATGATTTTGATTACTTTTTCAAACTCGACTGCTGTTGAAGTTGACGGGAATCTTCCCGATTACAGGAAAGTGAGCGGTGTGTCAGGGACTTTGAAGTCCATAGGTTCGGATACGTTAAATAATCTTATGACTTTTTGGGCCGAAAGTTTTCACACATTATATCCAGGCGTAAAATCAGAGATAGAAGGAAAAGGCTCTTCAACTGCGCCTCCTGCTCTAATTGAAGGTACAGCTCAATTCGGGCCAATGTCAAGAGAGATGAAACCAAAGGAAAAAGACGCATTTGAAAAAAAATACGGTTATAAACCTCTGCATATAAGGGTGGCAGTGGATGCGCTTGCCGTATTTGTGCATAAAGATAATCCTTTAAAATCAATGACTCTTCAGCATGTGGATGCAATTTTTTCTAAAAACCGTAAGCATGGATATGATAGAGATATAAAAACCTGGGGAGATCTTGGGCTTAAGGGTGAGTGGGCAGATAAACCCATATCATTATATGGCCGTAACTCTGCTTCAGGCACCTATGGATATTTTAAAAAGGTTGCGCTGGGCAAGGGAGATTATAAAGACAATGTAAAAGAACAGCCAGGATCTTCAGCAGTAGTTCAGGGTATTGCATCGGATAAATATGCGATAGGCTACTCAGGCGTTGGATATAAGACAGCCGATGTTAAAACAGTTCCCCTTGCGGCAGATAAAGGAGAAGAAGCATATGACGCCAATGCTGATAATGCATACAGTGGAGACTATCCACTTTCACGATTTCTTTATGTTTATATTAACAAAAATCCAAACACAAAGCTTGATCCTTTGAGAAGAGAATTTGTTAAATATATTTTTTCAAAACAGGGACAAAGAATTGTTATAAAAGACGGTTACTATCCTGTATCAAATGCAATTGCGAAAAAAGATCTTAAAGCAACAGGCTGCCGTTAAAATGATAACAAACAAACCCGCTGTTTTAAAAAATACATCTGCGCCTGAAAACATACCTGTAAAACGGGAAAGAAAAGTAAGGCGCAGTGTAATTATTGCAGATAAGATAGCTGACAAGGTGATAACCGTTGGCGGGATTATGGTGATTGTCGCTGTTGTCGGGATGCTTCTGTTCCTTTTTGCAGAGGTTCTGCCTCTTTTCAAAAAGGGTAAAGTTACTGCAACATACGAGTACAGCCTGAAAGAGCCTTTGGGGAAAATAGTTAATACAGGAATCGACGAGTATAAAACCGTTGCTTTTGTTCTTTCCCAGGACGGCGTTTTCAGACTTTTTCATGTAAGAACGGGAAAGGCTTTAACCTCCGGAAGGGTTGATCTTGGAGGCAGAAAAATCACATCTTTCAGATGCACGATTGATGGAAAACATATGGTTTTCGGATTTTCTGACGGAACCGTCAGTTTTGCTGATGCAGATTTTACTACAAGTATAATTCCCGAAAGCCGGCTGCCGGAAAAACTGATAAAAATAGACGAACTGGATAAAACTGATAGTAGAGCCATTTACTCTAAAATTCCAGGCAGTCAATACAGAAAGGTCTCTTTTACAATAAACCTTAAAGACACTGTTAAGGCAAGCCCTTCAGGAAGCCCTGTTATCGCAGTTGATTATAATATAACCGGTGAGGCAGAGCGGCTTTTAACCACATTTATTGCTGTTGATTCAGATGGCGCTGCAATACTAAGCAAGGTAAAATCGAGGATAAACCTGCTGACAGGCAAGAAAAAAACCATGGTGAAAAAAACCAGGCTTCCTTCTTTGCCTGCTGATGTTTCAGTCCATTCCGTGCTTCTTACTGAAAAAGCGGATATGGTTTTTATCGCTTCTGATAATGGCAGGGTGTACAGGTTTGACACACATGATTTTAATTCACCTGCTCTTGCTGAAATTTTCCCTTTGCTGCCTGACGGCGTTAAGTTGAGTTTTATGGATTTTTTAACAGGCGGTCAGTCAATTATAGCAGCAGGAGATGACTCCTCTCTTAATGTATACTTTATAATTAATAATGAGGAGCGTGGAACTCTGGATAAAAAAGCAATTACGCCGGCGCGTTCTTTTGATATTGAAAAGTTTAATGCCAAATTTTTCAGACCTTCAGGCAGGGGTAAGAGTTTTGCCGTTGCATTGAATAACGGCGGCGTCAAGATTTTTCATGCTACAAGCGAAAAAACTCTGTTTGAGTTTGTTCCTGATACTTCAGGGGCGGCTGTATCCGGAATTTCTCTTGCTCCGCGTATGGACGGTATTATTACAGTACAAAACAACGGCCTGGTATTATTCCGGGAATTTGAAGTTCCCCATCCTGAAATAACCTTTAAAACCCTTTTTCAAAAGGTCTGGTATGAAGGATATCCCGAGCCTGGTTTTACATGGCAGTCATCAGCAGGAACAGACGACTATGAACCGAAGTTTTCCCTGATTCCACTTATATTCGGAACAGTAAAGGCCGCTGTATATTCACTCTTGTTTGCGCTGCCTGTGGCAATACTATCGGCTGTTTATACTTCGGAATTTCTCAGTATAAAGATGCGGAATACCGTAAAGCCTCTTATTGAGATGATGGCGTCGCTGCCTTCTGTTATCCTTGGATTTGTGGCTGCCCTTGTTCTTGCGCCTGTTGTTGAAACATGGATAATGGCCATCCTGATATCCTTTCTTTTTGTTCCTTTTTTTCTTATGGCAGGCGCTTATTTATGGCAGCTTCTACCTGTTTATCTTTCAATGCGCTGGGAAGGAGCCCCGAAAATTTTTTTAATGTTTACTGCTCTGTTATCAGCCTTTTTTCTTTCTGTATTAACCGGAGCCTGGTTTGAAGATTTTTTTTTCCATGGCAGCTTAAAAGCATGGTTAAACGGAGGCGCAGGAGGGCCCGAGCCGTTTTTATTTCTTTTACTGCTTCCCCTGTCTTTTCTTATTATGTCTCTTCTTGTCTCAAAATATTTAGGGGCTGTGATAAACAAGAGGGCTGCTGATTTTCACCGGTCGTTAATGGAAATAATAAGATGGGTGATAACATTAATAGCATCTGTCTGTTTTGCGGGTATTGCAGCAAAACTGCTTGCCTTTTCAGGCTTTGAAGCAAGGGACTGTCTTGTGGGCACATATGTGCAGAGAAATACTTTTATTGTCAGCTTTGCCATGGGTTTTGCAGTTGTGCCTATAATCTATACAATAGCCGAAGATGCGCTTAATTCAGTTCCTGATCATTTAAGGGCGGCAAGCCTTGGATGCGGCGCCACTAAATGGCAGACAACCATTTATGTTGTTTTGCCTGCTGCAATCAGCGGAATTTTTTCCGCTGTAATGATCGGCCTTGGCAGAGCCGTTGGTGAAACAATGATTGTGGTTATGGCTGCTGGAAATACTCCCTTGATGGATATTAATATTTTTAATGGTCTAAGGGCACTTTCAGCAACAATTGCAGTTGAACTGCCTGAGGCTGTTAAAGACGGAACTTTGTACAGAATTCTTTTTTTGTCTGCTCTGGTTCTGTTTGCCATGACATTTATAATCAATACTGTGGCGGAACTGGTTAGATTAAAGTTTCGTAAAAGAACAGC
>CAYZXU010000148.1:0-4877 GCA_964482535.1 uncultured Desulfobacteraceae bacterium | reverse complement strand
TCTTCCTGTTGATACACCCATTGAGGTTGTGGACACTTTAAAGCATACTCCTGTTTCAATTTCATATGAAGAATGCTCATTAAAGGCAATTGAACTGCGCCCTGGTTTAAAGGAAGCCAAAAAAAATATTCAGATAGCCGAAAAAAAAATCCGGCTTGAGAGAAGCAATTATATGCCTGATGTTACGGCAAGTATGAATTATAACCGGTTCGGAGATTCATTGAATGTGGATGGAAGCGATGAGGTTGATCGTGAAAACTGGAATGCCATGGTAAGAGCAGAGTGGACCTTTTTTGAATGGGGTAAAACATACCACTGCGTTGTTCAGGCAAAGCAAAACTTAAAGAAAGCTGTTAAACAACTGGCGATTGTGGAAGATAGAATACGCTTTGAAGTAAAAAAGGCCTTTCAGGATGTTAAAACAGCGCATCATAATATTAAAACAGCAAAAAAAGGGGTTGTATCCGCAGAAGAGAATTTAGAGATAAGCTCGGAACGTTATAAGGAACAGGTTGCAACAACCACTGAAGTAATGGATGCTCAAACCCGTCTTACAAAAGCAATGACCTCATATACAAATGTTTTAAATGATTATAATGTTGCGCTGGCAAGCCTGAACAGAGCTATGGGTGTAGAATGAAGTGTGGTTACTTTACCTTGCTGCTGATATATTCCATAACAATTTCTAAATTCACAGGTTGTGATTCTTTGATGTTTTCTTCCTTGCCAATATGTTTATGATACGGAAAAGTATCAACATCTTGATGGTGAGGCGCATTGTCCCATCGAAAAATACAATTGTCATTCTCGTCTTGCCAATGAAATGAGTACTTTCTATAGCCATCTAAAAAAAGATAGTCTTTGACACAAAGCTGAGATTTATTTGTCATCTTGATATTACATGATAAATGATAAGATGAACCAACTATCTTAAATTTTTGAATATCATAATTTAATATAATTTTTGAATATTTTTTAATAATATCGAGTATCATAAGTTTGTTATTTCAGAATATTTTGCCAATAATTTTGGCTTTCAACTGCAAATTTCCATTTCATCCAGTCATTTTCCATTTCATACGAAGCTTTCTGATTTCTAAAATCATGATCAAATTTTTCAAAATTCTTATTATACTTATTTTCCAGATACTCAATTTCCATTAAATATTCAGATAACTGCTGTTTAACCAAAAGTACTGATACCTCGTTCAGTAGTTGGTCTTTTGAAATCTTTAGGCTCGAGAATATTTTTTCCTGCGTTTGCGGCAACATTTTTATCTCTCCAAATAATTATTAAGATATGTTTTGTTGAATAAACCCTATTCTAAAAATAATTTCCAGTCAACAAAATTAGAATTCGGAATTCCAGACCTTTGAAGAACGTGCCCTGCTGAAACATCAGTACAACCAAAAAGCATTTGCAGGAGCAATTATCTATTTGATATTATGGCAAGTATGAATTATAATTGGTTCGTAAATTCATTGAATGTGGAAGCGTAGAATACGCTTTGAAGTAAAAAAGGCGTTTCAGGATGTTAAAACAGCGCATCATAATATTAAAACAGCAAAAAAAAGGGGCAGGCATTATGGATATAATAGAAGCAATTAAAACACGTAAAAGCATCAGGGATTTTAAACCGGATCCTGTGCCCAAAGAAATCCTGAAAGAAATTCTGACAGTCAGCACAAGAGCCCCTTCTGCCATGAATACCCAGCCATGGGAGTTTATAGTACTCACAGGAGATACTCTTGACAAAATAAGAGAAGGTAATGTCAAAGAGGTTAATGCAGGAAAAGAGCCGAACCCTGAGCTTGCTTTTGTTAGATGGCCCTCTGACTCCATATACAGAACAAGACAGGTTGACCTTGCAAAAGAGCTTTTTAGACTCATGGATATAAAAAGGGATGATAAGCAAAAAAGGCTTGAATGGATGCACCGGGGTTTCCGTTATTTTAATGCGCCTGCTGCTATTATTCTAACGGTTGACCGCTGCCTCCATGAAGTTGAATCTTCCATTGATGTTGGTCTTGTTATGCAGAATATCTGTCTTGCAGCCTTAGCCTATGGACTTGGCACATGTATTGCGAATCAAGGTGTAATGTACCCTGGGGTATTAAGAAAATTTGTGGATATACCTGAATCAAAAAGATTAATGGTTTCTATTGCACTGGGTTACCCAAACCCGGACTTTCCTGCAAACAGGCTTGAAACCGCACGTGAGCCTTTGGAGAATATAATTATGTGGAGTTAAGGGCGGTTTACGGGCAAAGCTCGCTTTGGACATAATATTTATCTTCCAGCCAGTTCAGGGAGTTATTTTGGATGTATTCCGCAATTTGATAATAAGATTTTTCATTACGGATGATATGTTCGTAATAATTGCGTTGCCAAATTCGTTTTTCAAAAGACGGCACAATCTCTGGAATTAAAAGAAAAATTGCCTGATTGCGACCTTCATCCGGTTAATCTACCGGTTAAAGAGGCGGTTGAAAGTCTTAAAATTAACCTTGCAGGTTTTATGAAACCTGCAAAAAAACTTTTCCCCAAGCTTCCCTCTATTTCAATAAAACCAAAGAGCTTCCTACTCGTCTATATCCCCTTTAATACAGGTCACCACGAATTTATCCAGCCTGAATTTAATATGGCCATAAACAAAAACATGTTGATAATGGCCAAAAATCTATAAAATTTTAAAAAAGTATTTTACAAAATAATAATAATTGTAATATAAGAGCATTAATTATTTACAAAATAACATTTATTATATGTCTTTTGCTTATATTTGTTATTATTTATATTAATTTGATGGTCTTGTAAAAAATCGAATCTTGCCTCTTCGCTGTCATTCCCATGAAAATGGGAATCCAGTCTTTAAGTGCTGAAGCAGCCAAAAATACTGGATTCCCGCCTTCGCGGGAATGACAAGCACCTGATACGATATTTCACGCATGACACTACATGGATTCTAAGCCTCCGCGGGAATGACGACTTTTTTACGAGTGCATCATTATTAATAAAGGTAAAAAGAGTATCAAATCATGTGCGACGAACTATAAAAAATTTTAATGGGGGGAAAATGAGGGGAAAAATCTGGTGGTTTTTAATTCTATTTATAGTCTGTTTTTTATTTTTAAACATCCATGACAATATTCATGCAGCCGGACTTCATGGATCAATGGTATGGGGTTCAGGAAGTATTTCAACTCAAATGGGCGGAACAGGTGTTGCCATGCCTCTCGATGCCTTAACAGCAGTCTGGAGAAATCCTGCAGGATTATCCTTTTTTGACCATACCGTTTATGATCTTGATTTTTCCCATGTGCGCTCAAATGCAAATGGAAAGTACGAATATCCGGATGGATTTCCTATTTCCTCCTGGGATGGAACAGCAGGAGAAAGAAATTATCCAATGCTTGGAACAGCCTTTGCCTACCAGCTTAAAGAGGATGAAGAGCATAGAGATTCCCGTTTGTCATTTGGGGCAGGAGTTGCAATAACTGCCGGTGCTGGTGATGATTATACAAAGGAAACTCCCATGACTTCTCTTTATCTTTGTTATTCCGCCATGTTTTCTGCAAGTTACAGGGTTAATGAAAATTTTGCCATAGGTCTTGGACCCAGAATAAATTTCGGCGTTGCCAGCCTTGGATACGGCCATAGTGTCAAAAACGGAATAGGATATCAGATAGGCACAATCTATAAAAAAAATGACTGGTCCTTTGGAGCCTCATATGTCAGTGCAATAAGTATAAAGTATGCAAGATTAACAGATATGGATCTGGATGGGAGTCAGGATGAAGTAGAGCTTGAGGAGCCTCAGCAGGTATATGTGGGAATTTCTTATTCAGGTTTTGACAAATGGATATTAAATCTTGGCGGACACTGGATTAACTATGCTGGTGCAGCATTATATAAAGATATCGACTGGGATGATCTATGGGCATATAATCTCGGGGTTCAGTATAATGTCCTGCCCCGTTTAAAATTAAGACTTGGTTATCTTTATCATAATCAGCAACAGAAGGGCAATCCTGGCTTTGATGCTGCTGGAACACGAAATTTTCAGGGATTACTTGTAAATAATGCATTTTTTGAACTTTGGAAAAATTCATCATTACCACTGTATATGCAGCATCACTTTGGAGGTGGTTTCGGATATGATCTTTGGGATGGTCTTTCCTTTAATCTTGGCATAGCAGTTGACCTGCATAACGGAGTCAGATATAGAGATTCAACAGGCGATTTTCTTGTTGACCAGGATAACAGACTCTATTGGGTTTTCGGAGGTTTTCGATTAAGCTATTAAGGTTTTTTTCATGATTATTGAAGAACTTGCTAAAAAAGGTGTGACTGTCCGAAATCCCGAAACTGTTCAAATCGGTGATGATGTTGATATTGACCGTATTTCAGGGCAGGGGGTTGTTATATATCCGGGATGCAGAATTTACGGCAGATCGACCCTGATTCTTCAAGACTCAAAAATAGGTTCTGAAGCTCCCGCAACTGTAAAAGAGTGCCAGATCGGCCCTAAAGTCAATCTTAAAGGTGGTTTTTTTCAAAGAGCCGTATTTTTAAAAAAAAGCAGCGCAGGTTCCGGCTCACATGTCAGAGAGGGGACAATACTCGAAGAAGAATCCAGCATAGCCCACACCACAGGCTTAAAGCAGACCATACTCTTTCCATTTGTTACCCTTGGCAGCCTTATAAATTTTTGCGACTGTTTAATGTCCGGGGGCACCGGCAGAAAAGACCACAGCGAAGTCGGCAGCTCATATATTCATTTTAACTATACCCCAAACCAGGACAAGGCAACACCCTCTTTGATGGGGAACGTGCCGGAAGGGGTAATGCTCAACAAGAAGCCTGTTTTTTTAGG
>CAYZXU010000147.1:0-5000 GCA_964482535.1 uncultured Desulfobacteraceae bacterium | reverse complement strand
TAGCTAATGAGTCATCAGCTGGCATAGCTGTTTTCAGAACGTACTTTAACGGAACAGATGTTAACGTTAACCAAACATATTTTGAACAGTTAGCTGTTGGAAGGCCAATGTATGTTTATCCGAAACTCTCAGAAGACATGGTAGTTATCGGCGGAGGAGGACTATCTACAGAAAACGAAGCGAACGATACAGCCCTACTGCTACTATACAATGTAACCGATAACACATTAGTTGCTAGACTATACGAAGGCTTCTTACCCATAGTTTACATTGGACTCACAAACAGAACTGACGGATCACTAGTGCCCTTCTTTGTTGAAGCAAACGGCTCAATAGTTTACATACTCGACAACAGCACCCCACCGGATCCATCAGGACTTGTTAGAACAAATATGAAAGTAGACATCGACAGCTGGAACACGAACAACACCGCAGGGCTAGTTAACGGAGACTACAGTTACGTGCTTAACAAAACATTCCTATTCGCAATAGTTAAAGACACAGACAAAGGTAACGCTACTCTGAAAATTTATAAGCTAGTCAACGACACCATAGAGGACGTTACGCCAAGCGAAAGCAAAGTTGTTTTCGCAGCCAAAACACCGTACTCCATAACCATAAGTGACGCTAAGGTTTCAGTAGTAACGTCCGAAGGAAAAGAAGTGTCTGAGACCACGGTTTATGTGTCATGCCTCGTAGTTGATAGGGCGAACTCGACAGCATACCATGTAGTGTTCACGAACGAAACGGGACAGTGGGCTCTAACGGTTAAAAACGCTCTAGCAGACTATGAACTATGGAGATATGTTGAAGCATCAACGGGACTTGCCGTTGCTGGAGGAAAATACAATACCTCATCGAGCATGTGGTTTGGAATAATACATCCACTAGCCTCCGACGGCTCAATAGACACTACTACAACACTAACATACTTATCGTTAGCATCAAGTAATGCTGTACTTATCGATGCTTACGAGTTCGGAAATACAAATACAGTGTTAGCGGGAATTTCGAATACATGGAGCTCTCCAGGGGCTGTAGCAATAGCCCAAACAACAACTAGTTCGCCATCTCCGATACCTGAACCATGGATTCTTGCGCTAGCTACATCGTTGGCTGCAGCGGCACTGTTCCTTCTGAGAACAAGAAAAACAAGTGGTCAATAATGTAAGATTATGGAATATAAAACAATTTTTTCTAATAATTTTCCCTGATTTTAAATTTACTACAAAGGAAATAGCGTAAGCTACTGTCGAGCTTAAGTGGAAAAGTACGCATTTATTTTGATACTTCATAACTATAGCTTGCAAGGTACATTATCAATCCTATGTAGTTACCTAGGTTCCCGATTATTTCTAAGATTTTCCCGTAAACTGTTTCTCCCTTAAACATTCTTCTCAACCTCCTCCTAACTGCTAAATCACTTATAGGTCTAACAATTGATGTTATTGTTATTCCCGAAACAGCTATAATGAGCCCTATCACGAAGAATACGTTGATCAATTCTACAAACTTCCTTGTTTCTCTCTTTGAATACTCTTTATTAATTCTATTAATTTTTGGCTTCAGACCTAAGGATCCTGAGGTAAAGGTTTTTATAGGCCTGTATTAGCTTTAATTAGGAAGTACCTCCTAGACGCGTCCCCTGTGCCGTTGGGGTCGACCCCCGCCCATGACCTTACGGGATGAGCCATCTAGGTGAGCCCTTCGGGCAAGGCGAGAATCCCCCCTAGGTGCGACCATGAACCCATATGAAACGGTTAGAATGAACACCTAGGGAGAAACAGTCGAAGGGTGTTCATGACCTCTCGTGTGGAGTGGCTCGTAGCCGCAGTAAAGCATGGAGCAGAGGCGCATCCCGCCCTAGCAAGACCCACAATGACCTAGGACGGGAAACAGCTAATAATTCTTCTTCTGTTAATTCATAGTATTTTCTCGGAGGACCATATTCTATCATTCCATAGAACGACTTGATTAGTTTATTCTTCATTAATTATTTTAGTGTTTCATAAATAGTGCTTTCGCTTAGTTTAAGTACTCACTTGTTCATTCCCTCTATCAATACCTTTATTTTGTAACCAGAGAAGGATCCATGCCTGTTTAGCGGCTCTAGGATCATTAATGCATAAAAACTACTTCTAACACTCTTAAGCATATTCTTAACATGTTTTCCAATACCAGCAACCACTTCCTAGCACCAGTTCTTGGTTTACTCTAGGATTCTTTATTATGGCTAGTATTGATAACGCTATAGTATATAATTGGTATTATCTTAGTAGTACCAGCTCCTAAGACTATGTTTAGTACTATAAGGATTATCCATAGTATAGCGCCTGTTATCAGAGCTAAGACTAGGTATGTTTCTTTATCTTTTTATTCGTAGAGTATACCAAATAAGGCTCTCAGGATGAGTGAGAAAATAAAAGTTAAGAGCAGTGATAATCAAAGCATTATCGATACGTACTTCTCTAGTTTTCTCCTGGGTGAGAAACATGAATACTCCTATTACTATTCCAGATGCCGTTCCAGCGATCAAGCCGTATAATACGTATATGCTCCTAACCATGACTAATCGCTCTCATATAGTACATTATGAATACTGCTGCGATAATGCTGTAAACCGCTGCAAGAACAACTACGGGATCTGTAATTGTCTTTGTTATAATCATTGCTTGGAAATTAATCAATGTATGAACAAGTGTTAACGCTACATGGGCTAATAAGCCCTTGCCTCTCAAAGTATAATATGCCAGAATACTGCTGAGACCATATGATATATCATAATAGTTAATCTCTCATACGCAGCAAGCAGCCCTGGTATGAAGAAAAAACCATACCCATAACTATTGCAGCGACTTGGTTAATTAATACAAATCAAGCAATAAGTTCTTAGGGTTACGGAACTGTTTCTTGTTTGTAGGTTTCTTCTTGTTTTGAGTGGTATTGGGTGCGCTGATGTTGTGTGTATTGAGGCGTGCTCGGTAAACTTATAAGTAATGATAACCTGTAAGCTCATTAGTGACTCCTAGTTTCCGATACCCGCTCCACTTGGCCGGGAGAAACCGTAATGAACCACCCTACGGGAACCGTAGGCGGGGAACGGTCTATTCTGAGAAGCTTAGAGATATGATCATTACCATGTACGACTTCTTAGTTGTCGGATTAATGCATTAAATTATAGTTTCTTATTCTATCCAGTAAAACAGTAAAAACGATAAGGCTGGTAACTTTATAATAAAAAATATCTGAGGGCATTTGAATGCTTAGCTTATTGAATAGAGGAGGGAAGTAGGATGCCTAAAGTGATTTTAACCAGTGATCAAGCTACATTTACAGATTTTAGCGGCTTAGATGCCCTGGGATTTGGTCTCTGTTTACCCTATAGATTAGTGCCGGCATACGTCCAATACAGGTTTCTATCACCTCCAGTATATCTAGTTAATAATAGGGTTCCGTTTGCCCCCTATCCTTTATGTAAGGTTGAAGCAGCATTATTGGCTAGTGGTTTTAAGCACGATGATGTCCTCATAGTACCTCCTAATTACTTAAGCCGTGTAGTTGATAAGGATACGGCAGTAGTAGGCATCCATGTATTAGATCCTATGGGACTAGCACCTGTTTCATGGACCTTAAGAATACTTACCGGCGGAGGCAACACATGTACTCGTTATGAGTTTGAAAAGTTAATGAATATAATCAAGAATCTTAAGAATACATATAAGTTTAAGTTAATCGTTGGCGGGCCTGGCGTTTGGCAACTTAGAGGACTTGAGGATAAGTATAGTATTGATGCACTGTTCGAGGGTGAGGCTGAGTTAACGTTTCCCAAGATAGTTAAGGATATTTTAGAAGGTAGAGAAGTGCCTAGGCATGTTTTAGGAGAATCCCCACCACCTAGTCTCATACCACCTATAGTAACGCCTTCGAGGAATGGGATAGTCCAAGTTACTAGAGGTTGTCCTAGAAGATGCAGATTCTGTAGCCCAACAATGTTTAATTTCCGATCAATACCTTTAGAGACAATACTAAAGGAGATCGAACTTAATTTAAGATCAGGTATTAGGGCTATAGGATTAATTACTGAAGACATAATGCTCTATGGCGCTAATGGTTTGAGACCAAACGTTAATGCCATAAAAGAATTATTTGACAAGGTGATCAGCTTAGCACGCAAGTATCAGGTAACTGACCCCATAGGATTCAGCCATGTAACATTATCTACCGCTCTTGTCGCTAAGGAGGCTGTCAAGTATATAAGTGAAGTTAATGGATTAGACAGTGATAGACCATTATTTCCTCAGATAGGTCTTGAAAGCGGTAGTCCAAGATTGGTTGCTAAGTATTTTAGCGGTAAGCCCTATCCATGGAAACCCAGTGAATGGTGGGATGTAGTCATAAATGGTAGCAAGCTATTAAACAATAATTACTGGTACCCATGCTATACATACATTATAGGCTTTCCAGATGCAACACCTGATGACTATATACTAACAATAGAGCTAATCGATAGGTTAAGAGAAGAGGGGTTTAAGGGATGGACGTTTCCATTAATCCTGGTACCTATTGGAGGGACTTTGATTGAGAGAAGTGGTTATAAGGAGTTCTTAACTCTCAAGAAAATGCCTCAAGAAGCCATTGATGCTATGATGACTGGTTGGAGTCTAAGCATTAGGTTCTCCTACGAGATATATCCAAAGCTTTTATCAAATATAAAGAATCCATTAACACGTAAGATAGTAACTATATTGGCTAAAAAAGCAATAGATGCTATGGTAGAATGGATAAAAAACATCAAGAAAGACCCGGAGATAATTGAGAAAATATACTCTAGAACTAATATTAGGTCATTAAGAGGGTTAGTTAAAGCAATGGTTGGACGTTCAGTTATCAGTAGCTTTTAAACATAAGCATATCATAAGTTACAATGGCGTTAATTATATGTCGTTCTTTAAGAAGAAGCTCACGGAGATGGAGGCTCCTTCGGTGCTTGCTGAGATTGT
>CAYZXU010000146.1:0-5010 GCA_964482535.1 uncultured Desulfobacteraceae bacterium | reverse complement strand
TTTATCCCCATGCTTTTCGGTTTCTTCATATGTATAGTTTCCCTCCACCTCAAAAAAGCGGCAGAATACGTATCTGCCGGAGAGTTCAATCCCCCATAGTTCTACATTGTCAATGTTGTAAGTCGGCGGGTACGATACCGGGTAAATAACGACATAATCATCGATATCCTGATAAAAGAGGTTGATCTGACAGGCGAAATTAGCGCCGTTAGCTCTTATCCCCGCCTCATAGTCGTATCCTTTGACGGGTTTAAGTTTTCCCATGAGCTCATGCCATCCGTCAATATACTGAGCCGGTATAATGCTTGCGGGCGCTCCAGGGGGCTGATTCAGACCGTAATAACTCCTTAAGACCGCGCGGCCCGCAAATGAATTCAGAGTATAATTACCGTGCCATCGATACACGTCTGCCATGGTCGGAGCCTTAAAAAACTTACCGGCAGATGCATAAAAAGTCATGCTCTCCATGAAATTATAATCAGCACAGATTCGGGGCGACCAATTGCTGTCATCAACACTTTCCCTGAATGCACCGACAGGACCTCCGCCTGAATCGATTCTATTTTCAAACTCATCATACCGGACACCTGCGGTGATTTTAAGGGAATCGGTAATCTGAAATGCATCTTCAAAAAAAACTCCTAAAAGATCCTGCTTAAAATTGACCTGTTCTTTGGGCTGGTTATAATATTGCCAGTTTGCTTCGGCGTCCCCGTATGTATAATCCATACCCAGGCTTAAAGTATGGGAGTTAAAAGAATGATGAATCTTCCATTTAACAGAAGGGGCGTCAAAATTCGAATCATAATCCTGTGTATCCCCTGTAGCCCATGACGCTTGTCTGGGATTACTGTCTCTCTCCTGCTTTGCATAGGATAGTCCGAGATCGACCCATTCGGACAAATATGTCATCTGAACGCCGTTATTATCCAGAGTATAATCGCTTCCCGATATATAATTACGCGCATCGCTCCATACATTCCATGCCACCCGGTCATCTATCACATAACCTTCCCGCTTGTGATAATTAAACGCTGTCAGATTGATTTTTCCCAGTTGATCCAGGTTAATACCGGTATTTATATAAAGGTTTGTGGTTTCAAGATCGTTGTTATCGAGATATTCCCCCCTCTTGTGCCATGCCCCGCCGACAAACCAGTCTATACTCCCTTTTTTACCGGAATTTGAAACAGCGGCTTTTCTGTCATGAAATCTGCCGTAAGAGCTTTTGACCCTTGTTGTAAGTTTGTCTGTGCCGGCTTTGGTTATTATGTCTATTGTTCCTGCAATTGTATTCCCGTATTCCGCAGAGCCCGCTCCCTTTGTCACCTCAATCCGCTCTATAGCTTCAACAGGAATAGTCTCCCATTCAAAGGAACGGGCGTAGTACTTACCCATCTGACCTGCGGGCATTCCGTTTATGAGAATCCGCATGTCCTGATCTTCCAGCCCCCTTAAAAAAATCTTTTTGCCGTAGGATGAATTCTGTATAAAGACAGACTGGGATTCCCTTAAAAGATCCGAAATGTCCATGGTTTGTCCAGCCTGAACTATGTCATCGGGTTTGATCACGTTGGTTGTAAACTGCTCGCCCCATGATTCTTCAAGCCCCTTTTCGGTTACCGTAATGGGCGCTAATGTTTTAATATCCGATTTTAGATCTTCATTTTCTTCTTCTTTTGCATGACCTGTATATGCAAAAAACAGCAAGATAATACAGATGGTTATAACCGATAACCTTCTTTTTTTAATACTGCTTTGTTGTCTCATTGTCTTTCCTCCAAAAAAAAAAGCCAGAAAGATTAACAGGATTTTTTTCAACCCTTTATTAAACCTTCCTGGCTTTATTAAATTATTTAATTGCTATTTTTTGCTTATTACAAACTTGCTTATTCTAAACACAGCTTCATGCTGCAATAAAATTATTTATAGCCTATTATCAGATATGGTGTCAATCAATAAAGAATGTGGTGTCAAAATGCCCCCTTTCACCC
This sequence comes from uncultured Desulfobacteraceae bacterium, assembly GCA_964482535.1. Classification (GTDB taxonomy): domain Bacteria; phylum Desulfobacterota; class Desulfobacteria; order Desulfobacterales; family BuS5; genus CAYZXU01. Next base: position 3,016 of record CAYZXU010000146.1, on the reverse strand, counting down.
GATCTCTGCGTCAGGAAAAAATTTTAACCCTCGAAATACGGGAGTGTATTCAAAGTGGTTAAAATTATTTCCAGTCACTACATTGATCATTTTGCATGCCGGACCTAATAATATCAACCAGTTATGACCTCAAATTCCTTGATTCTATCAGTTTTTACGAGAATTTTATCGAACTTGGGTTAATAAAAATGGGTGTATTGCATTTCGAAACGTCCCTATTTCTATTGCTCATATTTTCACATAGTGTTAAAAAAAAATTTTATGTCACAAAATTAATAAAAAAAGGACATCTTATTATATGAAAAGAGCTCAATGGAATAGTCAGACCGGCTTCCTCTTTGCCGCCATAGGTTCAGCCATAGGATTAGGCAATATATGGCGGTTCAGTTATATGGCGTACAGTCACGGGGGCGGTGCATTTATTATTCCATATATTATCGCACTGTTAACAGCAGGAATTCCACTTTTAATACTTGAGTTTGCCATAGGCCATGAGAGAATCGGGTCGGCTCCCCTTGCATATTTTAAAATAAACAAAAGAATGGAGTGGCTTGGATGGTGGGCGGTTACTTTTGTAATGTTTGGGATCGTTTTATATTACCTGGTAATTGTGGCGTGGTGCCTTAATTTTTTTATTCTGTCCTTTAACCTGGGTTGGGGTGATGAACCGAATTCTTTTTTCTTCAACCAGTTTTTAATGCTCAGCGACAATCCCTTAGACATCGGAAAGATAAGAGCCCCTATTTTTTTTAGTCTTATTTTTGTATGGTTTGTCAACTGGATTATTGTTTACAGAGGTGTTAAGCGCGGAATAGAACTGGCAAACAAAATCTTCATGCCTCTGCTTTTTGTTTTAACAACGGTTCTTGTATGCTGGTCGATCTCCTTAGATGGATCTATCTACGGCATAAAGGCATATCTTACCCCTGATTTTACAAAATTAACTGATTTTAGAGTATGGATTGATGCTTACAGCCAGATATTTTTTACATTAAGTTTAGGTTTCGGCATCATGATTGCCTATGCCAGTTACCTGCCGAAAAAAGCAAACATTACAAAATATGCACTTGTTACCGCCGCGATAAACAGCGGATATTCCCTTCTTGCAGGCCTGGGTGTTTTTTCAGTTTTAGGTTTTATGGCAACCTCCCAGGGAAAACCTATATCCGATGTTGTATCGCAAAGTATCGGTCTTGCATTTGTTGCCTATCCAAAAGCAATAAGCCTTATGCCCGGAGGAAATTTTTTTGGAATGCTTTTTTTTCTATGTCTCGTTGTTGCGGGGCTTTCTTCTTCCATATCAATAATTGAGGCTTTTGTATCAGCAATAATAGATAAATTCGCATTAAAAAGAAGCAGACTAATAACTATTATTTCAATAACAGGTTTTGCCGGATCTGTAATTTTTACCACCCAGGCAGGACTTCTATGGCTTGATATTGTTGATCATTTCCTTACTCACTACGGGCTGGTTGTGGTTGGAATTGCGGAATGCATTCTTGTGGGCTGGTTTTTTAATATCAAAGTACTCAGAAAGCATGTGGATAAAATCTCTTCTATTAAATTACACAGGTGGTGGGACAACCTGATAAAATATTTTATTCCATTGATTTTAAGTATTATACTTGCTGTAGATATCTATGACGAAATTCAAAAACCATATGGCGATTATTCCTGGAGTTCTCTTATCCTCATAGGATGGAACTGGGTTTTTATAACTCTTGTTATTGCTGTTATATTCGCTTCGAGAGAATGGAAAACCAATTTAAATAAAAAAAAGGGGAGAAGTAAATAATTTTTTTATTTGAATGATAAGGCAATAAGCCTGTAAACAGTCATTCCAGCCATCCATGCCACATCTTCAGGGGAAAGTATTTTACCTATTCTATTATCAAAAAGGATATTCGCTTCCGATGTAAATTCTTCATCTCCCTGCCATAAAATCATTTGCATTGGAACCTTGGGAAAAATCTGAAATTCAAACCCTGCATCTCCTGCTTCTATTGTGCTGCCATTAATCTGCAGAGCAGTTTTTTTAAAGCCCGGGATATTCATGCCAAAAACTTTTTTTAAAGGATCAACTGCTCTTTTAACAAATGCTGAAAAATAAAAAGACGCATCGGGAATTTCCCTGTAGGAGATCCAGTCGCCGGATATTGCAGGAACAGCCTCTGCTCCAAGCATATAATGTAAAATAATTACCTGCTCCTGTATGGGAACATCCCTTTCCTCTTCGTATCTGTCCCTGAATTCAAAATCAGGGTAACTTATGCTGTAATTTCTATCAAGAAAATGGAGTACAATCCTGTTGCCTGATTTCACTTCAAAGCCTGCATGAATTGCAATATGTTCGATGGATTTTTTTTGAAGCATTTCAACGGCAATTTTTTTTGCATTAACATAATCATCAATTCTGGCCATTTTTTAGTTCTCCATTAAATTTAAAAAATTTATACTGCAGCAAAACTGCCCGTTTAATCAAATATAATTTTATATAAAAAAAGCCTCTACTCATAAAATTAAAGAGAAGAGGCTTTGAAAAAAACGATTTTTTAAAAAATCTATACTTCAAGCCAGGAATCGGAATAGAGGCTTCTTCCTAATATTATATTGGTTGTCTTAACATAGTCCTGAAGTTCTTTTGAAAGAGTATCCATGGCTGGAGTATTCTCATCCATTGTCGCAAGAACAACATCAACGATATCCTGACGTTTTCCTTTGGCTGTATCTGTGAGAACATCATCGAGAGGATCGGATATTACTGAGTACATACCGTTTCTTTCAAGCATTATCATGTATGTAAGATTAAGAATGGGACGCAGATGTGTTGGAGGCCCGTTGGAAATATTTGACAATCCGCATGTGCTCTTTGCGCCAGGCGCTATATCCTGAACCATTGCCTGGAAGTGCATAAGACTCATAAGCTGGGGCTGCTGGATATTAACAGGTGTTACAATACCGTCAACCCATATTCTTTCATTTTCAACTCCGGCTTCATTGGCAAAGTATAAAAGCT
>CAYZXU010000145.1:0-5135 GCA_964482535.1 uncultured Desulfobacteraceae bacterium | reverse complement strand
TTGGGTCAGTGTGAATGCGATTGTTCTCTGCCTTGTTTTTCTGCCCAATTTTCAACTTGCAGAGATTTTATTCGCATGAATTCTTTAACATTATTTGTAATCAAAATTAAATTATTACTCAATGCATGGGCAGCGATTAGCATGTCAAGCGGACCTATGATATTCCCTTGCTTTTCAAGTTGGGAACGAATTTTTCCGTAATATCTTGAAGCATTCTCATCATATGAAAGAATTTCAAATGGGCTTAAAAATTCATCCAGTCGTTTGATATTTTTTTTGATATGACTACTTTTGCAAGCACCGTAATGAAGTTCCGATACGGTTATAGACGATATCCCCACCTTACCCACACCTATACTTTTAAACTTTTGGAGAACCTCAGGTGGGCGATTATTCATGATGTAGATGCAAATGTTTGTATCAATCAAAAATTTCATCCAATCCTTCTCTTTCTTGTTGAGATTGTGGTTGATTTCGCTCTGTCATGAATGGCTTGTCATATTTTCTCAAATTTTTTTCCCAAACATCCCATATTGTATTGTCTTTCGGTAAAAGCAGAACACCTTCAGATACTTTTTTGACATACACCTCTTTTCCCTCAAAACGATAGGCTTTTGGTAAGCGTACAGCTTGACTACGTCCGTTTATAAATAGTTTGGCAGTGTCCATAATGACCTCCAAATTGAAAGTTAATTTATATCATTTAGTATATATCATCAAGGGGGGTATTGTCAAAATATATATCGTTTGGAATATATTTGTGGTTATTTAATAATCGATCTTTGGTTTTTCCGGTTTTTGCGCCTGTGCCTGGGTGGCAGGCAGGTAAATTTTTACAGTAGTCCCCTGGCCCGGTTCTGAATCTACCGATATCCAGCCACCATGGTTCTTGACAATACCATATACCGCTGCCATACCAAGACCACGACCCTCAAATTTGGTGGTGAAAAAAGGTTCGAATATCCGCTTTCTTGTCTCTTTATCCATGCCCTTGCCGTAATCGGTTATCGTCAGGTTGACATAGTTTCCCGGCTTTAATCCAGAAAAATTTTTGACTGTCTCTTCAGTCATCATCATGTTTCTACAGGTAATCCGGATATACCCCTTGCCATCCATCGCCTCAGACGCATTGATCAAAACAGCAAACAGCACCATTTGCATTTGAGTCAGATCGGCTTCTATGTCGAGAATATCATTAGACAATTCAGTATCCACATGTATGCCATGATTAATGGCATATTTGACCAACGGCAGTGTCTCTTTGATAAAATCACGCAAAGATAACGTTTTAATCTGATATTTGCCCCCCCTGGCATATGCCAGGAGTTGAGCGACTAATTGAATCATGCGGTGAGTAGAAGCTTCAATTTTTTTGACATAATCAGCTACCTTTTTATCACCTGGAAAATTCATTTCAAGCAGATCAATACTACCTGTAATCACATATAAGGCATTGTTAAACTGGTGGGCAATGCCTCCGGCAAGTATGCCGATTGCCTCCATCTTCTGGGTCTGTCGCAGCCGGGCTTCCATCTGCCTGCGTTCCTTTTCGGCTTTCGCTTTATAGAGCGCTGTTTCAATCATGGCGTAAAGTTCTCGTTCATTAAAAGGCTTGACAAGGTAGCCGAAAGAACCAACCTGCCTGGCCCGATCAAGCAGTCCGCTGTCGCTGTAAGCAGACAGAAACACGACGGGGATTTCAAAGCGGGAATAGATCTGCTCCGCTGCCTCAATGCCGTCCATCTCGTCCCGTAGGTGGATGTCCATAATAACGCCGTCCGGCCTTTCCGTCTCTGCTTTTTCGATGGATTCCTCACCCGATGACACGATGGACGAAACAGTGTAACCAAGGCTTTCTAAGCAATCGCGACAATCCTCAGCCACAGTGGTGTTGTCTTCAACGATCATAATTCTGGCGGAATTCATAATGTTTTCCTTTTACTACAGGAATTCATTTTATAATTTATTTTTGTATTTGAAACGAATAATAAACCGTGTACCACCGTTCCGTTCCACCTCGATACTCCCTCCGAGTTCCCGCGTTACAGCAGCAACCGTCAACCGCAACCCAAGCGACAGCGGGTTTATGATGTCGATTTCCTGCGACAGGTATTTCCCGTTGTCCTGAACGATAAGTTCGACCCTCTCCCCCTCAAGACCGGACAGGCTGATCAATACTTCCCCCCCTTTGCCCGGCGGGAACGCGTGCTTGAAGGCATTTGAAACCAGTTCACAGACAACCATCCCCACAGCAATGCCCTGATCCATGCCCAGCGATACATTGCACCGATCCACCGTCACCGCGATCCCCTCACCCAGGGCACCGTATGCCTGGATCAGGTTGCTGCAAAGCTTCTTGAGATAGACTTTGAAGTCGATTTTGGCCAGGTTCTCGGACTGATACAGCGCCTCGTGAATCAACGACATTGCGTTGACACGGTCCCGACAATCACCAAAAACCTGTCCCAAACGCGTATCGTTGATCCTCCTCGAATGCATACTCAGCAGACTGACAATGACCTGCATGTTGTTCTTGACACGATGGTGAATTTCACGCAGGAGTACTTCCTTTTCCTTAAGAGAGGCTATTACCTGCTCTTCTGAACGCGCTCGCTTAATGGCCTGGGCCAGTGCAGTGGAGGCGGTACTCAGGAAGGTCTGTTCGACAGCGCTCCATTTGCGCTGGGAAACGCAGTTGTCAAAGCCGATAAAGCCAACAAACTCACCATCGACCATGATGGGGATGATCAGAATTGCAATAATGCCTTGAGATTTGAGGATTTCACGTTCTTTGTTCAGAAAGTCGTTTATATTTCCATTGATAATCTCACCCCGCGAGAGCATCCCCTTCCATCTCGGCATCCAGTCGTTATAAGACAGGTTTTGCAGGAACGGATTGTCTATCTCCGGGCTGATACCTTTCGCACACCACTCAGCCTTCTGGCTCGTCAGCAAGCGACCGTCCGAGTCGTGATGGTTGATAAAAACGTATGCTCGATCGGCGTCAGAAGCAGGACCGATTTTATCAACAAACTCCTGGAAGGGAACAGTGTCCACCGGAACCAACAACGCTTGCGCCGCATCGTTCAGACCCACCAGGTATCGCTCGCGCCACTTAATCGCTTTCTCTGCCAGTTTGAGCTCAGTGATATTTGTGGCGATCTCAAGCCTCACCAGCCGTCCGTCGGGCCAGAGGATTGCCTGGTCATGGCATTGATACCATTCACCGTCGATTGTGTTCAGAAATTCCCAAACGTAAGCATCCTTCGGCTTGCCGTCGGCGTCGAGCAGTTTGTCGTTTGTACAGAAATCGCAAGGCCCTGCCTGCCCTGTCTGGACAGCTTGCCAGCAGGTTTTGCCGACAACGTCGCCGAACTTATTAGTGATGTATTTGTTGACAAAAAGCAACTCGTGTGTCTCCATATCGGCGACATAAACTCCTGCGTCGAGCGAATCCATCACGATAATAAACGCTTGTTTGCGCTTATCAATCCTGCTCTCTAATTCTTTGATCCTTTGTTCCAGGTCTTCATAGGTTGGTTTTCCGCCCATCATAAAGCCCTCCATTAAAGAAGAGAGAACTCCTTACGACCTCCATACGCCAGTATAATTTTCAGGTGTGATTTTTAAAAGCTCCTCTTTGACTAATGTCGAGATATCAAGCCCTTCAATAAAGTCAGCAAGGACCTTTTGATCAATGTGCCCATCGGTTCTGGTTAAATCTTTCAAGGCTTCATAGGGCTTTGGGTAACCTTCACGCCGTAAAACAGTCTGTATGGCTTCGGAAACAACTGCCCAGTTATTTTGAAGGTCCAATCGTATTATATCTTTGTTTACTATTAGTTTATTCAGCCCTTTAATCAAGGAATTAACTGCAATCAAAGTGTGAGCAAGGGGCACCCCTATATTTCTTGTTACAGTTGAATCGGTTAAATCTCTTTGCAGTCTTGATACAGGGAGTTTGGCTGATAAATGCTCAAACACTGCATTTGCCACCCCAAGGTTTCCTTCGGAGTTTTCAAAATCAATGGGATTAACCTTATGGGGCATGGCTGAAGAGCCAACTTCCCCTTCTTTGATTTTTTGTTTGAAATAATTCATGGAGATGTAAGACCAGAGATCCCTGTTAAGATCGATTAAAATAGTATTGATCCTTTTTAAATTATCACAAAATGCCGCGAGATTGTCATATGGTTCAATCTGCGTGGTTAAGGGAAAACGATAAAGCCCTAAAATATTATTAACCAGGTTGTCTGCAAATTTAATCCAGTCGATGTCAGGATATGCAATGTGGTGTGCATTGAAATTACCTGTTGCACCGCCAAATTTTGCTGAAAAAGGAATTTTATCCATTGATTTCATCTGAAAGTTTATACGTTCAATAAAAACATATATCTCTTTCCCTAAAATGGTAGGCGATGCAGGCTGGCCATGTGTATGAGCCAGCATAGGTATATTCTTCCATGCGTTTGCTTTTTCTTTTAAAGTGGAAACAAGCTCATTTAAAATTGGGCAAAGCACATCCAGCCAGGCATCTTTTAATGAGTTGGGAATAGCCGTATTATTAATATCCTGGGAAGTTAAACCAAAATGTATAAACTCCTTATAACTGCCGATGTTAAGTTTATCAAATTTTTCTTTTAAAAAATATTCAACTGATTTAACATCATGGTTGGTTGTTTTCTCAATATCTTTAATAAGCCCGGCATCTGTTGATGAAAAATTTTTATAAATATTCCTTAAAGGTTTAAACAGGTTCTTATCAAAATCCTTTAATTGAGGCAGAGGCAGTTCACACAAAGCAATAAAGTATTCCACCTCGACAAGCACACGATATTTTATCAGCGCACCCTCTGAAAAATAGTCAGCCAGTTTTTTAGTAACTTTGCGATAACGTCCATCTACAGGGGAAATTGCATTTAATGATGTAATTTTCATATTATTCTTTTCTATAATTTTATTGTGTTAAGTTTAAATTTTGTAGCGTACAAAATATTTTACTAATAAGATTATAACACAATTATTTTTCAAGACCAGCAAATTTTTTATTTTTTAAAAAAAATAATTTGCATTTATTCTTTTTTTCTCATAAAAAAATTTCATTTAAATTGAACAAAAGGGGAGCTTTCTATAAA
>CAYZXU010000144.1:0-5268 GCA_964482535.1 uncultured Desulfobacteraceae bacterium | reverse complement strand
AAGGAGGCTTATATCACATTCAAGCGGAAAGCTCTTCGCTCACGACGGACAGACCCCTCACAAGATAAAGCTTATGAACTTCACGCATATTTTTATGGTATGAATGTATGCCAAGGGCCCGTGGTCTAGCCTGGTTATGACGTCGCCCTGACAAGGCGAAGGTCCCCGGTTCGAATCCGGGCGGGCCCACCAATGTGCTATTGTCTTCGCTTATTTCTCCACCCTGAGAGATGCTATAATCGAAAAATGTTTTTAATAATCTGTATAAACAAAGATAGCTGTTAGAAATATTGTATTATTGTTTTGGATCAAACTTAAAACATACCATAGCGCTATCGCTCTCAATATCGATATCGGCGCGTGGGTCAACACAAGGACGGTGACCAAAGTCGATTCAAGCTTCGCCCTTTAGGGCGGAGTAACATTTAAATATCAAACACCCTACCGTATTCCTAATATCCTCCATAAGGGTGAGTCCCCGCGAGGGGATAGCCCTAACGGGAGTAAGACCGCACCCTCAAACTTACTCCCCGCCCTCACAGGAACCCTCGCCCCTTAGAGCGGGAAGGAGGTCAGCTACCCTATGCGAGGATAACGTAAATCGGGGGCGGGGAGATAGCTGACTTCAGGTGAGGAAAGAGCACCGTCCCCGAGCTTCGGAAATAATTATAATTAGACCTTGTTCTTTGTGAGTATCCAAGCATGGCTGTTTTCTCGTGGAAGTATAAAAGGTCAGAGAAGGACATAGAGAAAGACGTATAATGTTATTTTCACAATCATGTATAGCGTATGACGGGGCTCGCGTTTGAGGAGGCGTATGAAAGGATGTTAACCTCGAAAATGGACTGTTAGCGGTGGCTCTTTATGACGTGGATTGTACTTATAGACAGATCAGAAAAACCACGTGAACAGACTTCTTTTATATCGATTGTCGTAATCAACAGCTCTTTTAAAACAGACATATACTCCCAAATAAAGGACTGGATTACTCACACAAAAAAGCTTGGAAGGAAAAAGGCACAATACCTTAACACATTTGAGGATAAATACTCAAAAGTTTTACACCTTATAGAAGTATCGAGAGTGTTTTCATACAGAAAGGGAAGAAACGTGCCTGATATTGTCTTTGAGATTATCAACAAATACCTTCATGATTATACAGTAATAATAGTTGACGATAAGCTACTAAAGACGTTTAGACGTAAATATCCAAAACAAAGAGTAATCCCTGAGGGAAAACTCACAGACAAACAGCTAAAGAAGATCATGCTAATCGCAGACAACATCTGTAATTATTTTCGAGTCAAAGGCACTTTAGACAAAATATGGAAGTAATGAGCCAAGAACGCCGCCAGCTCCGTCCCAGACGGGACTTCATGCTCGTGCGGCCCATCGGCTTATCGGCCTCGATATAACTTAGTATAAAATTCAAAATATATATTTTTCTATTTCTATTATTTCTATAAAAAATAATGCGCTTTATTTATCTGTATTATCTGTTACCTCCGGAAAAAAGGCAGCGGTAAGAACCAATAAAAGCGTTTTCATATAAAGGAAGGAAAAATCCTTATGTATGGGTTCATAAGCTCAGTCACGTTGACAGAGATCTACTACATTTATGCAAGAAGAGTTGGGACAGATGTTGCCAGAAAGAGGGTAGAGCAGATAAAGCTATCAAATTTGAAGATGATTCCAATTGCTGATGCCTTGATAGCAGCGTGTGCTCATTCTGTCGGCGCTAAGGTCGTGACGGACGATAAGCACTTCGAAGAGCTGGACGTGAGAGTGGTGAAGTTCAGGGACTGAGAAATTTTTGAGGTGACGGCCTTTTCACATTTTTATTATCTGTCTTATGAATAATACCACGAGAGAATAATATTTCTCGCATGAAGTAGAAGATGCTACTTCTGTTAATGATAAGGATTAATATATGCCTCCATGCTCACGTGCGTTGCTCAAATATAGCACATGGGCAACTACTTCCCAACAAGCACTATGATATCTGACCATTTTACCCTTGGGTTTTCTTTTGTGAACTTTTCCAGCTTCTTTATGTAATATTCTTTTACTCCCATTTTTCTCCACTCTTCAATTGTAGTTTCCACGATGTTTCTTAGGACAGTAGGAGGTACATATGTTCTCCATTTAACTGTTTTTTCAAGTGTAATTTTAAATCCTGCTTTTTGAATAACTTCTTTCCAATACTCCGGAGGCATATAATCTTCAAATTTTCCTACACTGTGCATTGCATCTTTCCAGAGTTGTGCAAACTCTTCATATGCAATACAACCCCAAGGAACAGGTTCGACAACAATTACCATAGGTGCTATCTTTCTTGCTATAGTTAGGGCCTTAATGTGGAATTTAGGGTTTATCTCGTGGAGAGTGAAGTAAAAAACAACTAAATCAGCAACTTGCTTCTGAAAAGGGAAATTAAGAAAGTCACACACAAATATTGGAATACCAAGCTTTTTGTAATTTGTAATTTTCTGAAGGTTAGTGTCCACACCCACTACCTTTGCACCAAGTTCAGTAAGCTTCTGTGTAGATTCTCCGATTCCAATGTCAAGTACAACTTTACCTCTAACATTAATATTCATCCATATTTCTTCTTGAACTCTTTCTGCATCTTTAAAGTAAGTTTTTGAAGCACGTTGAGCCTTATCCAAAGAGATCACCACCGCCAATATACAGCTACATGACACCCCTACAAACAGGCCTAATATATGTAAATCTTATATCTTCTCTTTAACTCTAAGTAAACACGGAGAATTCTATCTTCTTTATATTTTCAATAACTTAAGAGATAATTCTTTAATGCTGCATCATTACGTATTCCAGATAGAGACAAAACCATTGCCGTTTGAAAATGTTCTTGTCTTTGCGTGCATTCATGGATATTCATGAGTGCTCACGTGTCATCGAGACTCAAAATACTTAAGGTAAGAGGACTGATAAGTTATCAAATAAGGGAGAAAAGGCTAATGACACGTTCTTCAATGACCCGGAGGGGCTGAGGTTAATGCGTCCCAAGTCCATCGTGAGCTTACAAAATGTCGCTAAGAAGGCCTTGCTCTTTAGAGCGGGGATGAATTAGGGGAGGTGGAGCGTTAGTCTTATAAAGCCTCGCTATGTCGTGTTTAATGTCAGGTGGGCAGGGAGATCAAACAAGCCCCCAAGAGGGAACTATAGCCCACCTCTCCGCCTTGCGGAAGACGGGTGAACGGGGTGCTGGCCCACCCCGCGTATATCCAATGAGGAGCGAGGCCGAGGATATACGCAAACCTCCCCCGTTAGGAGTCCCCGCACTGAAGTGCGGGGAGGAGGTCAAGACGGACAAACTCCCTATACTTCACCGCTGTATGCCATTGCCTCGATAGAGTAAAGGAGTATTGCTTTATTCTAAGAAACATCTCAGAGCTTTAGCCCCTCACTTATCACTTTCCTCACCACAAGATCTGGGATCATGTATTTGTTATCCCTCTTCTCGACGTAGCCGTATTTCATGAGCTTCTCAAGGAGCTCATCAAATCTCGCGTCGTTTATGTTCCCCGCGACCGTGACCACGTACCTTTTTATATCACTCCACGAGGAGATCCCCTGAGCAATCGCCTTGAGTATCGCAGCGTATCTCCTCCTCGAGGGAGCTATGATCCTCTCAAGCTCGCCTATAACGAGCCTCACAGCTGTTCTGTACACTTCATTCAGAGCATTGGTGTGGGAAAGTCCTCTGACGCCGTGATAATAGCCGTAGTACGTGAGCCAGCCCGCTACGCCGTCGAGCATGTCCACTGCTTCCTCGATTTCTCTTATATCTATCTTTATTCCAAGCTCCTTAAAACCGAGCCTAAGGAACTCTATGCTCTGCTCCCGTGTAAATCTGTCAATGAAAACCTCTCTGAGATATCTTCCGAAAAGAGGCGACTCTTGGTCTTCAATCTTAAGAAAGTTGTTGAGCATGCCTACCTCGCTTCCAGTGAGTATGATCGTTATGTTTGACAGATTGTCCACACACCACGCAATTATTCCATTATATCTCACGCCACCACCGTATCTCAGATACTGTGCTTCATCAAAGGCCAAAACGAAGCGCGTACCATTTCTCTCACACCATGCATCTATCCTCTCGAGAAGATCTCTTAAGGAGAAGTTCGCCGTAGGCTCGATGTCAATGCCGCTGCTCATCACCCGAAATCCCTTTATCCTTTTGGCGAGATCCCTCACGTTGAAGCCAATTCGCTCAAAGAACTTAAGATTTGCAGAGAAGTAGCTTGCAATGTTCGTGTATATGTCTTGTCTTGAGATTACTCCCTTCTCAAAATAAATTCCCTTCACGTCGAGAATAGCGTGAGGCATTTCCGCTTCCTTAAGCGAGACCCTGAGAACACTGCTCTTTCCAGCGCGTCTCATGCCCACGATCACGATAAGCCTTTCCTTGCGTTTTAAGGCGTCAAATATTTCATTAAGCTCTCTTTCCCTGTCATAGAGGTCTTCTTTTCGCTCCTTTGGATTGACGTCAAACAGCATATCCTTCACCACTATCGGGGGCGATAGTAACTATCTCCCCCGATAGTAACTTACAGGGACGTAATATATTACTCTTTCTCTTCATGCATCTCCTCTTGTCACACAACACATACAACAAAATTTCTATCATTATAGTTGTAGTATTAACATGGGAACACATCTTGCTTTAAGACAAAGAAGATGTCAGCTCAGCTAATCTTTAATTTATTAGCAATCTCATCTCATTTTCCTTATTTTTATAATGTCCTGATATCATAGGAGCACTTAAAATCTATAATTTGGCCGAATAACGTTAGAGAAAAGCATTCTTAAAAATTTGACCTCCTTCCCACCCTGAAGAGCAAGGATTCTTTGTGGGGATGTTTGTGCGTTCTCTTGGCATTGCTCCTCATCGGGCATGCACAGGATGGCCCGTTTCTTTCATTGGGGGAGATACGGGCTATAATCCCCTTCAGGGACTTGACCGTCTCCCTAATTCATTCCCGGATTGAAATGCGAGGCTTTCTTAGCGACGCTCTGTAATGTGCTAGTTATGGCTTCTCAGCTCAAGTCTTCTTAAGGAAGCATTTCTTGTGAGACTGTTCTTAATATAGCGATGCATGACATTGAAATACCGTAATTTATTTTTCCTATATGGTTCAATATTTGTAGTTATGTGTTCATTAGGGGATGCTATTAGGAGGTGCGCTCTCATGTATAGGCTTCTCTATCCTATGCGTACATTTCTCATAGTCAGCGGCA
>CAYZXU010000143.1:0-5273 GCA_964482535.1 uncultured Desulfobacteraceae bacterium | reverse complement strand
CTCATGGATCCTTGCGTAACATCGTGCTGGCTTTCTCATCGGCTAGGGCATGTGATGGGGGTTTGGGAGCCCTGTATGTTCTACTCAGACGGCGAAAAGTAAAGGGAAAATTCACCGTAAGCCGGTATATTTGAAAAGATTTAACTCCCCGGAACTACTGTTGTCCCGGGGCGCAATGCTCAGGAAAATTATCGTTCGTATCCGGGTAATGTGAGGGTTGCACATGAAGAACCAGGGCTACAAGACCGAGTTGTTACGGAAGGCCCTTCACCGGAAGATGGCTTCACAAAATGACTGGTTCTGCTTACAACCCGTTCCATCTGTTCAGAGCCACATTTATCACAACGTATTTCAACGGTATCGTTAGAAGAAATAATCAGAAACTCTCGGATACGGCCACAGTTCGTGCATCGGAATTCATAAATGGGCATTTCAACACCTCCTTCAAGGGGCTCATTATCAGAGTCAAGCAAGGCAGTCAACGAACAAAGCCTATGCCTGTGTACACCTTTTGAGGATACCACTTGTTTTCGATGTTGCCCACCCATAAGGCCCGCTGGTTACGATCACCTAAATTATATATCAAGCCTAAAACGGGAATTTAGGGAAAACAGAGTGCGCTTCCTGCAGAAAAAGATCAATTTGGGCCCTGTTATGGGTTTCTTTTGCTGGGGACTGGGCTACCTCGATGATCAAGGACGACGCGTAGGCTGTTTGTTACATCCGGCTGTTCACAATGGGCGAGACCTGCGGTATCTGACGGGTTATGGAGACAAATGCCGCAGGGAAGTATGCTTACAAGCAAAAATATTTAACGAACTCCCAGTAGAAGCCAGGCGGTTCTGGCTTGAGATGACACAAGGGTTGAGCTCTTTTTATTTTTCCAGCGAACGAGCAAACCCACTATTTCACGTCCTGCTGTGGGGGGAAAGCATTCTAGAGGCGATGTTCGAGTACGCCAGTGGGAACGGACTGTCTTGTACTGAACTTGTATGGAATTTTCCCTTCTTGGCAGATCCAAGGATAAGTCCGAGGAAATGGAAATACCCGATACTCAAAATAATTGACACTCTACCTCAACGGGAATGGAAAGATTTCCGGTGGGATACTTTCTTTGAAGTGACAGAGGAAGAGATCAGCAGCAAAAAACAAAGATTTTGGCATAGGTTTTTCAGCGGGAATGCCTTCACTCACCTTGTGCTTTCGGAAGATGCCGAGTTTGCCGACTTTGTAAGATTTTTTCTAGGAATGAGCCGCTGCAATGACAGGAAATTAAGGGTGATGAAATCAGAGGTCGATGAAGTAATTGTAAAGGCAATACAAAAGGTATAGACCGTGCCACAATTTGAAACCATTATAGAAAATGCAAAGGTGCTTAGGGTACGTAGCAAACTTCTGAAGAAAATTCCCGACGCTTCGAACTTCGAGAAGGTGTACCTTAATGACATTTCTTTAAGTAAACCGCTCTCATTCGGAATTTACCTCCCCGTTCGCACCCGGGAAGAAGACGTCCCGATTAAGTTTGTTAAAATAGCCGAAAAAGGAGATTTCCTCTCACCGAAATGGAAACAATTTCTAAAAGAAACGACAATTAACATAGTATATGTCCACATCAGTGAAATTGAAAATTTCCTTGACAATTTATTATATAATACTGCGGAACTTTTGGATAATCCCCACGTTTCCGTTATGAAAAAGATCTCTATCGCCTACAGAAATGCCCACTACGTAATCAGAGCAGTGATGTTCAATCCGAAGTCTGGAAATAACATGGAACGAGTCAGACAATTCGTGGATAGCTATGCACTTTTTATAATAAAAAACAAGATATCAGCTTCCATGCTATGCAGGCTTTTTGCCAAAGATTACAGTCTTTTTGCACACTCGGTACAAGTGGGACTCTTGAGCATCGCTTTTGCAAGCATCACCGGAATCATCTCCGTTGCCTACTTAATTGATTTAGGAATCGGTGCCTTGTTGCACGACGTGGGAAAGATAGAATTACCTTCGGAACTCCTAAGCAAACCAGGCCCCTTGTCTCAAGAAGAGTTTAAAATCATATCGAAGCACCCAGAAATAGGTTTCCAACTACTAAAAATACACGATTTTCTAAACCAAGACAGCCTTGACATTGTTTTACAACATCACGAGCGTTCCGATGGAAAGGGCTATCCCGCGGGGCTTACAGACGAAGAAATCAATCCCCTTGCCAAGTTAGTACACATTGTTGACTGCTACGATGCTTTAACGATGCAGAGGAGCTACCGTGATGCCTTGAGCCCGTTCGAAGCCCTTACGGTCATGACTACTGATATGAAAGAATCCTTTGACGAGGAGCTTATCAAAGATTTTATCCGCTTCTTGGGGTATTGAATCATGAAAAAATGAGACAATCGGTTGACACCTTGCGCAAGCTCGGCGATCACCAAGAATCGCTTGGAGGAAATATGACGGATGCTCTAATTCTCGCCGCCGGATGGGGCACTCGTCTAAAGCCTCTTACATTTCACAGACCCAAAGTCCTCATACCTTTTAAGGGAAAACCCTTGCTGGAGCACTGGATTGACGCTCTGCAAAATGTCCATGTTTCCAGAATATTTGTAAATGTCCACGCTTTAGAACCTTACTTCGAAATTTTCACAGACAAATACAAAGACATAGTTTTTTTGCTCAAAGAGCCCTGTATCCTTGGTTCAGGAGGTGCTATCTTTAATGCCCTTCAACAATCCGATTCGGAATATCTTCTGGTCGTGAACGGTGATACCCTGATTGAGAACAGCTACACTGTATTGGAAAGACTTATGGCGGAAAAGGCAGATGGAGTGTCTATGGTATTTTCCGGAAATGCGCTACCCCATCAAAAAAATGTTCTTATATCTACTGATGGTCGGGTTTTGCGATTCAGAACAGCGGGGAAGAAGCCGAACACCAAACTTGTAGCGTACACAGGCATCCAATTGATTCACGCCGATATTTTCCACAACCTAAATTGGGACGGTTCCTTTATAGACATTATTGAATTTTACAACGCTTTGATTGACCAAAAGGCTGTTGGGAGGGAACCGAGATATTTCATACGAGCCTTTTGTTTCAATGATCTGCGATGGCATGATTTAGGTGAACCGTTGGTTTACTTTCAAGCCCATTTTAGTGCGCGAAATGACAGGGCATTTTTCTGTGGTAAAAATGTCAGTTTCGGAAAAAACGTAAAGGCGTTCAGGTCAATCATTTGGGACGGCGTAAAGTTGACGGACGGCACTACTATTGAGTCCTGCATTGTATGTGATGGCGTTACCTTAAAAGGCGCTTTTTCACGAAAAATCATCACGCAAACAGGGATATACCCACTTTACTGAGGATGGAAGAACTTATACGATTTATTAAAGAGTGTGGATACCAACGGATAAAAAAGATTGTGCCGCTAAAAGGCGATGGGTCGGATCGTTCTTTTTTTCGAATTTACTTAGAAAATGGTAGTCTAGTCCTTGTGCACAATTCTCCGAATAATCCCGCCCGAAAATGGGAAAACCTGGCATTTTTGGTTCATTCTAGCAATCTACGTCGTTATGGCATACCAGTTCCCCAAGTAATTGCAGAAGATTTACACAGGGGATTGTTTCTTATAGAGGACCTTGGAGATGATCATCTACAAGATGTGGTAAAAAAAGTTCCCCAGCGGGCATCTTTGCGTACGTGGATATCGGCCGTGGAACTCATGGCACTTTTTCATTCCAGAGGCCCACTGGCCTTTGACGAAACAGTATGTCCGGATGGCTCGTGCTACGATCCCGTCTTCGTCATAGAAAAAGAACTTGAGTACTTTAGAACAGCTTTCCTAAAATCCTTTTTGGGACTCAACATCACCTGGGATTACTTAAAAGATGACTTTTGTTTTCTCGCCGAGAAAGCTGGTACATGGAATTGTGACAGCGTCATTCACAGAGACTTCCAGTCCAGGAATATAATGATCCATAATGGAACCTTTAGGCTTATAGATTATCAGTCCATGCGCTATGGCCCACCGGAATACGACTTGGCTTCCTTCGTGATAGACCCTTATGTATCTGTTCCTGATTCTTGGAAAAAACGGGCAATCAACTACTATACCGGCATGCGAAAAGATTTTAACCCTGTTCGCCTTGAATATCTCATGCTTACGAGGAACCTCCAGATCCTAGGAGCCTTTGCTTTCCTCGGCATAGCTAAGGGTAAAAAATATTTCTTGAACTTCATACCACGAGCATGGAAAATACTCAGGGAAAATGGGCTAATCCGGAAAAACCGGAATCTAAGAAATCTTCGTAAAACTGTAGAAACAGCCGATTCCCATGTAAAAATGCATGGACATATTGCCGTGAAGCTGCTATAGGCGCTGTGGTTCAGCGAATGTTAGCATTTATCGAAAGGAGGGTCAGTGCTTTTATGACATCAAAGACAACGCGCACTAGGCAAAAACGGGCAAACAAAGATCATCCTAACAAGGAAAACCTTAAGAAAAACCAACGACGGATTTTAAAAAATCTCGAGGTGTTAAAAAAGGTTTCTGAATCATGAAAAAATGCTGACCGATGGGCCATAGAGGCCCATTTTTATCGAGTAACTTTCTGTTAGACCACGTCATGATTTTGCGAGTTCCTGAACCGGCTATTCCTAAGCGGTGTTCTTTATATAGAGTTTATCTTAAATTGCGGTCCGAAAACAAAAAGCTTAGAAACCTTGCCATAGTGGACCCGCTCACGGGCTTGTACAACGTTCGTCACTTTGTGTCGGTACTTCGGTCTGAGATGGAAAGGGCGAAGCGCACAGGTGCTCCCTTATCGTTGATAATTCTCGACATAGACTATTTCAAAAGCGTAAATGATCACTATGGTCATCCCACCGGTGACATGATCTTAAAAAGCATTGCAGCCGTTTTGAAGGATTTGGTCAGGCTGACGGACACCGTGTGCAGATATGGTGGAGAAGAGTTTATTATCGTTCTCCCTGGAACTTCTATTCAACAGGCAGTCAAAGTGGCGGAGCGAATTCGCAAAGCAATTCAGGATAAGCTCGTAAAAGTTGGAACAAACGATATCAGAGTTACCGCCAGCTTCGGGATAGCCACCTTTTTGGGAGACAAAAACGAAAGTGTGCAATCATTCATCGACAGAGCAGACCAGTGCCTCCTCAAAGCAAAACGCCTCGGAAGGAATCAAGTTGTTTCCGAGGCGCTTCGCTTTGAGGAGGCCCTGGTCTGCTCTGTCAATGAATGATTGCACACTTTCGTTTTTGTC
>CAYZXU010000142.1:0-5466 GCA_964482535.1 uncultured Desulfobacteraceae bacterium | reverse complement strand
AAGTGTGATTTGTAGTTATGGCATCTATAAAATTTGACAGTTCCTTTTTATCCCTTTCTATTAACCTGACATAGTCGGCAACTGAATCTGTTTTTTTTATTCGCAGCCGTTTTGCAAGCCTGGTTTTTAAAAGTTCATCCTTGCCTTCATGCAGATTAATGCCGCATTCCCTGTAGACTATATCTTTAAGTTTTTGGTACTGGCTTTTAACAGATCCCATTATTTTATCATTCCATCCATCAAAAACAGATTTACACAATCATTTTAAGTGAAGTTTCAGCTATGTGCGCAAGACTTGCCACCTTTTCTACAGCGTCAAGCTGAACCGCAACCTTGGGCATACCGTAAACAACGCAGCTTTTTTCATCCTGGGCAACAGTCCTTGCTCCGGCCTGTTTCATTCTCAATAATCCTTCTGCTCCATCGGCTCCCATGCCGGTCAGCAAAACGCCAACAGCATTACTGCCCGAATACTGTGCCACGGATTTGAACAAGACATCTACTGCCGGACGCTGGTGATGTACAAGGGGTCCTTTTTTTACCTGGACATAATAACGAGCTCCGCTTCTTTTTAAGAGCATATGATAATTTCCGGGTGCAATAAGCGCCTTGCCGTTAATAACTGAATCTCCGTCTTCAGCCTCTTTTACATTGATAGCGCAAAGATCGTTCAGCCTTTCAGCAAAAGAGGCTGTAAATTTGGCAGGCATGTGCTGCACAATTACAATTCCGGGTGCATTGACGGGCATACCGGAAAGGACTACTTTAATGGCCTCTGTTCCCCCGGTTGATGCTCCGATTGCTATAATTTTGCCGGTGGTAGATGAAAGCGCTTGTGTATGGAGGTTCGTTTTTACAGAGGCAAAAGCTTTATTTTGCGCTGCTCTTTGCTGAAGATTTACATGAGCCGCTGCCCTGATTTTATCTGCGAGTTGAATGCCCATGTCTTTTGCGGAATATGCTGCGGTTGGTTTTGAAATAACTTCAACCGCCCCGAGAGAAAGCGCCTCTAAAGCCAGTTTGCCTCCCTTTGCCGTAAGAGAACTGACAATGATTACAGGAAGGGGAAAATACTTCATGATCTTTTTTAAAAAGGTCAGACCGTCCATTCTGGGCATTTCTATGTCCAGAGTTACGACATCCGGCTTTAGCTGAACTATTTTATCCCTTGCCACATATGGGTCAGGGGCTGTGCCTACCACTTCTATCCCTCTTTCACGGGAGAGTTCTTCTGTAAAAACCTTGCGTATAACAGCAGAATCGTCAACAATCAGAACTTTTATGTTCTTATTCATAAGACCTCTTAAGAAGGAGTTTCGAACATCGTAAACGACAGGCAATTATCCGGAGTTTGAGCAATGACAACAAGTTTTTCCTCCGGACTTGCTATATTTGTTTTTGCTTTGTTGCAATCAACGATTTTCGGAATATCAAGATTAAAAACAGCATTATCGTCATAATTGGTAAAAGTGCTTCCGGCAAGCATATTCAGGATTTCTTTTATTGTTTCGGATAGTTGCTCGCCGGAAATATTTTCTTCATCTTCCCCCAAAAAATCAGAGGTAAACAAACTTCCCAGTTTTTTGGGAACAGATAAAATAAAATATCCTGAAAAAGGTCCGTGAAAATTTAACATGCCGCTAATTATTTTATCGGGTTCTTTTAAATCAGGCAATCCTTCCGGAACAGTGACCGGAAATTCCACGGGCGTAAAAAACATGGTTTCCATAATTTCAGAAATCGAACTCTTCATCGCCGTTATCAGCGTTTTCTTCTCCATTTTCAGGTTCTCCCAGTATATTGTTTAATTGTTGTTTGATCTGTTCAGGAGTAAAAGGTTTTTTTATATAACCTGCAGCTCCCGCTTCCATGAACTCTTTTATACGCAGGGCGCTCCCTTCCGTAGTGACCATTACAACCGGAATACTACCCAGGGTTTCATCATTTTTTATTTCCATCAGTAATTCCATACCGTTCATGCCAGGCATATTATAATCCGTAACAACGAGATCACACCAGCTATTCCGTAAAATATCCAGAGCCTCTTTGCCATTAGAAGCGTCTAATAACTGACCTGCATTAAAGCCTGATAGCTTGATGCTTTTTTTAATAACCGCTCTCATGGGCAGCGAGTCGTCAACAATCAGAATATTATATGACATATTCCTTTACCTCCTTGTTTATAATAACTACAATCTTCTTTTTTTATGAAAAATCAGGGCAACAGTTCAAAATCAATTTATTCAGGAAATCCCGACAAGTTCTTCCACTTTTTCAAGTTTTTCTCCGAATCCGGCCATAATTATCTGAATATCAATTTCCGTAAATTCCAGATACTCAAGCATTGAGTTGTCTATTCTATATGCCAGACCATCCGCTCCCAGCCCAATTCCAAGCATCATGCAGATAATATCCGCGAGATGAACAACATAGGTTTCAAATTTATTTTTTAAGGATTTCTCCGGCTGGTGATGATAGCGGATAATATCTACTATTTTGGAGCCAAACTTCCACTTGTCCGCTATCATGGCCCCAAGTTCCGCATGATCAATTCCGATCACCTTTTGTTCCGCTTCTGCAAAACTCAAACCGTGTTTTGTTACAAGGCTGTTGATTTCCTCAAAAGAATCACCCACATGCTGACTCAAAACAAGCTTGCCGATATCTTTTAAAAGCGCTGCCGTGAAGATAAGGTAATTCTGTTTTTGCCCCTTTTTTTCAATCAGATCACGGGTTATGAGGGCCGACGCAACTGAATGCCTCCAAAGCTCATTTTCCTGAAGATCATATCCGGCTTGCCTTTGCATTAAGTTTTTAGCAGCACAGCTCATTAAAACGATTTTAACGACCTGATCCATCCCCAGAAAAACAATTGCGTGATGCACGGAATCTATTTGTCTCGATAAACCGAAATAAGATGAATTACACATCCTTAACAAATTGGCTGTTACCGCCTGGTCATAACTGATGATCTCCGACAATTCGGATGCGGAACTTTCGGGGTCTTCAATGATTGACAAAACTTTTTGCGTTATCCGGGATATGGGCTCCAGCTTGTTAATTTTTTTAATGAATTCTTTTATATCGGTCATATCTCCACCTCTTTTCCCCCTGATGTCTTTAACCGGAACTGACCGCTTTTTATTGCAAGTTTCAATGTCCGGTTGACAGTCCCTTCTACATTTTTGTAACTAATCATTACATTATTTTTCCAGAATATCTTTTTAACAGCCATGCAATTTCTCTTGCCGATATTGAAAAATCCTTTTGAGTCAAGTATCTGTGCTCCCCCAACCACGATAACCCGCATTCTCTGCTTTGTTGCGCCCAATTGATACATTGACTTGAAAAGACGGGGGATACAGGTATCTGCAAACATGTATGGATTTTTTTTAGCCTTTGTCAAATCAAGTTTGGATTCGGGAAGCATAAAATGGGCTATGCCGCCGACCCTCGCTGTTTCATCATAAACACCTATCCCTATGCATGATCCCAGAGAATAGGTAACAACTATTGAATCCGAATCATTACTGACCTTCATATCCGCAACCCCAACGATAACATTCATAATCAGTTCCATTTCCCTTTTTTTGGTTAACAGTATAGCTTGAATCAAGCTGCCCTGAATTTTTTAACCGGAATATTTTTTTATCAGGTAAAAACGGTTTTATTGCCTTGCAAGCTCAAAAATACCTGCCATATCGAGTATAAGAGCTACCTTGCCGTCTCCCATAATTGCTCCTCCTGATATACCCTTGATATTTTTTATGCCTTTACCCAGACTTTTTATAACCACTTCTTCCTTTCCCAATAATTCATCCAGCATGAGAGCTCTTTGCTCATCCTCATACTCAACTGCCACCACGAGACCTTCCCATGGATGAACGCTGTCACCATTGACTTCAAACAGATTATCTAAGCGGATCAGGGATAAAAGACTTCCCCTGCACATTATCATTTCTCCGTTGCCCTGGACAGTAGAGCATTGCTTTTTATCCGGTCTTAATGCCTCCAGAATAGATAGAGCCGGTATAATGTACTTCATCTTGCCTACCCTGACCACCATGCCCTCTATAATGGCAAGGGTGAGTGGAAGACTTATTGTAAATGTCGAGCCCTTGCCCTGGGTGGAATTAATTTCCACATGCCCTTTTAATTTTTCAATTGCCTTTTTAACAACATCCATCCCGACACCCCGACCGGAGATATCCGTTACCTCTTTTGCCGTGGAAAACCCAGGTTTGAAAACCAGGTTATAAATTTCAGAATCCGTTAATTTGTTTCTATCATCAATAAGACCGCTTGATTCGGCTTTGTTTAGAATTCTTTCTTTGTCCAGCCCCCTGCCGTCATCTTTAATTTCAACGATAATCTTACCGCCCTGGTGATAGGCCCGCAAAAATACAGTACCTGACCTGGGCTTTCCAGCAGCTTCCCGTTCCTCAGGTGTTTCAATGCCGTGGTCAACGGAATTGCGAATCATGTGTACCATCGGCTGATACAATTCTTCCACCACATTCCTGTCAATTTCCGTATCTTCTCCTGACATTTTAAGCATTACTTTTTTCCCGGAATTTTTAGCAAGATCCCTTATCAGTCTCACCATCTTCTGGAAAGTAACTTTTATGGGAACCATGCGCATGGACATCGCTGTTGTCTGCAAACCTGAAGTAATTTGCGCCAACTGGTTCAGGTTCCGGTATAACTGCTGATCATCCGCTGAAATAACGGAAATATTTTGCCTTAACATTGCCTGGGCAATAACAAGTTCTCCTGTTAAATCCACCAGATTATCCAGTTTTTGTGTGCCAACCTTGACATGATGTTCAGCCTGCTGACGGTCAGGTTTTTTTTGTTCCCGCAGGGCGGAAATTATTTTTTCAGGTCCTGTTTTCTTTTCTTTGACAAGTATCTTGCCGATCTTGTTGTCCGGTTCGTTTTTTTGTATTTCAAGGGCCTGCTCAAGATCATTGGTACTTATCTCCCCTTTTTGAATTAATATTTCACCTATAAGTGGTTTTTCAGGTAGATCTTTCAGGCTTGTAATATCATCGAGCCTGACTATTAAAGAGGAAGTATCCAGCCCCTTATCGAGATGCCCTCCGGATTCCAGCCCGTCCCGGACATCCTCGACCATTTTTTTGAGCACATCAGTTACTTCAAGGATAATATCAATGATCTTGTTTTGTATTATAATTTCCCTGCTCCTGGCTTTATCCAGCAAACTTTCAGCGCTGTGCGCCAGCTTGTTTATAGTGTTCAGGTTAACAAATCCCGAAACCCCTTTTATGGTATGAAATGGTCTGAAAATTGAGTTTATTATATTCATATCATCAGGATTCTCTTCAAGCTCCATAAGGCTGATTTCAATGGAGGCAAGCCCCTCGAGAGACTCTGTCACAAAATCTTCAAGTATTTCCCTGTCATCTTCATCCAACTCCTGTTCAGGTTCAGATTCCTGTTCAG
>CAYZXU010000141.1:1778-5497 GCA_964482535.1 uncultured Desulfobacteraceae bacterium | reverse complement strand
TCGGTCATAATTTAAAATACGTCCCCGCCCTCATCTATCGAGAGCACTCCGAAGACAGCAAGAAGACGGGATGAATAGGACATTTCCTCATTTATAATCCCTGAATATACCAATTCTCTATGCAGGAGTTCCTGAATATGTCGCTTATGGTTTAAAGCGATATTTTTCCAAAATTCTGCCCTGACTGGACTATCATTATTTACAGCAAGAATTTTATCATTTAGATGTTCAAGCCATGGAGCGCGATTACCATCTTCTGTGATCCCGATATTAATAATATGGTGGCTGACGAGGCCGTCTTTTGTTTGAGCATTAATTTTCCAGGTAGTCAATAATCCGCTGCCGGGAATGCCGTCAAGGCTGCCGAAGGCTGAACGATTTGAAGGCTCAAGGGCAGTAAAATGTTTTATTTTTGTTTGGATGACAGGGTGTTCAAGACCTATTAATTCAAGCGTTTCTTCCTGCATGGCCTGATTTCGATCTGTGGTAAATTGCAGCGCCGTCTTTCCGTTTTCGATCAGATCCCAACGGGTTTCAGCTTCTTTTCTGAACTCCTGTCCGGCACATCTCGCGGCGCGTGAGAGAAAGCCCACAAGGCGCTGCATACCTTGCCCGTCATCCTCAAATTTTTGATAATCGCCCAGATTAAAACGATCAATGTCCTGAAATAATTCAAATACAACTTTTCTTGCAAGGTCGGCATTTGTCATAGCCACTTCAAGTTCCTGGCGGGTACGGTTAAGCGTTGGATCATCAAGAGCCTCCTGATATAGCCGGTCATAACTCAGGGAACTGCCTAACTGACCAAGTACCTGAGTTCTCAAATCTTCTGCAATTTGACCATGCTCGTCAATTTTGCCAAGTGCATCGGCAATATCAACAAGCTTTTCTTCAAGAAGAAGGAATATCCGGCCTTCGATTGTATCTGCGGCAACGAGATTATATACCTGTGCGGTATATTCCTGGCCGTATCTGTGGATACGTCCGATTCTTTGTTCCAGATCCATTGGGTTCCATGGCAGGTCATAGTTGAAAAGGATGCGGGCGAATTGGAGATTTATCCCTTCCCTGCCTGCTGCCGTGCAGATAAGCACCTTTGGCCCATCTTTACGTTTAAACCGTTTTTGTGCAGCTGTTTTTGAGCCGTGATCGCCGCCTTTAAGAACATCGACACCTTTATCCGGGAATTTAGAGATAAGATTTTGCTTAATCGCATCCACGGTGCCGAGATAAGTCGCAAATATAACAACTTTTTCATTTGGATTCTGATGCCAAATTTGTTTTAAAGCGCTTATGAGAACATCTGTTTTTGTTTCAGCAATATCAGGAAATTTGGTTAATAATTCATGGATGCGCAGCCGCTCTTCAGGAAGTGCCAGTGAAACAAGGATTGCAGCCGAGTCTTCACCGCCTGCTGCTGATCTTTCCGTATCAGACCAGCTCTCTGCTGTTTTTACAAAAGATTGAGCAGTATTACGTTTTTTGAGAAGCTGTATTTTTGCATCTGCAAGAGCCTTTTCAACCTGGGCTTTTCCAACAGAATCAAAAGAAAAGTTGTAAGCCTCATGTATTAAATTTCTCGCTTCCGCCAAAACACGGTTACGACCATCCACATCAAGGAGTTCATCACATTCTATGGCCTCTTGAACCGTGAGCATAAGAAGTCGGCGTTTTAGCGTTGACCTAATAGCTGCAAAACTACTGGCAGCGATTTTTTGAAATACGGTCATTACAAAGCCAAGCGCGCGCCCTTTGTTGCCCTGCTTTGCTGCCATATTATAGCCGTCACGCAGGTAATCGAGGAGTGCGTTATAAAACTCTTTTTCTTTTTCTGAAAGATTGAACCCTTCAGTATGCACCATACGGCGTGCAAAAAGAGGACTGCCGTCCTGAGCACATGCGTCGGCTTTGGTTCGTCGAATCACAACCGCATTAAGGCGATGGCGGTTGTCAACCATATCGGCCGCACTTTCAAAAAGCCCGGGTGTCAGCAGACGTATCAACATCCAGAATCTGAAATAATCACCCTGATGCGGTGTGGCTGAAAGGAAAAGAAGATCACGGCAATGGCCGCGCAGGGCTTCTGCCAGCTTGAAATTTTCGGTCTTTTTAACCCGATTGCCGTTGCGGTAAACACTGAGGTGATGCGCTTCATCAAATACAACAAGATCCCAGGGTGGGGCATCAAGTAGTTTTTTAATACGGGTACGGCGTTTTAAAGTATCAACAGATACTATCAGGAGGTTATGTTTTGCAAATGCGTTTGATTTGCGATCTGTAACATCACCTTCACTCCCAAACACCTCAAAATCCAGGTTGAACACATCGTTTAATTCACTGCGCCAGTTTTCTACCAGACCTGCTGGGACAACCATCATTGCACGTTTCAGTTCTCCCCGTGATGCCAGCTCTCTTAAAATAAGCGCAGTCTCAATGGTTTTACCCAAACCGACTTCGTCGGCAATTAAAAAGCGTTTGGGCCGGGCGTTTGCAACCCGATGAACCAGCACAACCTGGTGCGGCAAAAGATCAACTTTGGCGGAAGTTAAAACAGCAGCGCTTTCCATAAGCGGAATTTTTTCCGCCTCAAGGGAGAGCCATATTTTTTCCAGACGATTAGGGTCAGCCGGTTTCATACCGCTGATCACCTGATCATAGTGATCCTTTGTAAGCGTGAGCGTATCTGCAGAAACCCGGCGTTCACCGATTTCACGAAAAAAGACCTTTATATAACCCCCAGGTTCATGACCAACAACGACACCTTCGCCGAGTTCGGTATGTGTAACTTTCTGCCCGGGATTTATTTTATGAAATTCGTGCGACATAATAACCGACCGTTAAATTTTTCTCGGTATCATCAGCTTCTTTTGTTATTCTCTTCATATTTAAAGAGGCGCTGCCATCCCAAAGAGATTCCGACAGACGGATTGTCTGTCTGTCTCGTCTTCTGAACAGCACTTCTTCGTCAAGGGCGGTCTCTTCAAATGCTTTTTCATGGGCGGAAAAACCAAATAATACGCCGCAGTCTGTCCAGCTATTTTGAATTTGAATTATAAGCGGCCGAACACGCCGTGTAAGAAACAATTCCGCCTCACCCGAAGGAAGCGTTTCAATAAGTGTTTCCAAACCTGAAATCAATATGGTTTTTCCTGAAACCGGTGAGACTGAAGGCAGTCCGTTCATCCAGAATAAGGCCTGACGAAGGGAAATAACGGCTTCTTCACGAATAAACCTGCCCAGACTTTTTTGATCAAATATTACGCTTGAGCCCCTGCGCTGCCATACTGTATTTGAGATTATGTCCATTATTCACTCTCCTCAAGCTTTTCAAACAAACTGAGTTGCAGTCTCTGTGGTTTTTCTTTTCTCTTGCTGCGCCAGTGCTCAACCAGTTGAGATGCTGTTTTTGCAGCCAGACGTGTTACATCTTCTTTATTCACCTCTGCATACCATTTCAAAATTTCATCAACCGATTTTTTTATTCTAAAATTTGGATTATTTAATTCGTTCTCGATTTTCATTCCAGAATTCGGAATTGCAGCGCCAATGAGAAAATGTGACTGATCCAGGTCTGTTTTGATCACTTTCCGGTTTCTGCCCCGCTCCGTAAAATAAACAAATCGCTCCTGAACGGGCACCACATGAACAACTCTGCCGACAACCCTGATCCAGCCTTTCGCCTCCAGATCACCCTGTGAAATACCGGTACCGCGAAGGGT
>CAYZXU010000141.1:0-1678 GCA_964482535.1 uncultured Desulfobacteraceae bacterium | reverse complement strand
TCTGATTCCGGCAATTCTTTTCCGTGAGTATTTTCAAGAAGTTCTTTCAGACGCTGTGTTTCGGATTTTACCCACCGCCGCATACGTGCCCAGCTTACCGGCTGCGGTTCTTCGAGGCGTTTTCGGCAGACGTGGATTATGTCGTATTCGATTTTTTTGCTCCCAAAGGCTGCATTGGCCCCTTTTGATTCATCGCTTCTTATCGGATATGTAGCGACAAGAATATAACAAGCGTCAAAAAGAGACTTAAGTACATCAATCCATGGTGCATCCTCACTATGATGAAATGTGAATGCCATTAGGCCACCATCTTTAAGTAACCTGTAGGTTTCTGTCCAACATAAACTTAGAGTTTGACGGTAGAATTCTGAAGATGGCTCCGTTTGGTAAAAAGGATTTAAATCTTTTTCTTGAATATTGTCATCTTCTGTTAATTTTTTTATAGTTTTTTCATATTTAGCTTCAATATAACGTAATTTTTCGTATTCTTCTCGATCATCCGGATGTTCAGCGACATTCTCAACAACTTCTATTGCTCGAGGAGTATGATCGGGTTGAAAATATTTCTGTACTGATAGGCCTTCATACCACTTAGTTAGCGGAATACGTAACCAGGCATAAAAAAACTCTGACAGATCAGCATAAAATAGATTGTTACTAAAAGGAGGATCTGTAATTACAAGATCGAATAAATTTTCACCAAGAATTGTTAAATCAGTTGATGAACCGCAAAACTGTTCATTTCCAGGTATTATAGGATCTTTAGGAAACACCTTTTTTGATTTTATAGTACTTTCATCCGCAACAAAGAGTTCCCAAGGTTCGTTGGACCAACATAAAGCATCAATGCATTTTGAAGAAGACGATTGCCAGTTTCCTCTACCCAACTTATTAAAAACACAATTTTCTACTACTTGCATTTTGGGATGATAATTTGCATTTGAAAACATGGGTTCTGGCGTATCCCGCTGTGGATTCCAGAAAATGAACATGTTCTGATTACGCAAATATTGTTGAAAAATTCCTAATGCCTGTTCCTTTATATCCAAAGACCATTTTTTTTCAGTATTATTAATTATTGATCTTAATAATTGCGAATGGACTAAAAGTTGGCGAGGGTTGAACATTTTCCACCATTGGTCATATTGCCAACGATCCATATTCTGTATTCGACTATCATTATCTTTCACATTAGTAGAATAAGGATTTGTTGAAGTTCGAGGCCAGTAATTATTTAAACTTGTTTTAGATCGTTTATTCCATTCGTTTTCAGCTATTTTAAGTCGTTCGATATCTCCTGTTTCGATGATTTTAAAGTAACGGCCACTATAATTAAACCCTTCAGCATTGCACATGGGGCAATAACATTGCAAAGAATAAGCTGCAACCGGTGATGTATGTTTGGTCGGTTTTACAGAATCCAGAATATTACTTTTCCGTCCACAGGAAGCACAGGTAAAATTAGCCTGGCGTGGTACAGTCCCCTGTTTGGAGTTAATAATTGTCCCATCCGGCAATTTTATCTCTTCAGGCAGCGTTTCTCCACGAACCTCAATCAAATCAAGATGTTCCAGCCTCCGTTCAAACCAATCCGCAGTATCACTTGCTGCGGCACCCGCCCAACCCCCAAGTTCTCTATCTCCTTCAAAACCCGACGCGCCTTTTAACCAATCAGGAT
>CAYZXU010000140.1:0-5497 GCA_964482535.1 uncultured Desulfobacteraceae bacterium | reverse complement strand
TAAGTAATATGGTAAAAGCGGACGTGCTTGTTAAAATAGGAAAAAATTCAGAAGGAATAGAAAAAGGTGCTAAGGTAAGAGTTTTGCCAATATGATTGTAGAATATTACAAGGTGGCTTAATAAATAATAATGAAAAAGAGAAATTTTAATCGAAACATATATCTTAATATGAAATCTCTGTCAGAGGCAAGGGAGATACTTTTTAATAGATTCAATTTGTCAGGGCTTCTAAAAGAAGAAAGAATAGATTCGGTTGATTCTGTTGGCAGGGTGCTGGCACAGCCGGTATATGCAAGAGCCTCTTCTCCGAATTTTCATGCTGCTGCAATGGACGGTATTGCAGTTAAGGCTGACGCTACATTTGGCGCAAGGGAAACAAACCCTAAAAAACTAATTGTGGGCAGGGATGCCTATTATATTAATACAGGCCATGTTATGCCGGAAGATACTGATTCCGTTATCATGATAGAAAATGTGAATGCTCTGGATGAAAAAATATTAGAGATTGAAGCTCCTGCATATCCCTGGCAAAATGTTCGTAAAATGGGTGAGGATATTGTGGCAACCGAGCTGCTTTTTCCGCGAAATCATCTTGTTACGCCATATTGTGTGGGCGCATTACTCACCGGAGGCATTTTTGAGGTTTCAGTTAAGGAAAAGCCAAGGGTGCTGATTATACCCACGGGAAAAGAGCTTGTGGACTGGCAGGGAACGGGAGATGATAAATTTTTTTCTTTAAAACCTGGCCTGGTAATTGAGTCAAATTCCTGTCTTATGGGAAAGCTTGCTGAATCCTGCGGAGCAGTTTATGAACGCTCTGATATAATAACAGATGATTCTGAAAAGATTAAAGAGGCAGTAAAAAAAGGTGTTGACGGGGGCTATCATATTATTCTGATACTGGGCGGGTCATCTGCCGGATCCGAGGATTTTGCAAAACAGGTTATCCTCGATTCAGGAGAGGCGCTTGTCCACGGCGTTACAATAATGCCTGGCAAGCCGGTAATTATCGGAGCAGTAAAAGATAAACCTGTTTTCGGCATTCCAGGGTATCCTGTATCAGCCATAGTCGTTTTTGAGCAGTTTGTCAGCCCGTTAATCGCAGGTATGCTGGGTCAGCCTGAAAAGCAGAAAGAGAAAATTGTTGCTCTATCCTCAAGAAAAATTCCATCAAAATTAGGGATTGAAGAATTTTTGCGTGTTAAACTGGGGGTTGTGGGTAAAAAAATGGTTGCAATGCCTCTTCCAAGGGGCGCAGGTTCTATTACATCAATAACCGAAGCCGATGGAATTATCCGTATACCTGAAAATTCAGAGGGGATAAATTATAATGAGCCTGTTGAAGCCGAGCTTCTTTGCCCCTTGTCATCAATTGAAAACACCATAGTCGTTACAGGCAGCCATGATAATACGCTGGATGTTCTGGCCGATCATATAAAAAAAAAGGGCGGCAGCCTT
The DNA here is from genome assembly GCA_964482535.1 of uncultured Desulfobacteraceae bacterium. Taxonomy (GTDB): domain Bacteria; phylum Desulfobacterota; class Desulfobacteria; order Desulfobacterales; family BuS5; genus CAYZXU01. Next base: position 4,038 of record CAYZXU010000140.1, on the reverse strand, counting down.
AGACTCTCTTCCAGTCATGTGGGAAGCCTGGGAGGCCTGATGGCAATTAAAAAAGGAGTTTGCCATCTTGCAGGCTCCCATCTTTTGGATACGGAAGATGGAACCTATAATATTTCATACATAAAAAAATATCTGCCGGATATCAGTGTTAAACTGGTCAACCTTGTGATAAGAGATCAGGGGCTTATTGTTCCCAGGGGAAATCCAAGGGGGATTAAAGGCATAGAAGATCTTGCAAGGGGTGATATAAGTTTTATAAACAGGCAGGCAGGCTCGGGCACAAGAATACTTCTTGATTTTAAACTGAAAAATTTTGGGATTGATCCTGACAGTATTACAGGATACGAAAATGAGGAGTTTACCCACATGTCGGTGGCAGTGGCTGTTTTGAGCGGGGCTGTGGATACCGGCCTTGGCATATATGCTGCTGCAAAGGCGTTAAATCTTGATTTTGTGCCTGTGGTAACCGAGCAGTATGATCTTGTTATTCCTGAAAAATATTTTGAATCTGAAAACATTAAATCTTTGCTTGAAATAATAAACTCAAAAAAGTTCAAAAAAAAGGTGCTGACTCTTGGTGGTTATGGCACTGAAAAAACGGGAGATATTATAACAATAAAAAAAACTGAATTACTTTAGCAGCTCGACCTGCACCGAAGCGCGGTGGGTTGTTTTTTTTTATAATCGCACAACGTCTTTAAAAAACTCAGGGGGTAATAAAATGACAGACATTTCAAAAATTACGCTGTACAGCGGTGGTCACAAGGGGGCAGAGGAGGAATTCGGCAAACTTGCCGAGATCTGGCACATAAAAGAGGTGAATATATCATTTGAAGGGCATAATGCCGAGCGCACCAGAGGCGTCCGTGTACTGAACCTGGAAGAGCTGCAACGGGGCGACGTCAGCATGGAAATTGTGTCCAAGCGAATGAAACGCACTTACTCCCGGACAGATAAGATCCGAAAAATTATCCAGTCCATTTTTCACATGGTCAATAACGGCCACCATGTCATTGCGGTCGGCTGGATACTGGCGGACAACACCGTCAAGGGGGGTACCGGATGGGGGGTCGAGTTGGCAAAACTATTTAACCGGCCGTTGAACGTCTATGATCAGGAACGAAAGGGGTGGTTTTCCTGGAAGGACGGCCAATGGGTTGAGGACACACCTGTAATTACCTCAGATACGTTTGCCGGCACTGGAACCCGCTACCTCTCCGATGACGGACGACATGCCCTCCGCGATCTTTTCATCCGATCCTTTGGTCATGCAGAGCAAAAATAGTGAATGGAGTCACTCCAAAACAACATATTTAAGAAATATGGAGCCTTGTAGAACAAAATTAACCAATTGATATATTACCGATCATCTGTTCAGGAGTGCTTTTTGCAGACCATTTCGGCGGGTTCGACCTGGCGGTGGCTCCATTCATCGCCAGCAAACAGGAGCATCGCATCAAAAGAAAATACGTCAAAGACGTCCTTCCAGAAAATAATACCCACATGCCGGATGTCCCTCAGATTCTAAGCAATACCGCAGCCTCTGCTTGTCATTCCCGCGAAGGCGGGAATCCAGTATTTTTGGCTGCTACGGCGCTTCTGGATTCTAAGCTTCCGCGGAAATGACAGCCATCTTTACGACATTAGTTTGTTGATATGTCAGTAGTCCAAAGAAAGCATACTCTGATTATTAATGACAAAAGGGTAAAACAGGAGACAGCCTAATTATTATTTCCAGATAAGCTTAAAATAATTGACAAAATATTCAGTAAGATGCAAAATTATTTTAGGTTTATTGGTGAAACATTTTTCATATTGCCTAATTAACATGCAGTAATTTTGATGCAACAAAACAGTCGCGTATCAGAAATAGGCGGCATTTTAGCCGTATTTCACATTTCAATATAAAACAAAGCTGAACATTAATGTGTTGTATTATTTATACTTTTTAACTTTGTGTCGCCAAATAGCCGTAATTAACTACGGCTATTTGGCCGTCTAATCTATGTTATCCAGCCCATCGTAATCAACAATGCGGGTAAATAATAAAAGTAAATAAACATGAATTTGAGAGGGTCATATACAGCTCTGCGCAACAATTCAAAAGCCGCAATGTTGGCTGCAATCGAAATTTACAATAAACCTCAAATTGCTTACCGTGATGAATGTTTCTCAATCTTACTTGTCAATGCTTGGGAATTATTATTGAAAGCTACTCTATCCAAAAAAGAGAAAGCAACCTTACAAAACTTTTTCTGTTGTAGAGGCGCTTAGTAAAGTGAAGGATTTTTTTCCTTCTAATATTCCGTATGAGCCAGTTGCGAAAAATATAAATGCACTTTTGACTTATCGTAATAATGCGATACATTTTTACAATCAAAGAGGATTTAGTGTAATCATTTTTGGGTTGACCCAAACAAGTATTATTAACTTTAGAGATTTGATGCTATCTATGTTCAATATAGACATAGCGAATGAGATGACAATTAGCCTATTACCTCTTTCGTTTGGAACACAACCAGACCCAATTGAATTCTTACAGAAAGCAAGGAGTAATCCTCCGAAAAATAAAGCTGTGGCCCAATTCGTAAGAGAAATTTCGCAGGCGACCACGGAACTTGAGTCACAAAACTTGGATACTTATCGTTTCTTGACTGTTTTTACCGTAAATCTTCAATCTGTTAAAAAGGTTTCATCCGCTGATGTTGTAGTTGGGGTCAAAGTTGCGAGTAGTGAAGACGAACCTTTAATCATTAAACGTCGGGTCGACCCCAATATTACTCATCCTTTACGACAAACCCACATTCTTAAAAAAATTGGTTCAACATTAAAGGGTATAAAATTTACAACTTTCACGCTACAAGCAATTATTTGGAAGTATGACATAAAAAATAAAGCTCATCTCTACTGGCGTCCTGATAAGGGAGGAACCATTCAATATTCGCCTGAAATTGTACCCTTCATAAATAGACTTTCTTTAAATGTATTAGAATCAGCTATAAATGGCTATAAAGAATTTCGTAGCAAACGCAGACTTCGTAGAAGATAATAGTACTACGCTTGCATTTGCCTCAATAGGTGCTGGCTAACAAGGCTCTTGCAGCGGAGCGCAAAAAGCCGCGTTATACATAAAAATGAAATATTATCGATATGCAGGGAATAAAAAAACAAATGGCAAAAAAGAAAAATAATATAAAACCAAAATCAATAGAAGAAACACTTTGGCAATCTTGTGATAAACTGCGAGGTTCTATTGAACCATCAGAATACAAACATGTTGTTTTGGGACTTATCTTTTTAAAATTTGCAAGTGATAAATTTGAAAGACGCAAACAAGAGCTTGTTGAAGAAGGCAAAGAAAAATATTTAGAAATGAAAGATTTCTATAATATGGAAAATGTTTTTTTTCTCGAAGAGGTGTCTCGATGGAATTTTATAAGTAAAAATGCAAAACAGGATGATATTGCACTGAAAATCGACACCGCACTTCATACAGTAGAAAAAGACAATCCCGCCTTAAAAGGCGCTTTGCCTGATAATTACTTTTCCCGCTTAGGATTAGACAAAACCAAGCTTGCGTCTTTAATTGATAAAATTAATGAGATTAACACCCTCGAAAATGGCGAACAGGATATTGTCGGTCGGGTGTATGAGTATTTCCTGAAAAAATTTGCCATTAAGGAAGGAAAAGGAAAGGGAGAATTTTATACCCCTAAAACTATTGTAAATCTGATAGCAGAACTAATAGAACCATATAAAGGAATAATTTATGATCCCTGCTGCGGCGCAGGTGGTATGTTTGTGCAATCCATAAAGTTTATTGAAAGTCACAGTGGAAACAAACAGGAAGTTTCTATTTATGGACAGGAATATACCAGAACAACTTATAAACTGGCGAAGATGAACCTTGCGATCAGAGGTATAACTGCCAATTTCGGAGAAAATGATGCTGATACATTCAACAATGATCAGCACAAAGATTTAAAAGCCGATTTTATTATGGCAAATCCACCTTTTAACCAAAAGGACTGGAGAGGC
>CAYZXU010000139.1:0-5587 GCA_964482535.1 uncultured Desulfobacteraceae bacterium | reverse complement strand
TTTGATCCGTTTTTCCCACAATTCCCATTCAGTGCCGATTTCCCAGGTTTTATTGGTGGTCGGGTCAAGGTTCGGGTTCGGTTTGGCCATTGATATTGTTCCACCGCTTTCCCAGTAATAGCTTGCTGTTCTGTAGTAAAGGGAAGGGGCCGTAAATGCCTCTCCATAGGAAGCCCTTATGCTGCCGTTCTCCATGATTCGGTATACCAGAGATAATTTGGGGCTGAACTTTCCATCGTCGACATCAGGATGTTTGATGTTTTCTCCATTTATGTTGGAATATTTTGCATTATCCCCCCACCAGTGATCATATCGGCCACCGAAATAGGCAGTCAAATAATCGACAGGCGAATATTCCATCTGAATAAAAGTGCCCATAGTGCGATTTCTTCCTGTTGTTTCTTCACGGGTAGATGAAGCGCTGTTTTCATCATAACAGTCGGAAAGATTTTTGTCCTTTACATCAGCCTTTTCCTGAACCCCCTGGACGCCTGCTGTAATCAGACATTTATCATCCAAAAAATGGAATGTCGCTGCGAGATCCGCCTGTGCAAGGTAATTATCTTCTGTCTTGTACCTGCTTTTGCTTGCATAATGGGTGGAGCTTTCTTTATCGTTGAAACCTAAAACAGCGACAATATTGACAACACCAGGCACAGAATGGTTGAAATTGAGAGTATGTGCAATCGATTCCTTTTTTTTGTCATCCGATGTAAAAAGAAACGGATTTAAGGAATATTGATAAGTATTTCCTGCATCCTGAATATAAACATCGCCTTCATGCAGGGTTTTACCGAATGAATCCTGAAGATAGCTTTTACCATCTTCCCACCCGTATTCAAATTCGCTGATATTCAGACTGTACCATAATCTGGTATCAGGGCTGAAATCATATCCGGTTTTCAAAAATAAGCAGTAGTCTTCATACCAGTTGTCTCCCTGGTTACCGATCTTAAAACGGCTTTTACCGCTTTGCGGATCCACATCCTTCCCCCAGCCTGTAGCAACCGGTATGTCGGGGTCAAGTGGGTCTGTAAGGGGGGCGGTTAAACTTTTATAGGACGGAGTTGTGGTATATCCATCCGAAGTACGGGATTTAAAACTGAATGAATAAAAAAATCGATCCCCAAGATTGTTGTTTGCCCACCTGAACTTTGCATCCTCTTTATTGTTTCGAAAAGGCCGGTCTGCAATCCTCACGCTGTAAAACCTGCTATTCCAGTCGCCATAAGAAAGAGAAGCCTTTATTTCCAGATCTTCGGGCACTTTTGTTATATAATTAATTACAGCAGTTTGTGCCAGGGTACCGTAAAGTGCGGAAAAAGGACCTCTTGCCACATCAATCCTTTCTATATCTGCCATGGGAATGGCGCCGGTATCATAATAATATCCATAATCATACCAGTTTAGCCCGTCTACCATAACAAGAGCTCTGTGTCCCCTGAATACCGGACGAGCCCAGTAATCGGCAAGTCCCCTGTACTGCCTGGGCCATACTCCTTCAGTTCTGGCAAGAGGCTTAAACGGATGCTCGGAAATAAAAGCACCAATCTCATCTTCGGTGATAATAGAGACGCTTGCCGGTGAATCCAAAGATGTCTTAGGCGTTCTTGTTGCAATTACAGTTATAGGTTTGAGTAAATACCTTTCCCCCGAATCCTTATCATCAGCAAATGAATATGTTGTTAATAAAAGAACAGCACTGATTGTCAAAACTGATATTTTATCAATTATAGATATAAAAGTCATATAGTTACCTCCTTTTGTCTATATTTATTAATAATCCCCATGCCCTGTCGGGCACAAGAAAACATGAAAATGAGATAGCATTTAACGCCATTTTATAAATCATTAGAAGTAACTATTCAGCGTGGCTGATGAAAGAGACGCAGCAGGTTTAATCAGATTATACCTGCTACCGTACATATTAGCTGAATAGTTACCATTAGAATTGCTAAATGCATCATTTATATATAAAATCGGGACATTTGCACCATCAATACTTTTGGATTCCCGTTTTCACGGAAATCTAAAAGCAGTTACCCCAAAACAAAAAAAGCCAGAAAGATTCAACAGGCCTTTTCGACCTTTTTTAAACCTTCCTGGCATTGCTAAATTATTTAATCGTTGTTTTTTTGTTTATTGTAATATTGTAAACATAGCTTCTTGCTATAAATGCAGCTTCTTGCTACAAGTAATTTTTTATAACCGACCAGCAGACTCATTGTCAATCAAAATCAACTCCCTAAAATTTCCGAATATTTCCCTTGAAACTTTATCTGTTTTTTTTACTGCCCAACGGCGGTATTTTGTAAAAAAAGCGCATTGCCCTCAGAGGTTTATATGTTTAACAAAGCATTGTTTTACCGAAATATTTTTATTGACAAAGCAATTATATATATAATATAGCACGTAAAGTTATAAAATCACATGAAGTGATGCATTTAAGGGGTTTAGTTCTGATTTCAACAATAAATTGAGCTATAATATAATAAGATAAAATTTAAAAACGTCTGAAACCGCTGCGCTCAAACAACCAACTTCACCATAGCTCAGCTAAGGCATTTGATGACCAAAGTTAGAACCAACCCCATTTAAGTCTATTCATCCGAAAATTATTATTTTTAACGGTCTCATGTCAGCTTATAATATCTAAGCTGTAAAATATAAATTAAAAAAGCCAGGAAGGTTTTAAAGAGTATGAATTCCTTTAAAACCTTCCTGGCTTTTTTTTTGAGGAAGGGGTGATTTTTTAAAATAAGCTTTTAACATACTGTTTTTATTTACTTTTTTTATTTTTATAGTAATTAATAATCTGTTTTATCAACCGCCTTCTCGTGTAGTTTAGGCACATTCGATGATTGATTTTTTTATACAAAGCCTGTTCGATACATGGCAGATTGTTCCGAGGATATTAATCATCATGTTTGTATCCCCTGTATGTTTCGCAGGTATTGATCCCAGGATCAAGGCTGCATCCTTTGTGCCATGTCCCTGATGGTGGTGAGCCTGGATAATGAAAAAATACTCTTTTTCCTGTTCATCATTTCTCTTTTTGCTTATCCTGCCGCGCGTCTTTCCGGAAACAAGTATTGGATAGCGTTTATTTTTATTGCGCTCGGCCTGTGGGGGACAATATTTTCCCAGGCCCTTTTTTACAGAGAGTGGCCCCGCACAATCGTGCTGACCCTTATACCTCAGGAATTTCCGGTCCTGGGAAATATTACAGGGGGTCTTTATGTATACAAAGAAGGGTTTTTTATGGATTGATTCAGGGATGGAGACCCGGTGTCAAAGATAGTCAAAAAAACACCAGAATTTTAAAGAAAGGGGATATTAAAATGAGAAAGTTTTTGTTAGGGATATTTATATTCGGGCTGATTTTTACCCTCCACGGCTTTGCCATTGCGGGGGATGAGAGCGAAGGCGAGATTATCAAGCTCGGCAAAGTTGTGATAACGGCAACAAGAACGGAAAAAAATGTGGACAGCGCGCCGGGCAGCGTGACCGTAATCACCAGTGAAGATATTCAAAAGCATAAAATTCATGCTATTGATGAAGCCATAAAATATGAAACCGGCGTTTTTGCCAAACGGGTCAAGGGACTTTCCGAATCCATGGCCAAGGTTCAACTTCGGGGGTTGGCCGGACAGGATATGACCCTGATTTTGCTGGACGGGCTGCCGCTGAATGACGGGTATAACGGAAGTGTTGACTGGAACACTGTCAGCACGGAAAATGTGGAGCGGATTGAGATTATCAGGGGCCCCGCATCTGCTTTATACGGCGGCAATGCCATGGGCGGTGTGATCAATATTATTACCAAGACTCCAGATAAGTTTTATGCAAATACAAAAATCGGATACGGCCGCTCCGATACATACCATGATGACACATACCGGTACAGCATTAATATAGGCGACAGGTTTATGGATAAATTGAGCATCGGTCTTGGTTTTGAACGGGAAGAGACAAAGGGTTATCCAACTTGTTTAATAACAAGATCGATCAGTTCCGGAACAGGAACCCTTACAGGCGGCTGGGGAACTGAAAATACTTCGGGAACCCGCAAATGGGTGGTCGGCGACAGGGGTGATAATAGTGCCAAACGATGGAATCTTAACCTGAAAACTAAATACGATCTAACCGATACCGGAAGTCTTGCCTTTAATTTCCAGCAGGGATTTCACAAATATGATTATGAAAGGCCACATACCTATTTGCGGGATGAAAATGGGAACCCGGCATTCACCGGAAATGTTGATATTGGCGGAGGAGAAAGCGCAAGCGTTAAACCCTCAAATTATGCTTACTATTCCGGAATAAGCGAAAAAGAGAATTTCAACTATTCTCTGGTATACAAAGAGATGTTTGGGCCAGTTCTCTTTAATGGTAAAACCGGATATCAAAAAAGGGACAAATGGTACACTTCAGCCAAGCCGTCCTCAACACAAAGCTACAATGATGCCAAGGGGACATTATCCGAAAGCGATTCTTCTTCCTGGTTTACTGATCTACAGGCCAGCCTGCCTTTGGGAGGTGAGCATTTTTTAACATTCGGTTTATTTTTCCGGTATGACGATATTGAAACCGACAAATATAATATTTCTTTTTTTCGGGATGAGCACAGCAAAACAGAAAAAACATTAATTATCGGAGGCAACGACCGATTTTATGCGGCCTATCTTCAGGATGAATGGCAGATCATGGATAAGCTTACCCTTTTTACGGGTGTCCGTTTTGATTACTGGGAAGCGTTTGACGGAGAATCGGGCAATGTCGGGAGTGTAGAAAAGTTTGACGAACCAGAAGACACTGCTATAAGCCCCAAGATTGCCCTTGTATTTAAACCTGTTGCCGACACCATTATCAAGGGATCTGCAGGCAAGGCATTTCGTGCTCCTAATATTTATGACCTTTACAGTTCATGGTCGTCGGGGAGTAAAACCTATCATTTCAACCCTGATCTTGATCCTGAAACATTGTGGAATTATGAAATCGGCGTTGATCAGTATCTTTTTTCAAGGCGGATAAAACTCTCCGCCACCTATTTTCATACAGATATTGATGATCTGATTTACAAACATTCTGAAAAAATTGATGGACACACTCATTACTACAAACAAAACGCAAGCGAAGCTGAAATCGACGGAATTGAGCTGGGAATCAGCACCAAACCTGTTAACTGGCTCAGGCTTTGGGGCAACTATACCTATAATAATTCTGAAATCAAAAAACATGATTATAAGCCCGAATTCGAAGGTAAAAAAATAGAAGATATGCCTTTAAGAACCGGTAATGTCGGTGTTGACATCACTTATAAATGGATTGCCGCGAGCCTGGCAGGCCAGTATATGGGAAAATTTTACAGCGGTGCGGAAAATGATGATGTAAAAGACGTATACGGCGGCTATACTGAAAAATATTGGCTATGGGATACAAAGATAACCGTTGCTCCTGTGAAAAATTTTGAGCTCTCCTTTTCCGTGGAAAACCTGTTTGACAAGGAATATTATGAATATTACGTGGGCAGGGAACGTAGTTATTTTGTAGAGGTAAGCCTGAAGTGGTAATTCCGTAGGGGCAA
>CAYZXU010000138.1:4638-5607 GCA_964482535.1 uncultured Desulfobacteraceae bacterium | reverse complement strand
CTCCACCTTTGACCTCTACATAATGATTAATATACAGGGGTTTTGTCAAGTCAATGGCAGAACTAAAAGCACCCGCCTTTGGATCATTGGCGCCATATACCAGGCGCTTAATTCTGGCATGGATCACAGCGCCATAGCACATAACACAGGGATCAAGGGTTACATACAAGCTGCATCCAGTTAGCCTATAGTTACCAACTCTTCGAGCCGCTTTGCGGATAGCCACAATTTCAGCATGAGCTGTAGGATCGCAGGATGATATAGGTTCATTATGAGCAAGGGCGAGAATTTTTCCTTTTTCGTCAACAACAACCGCTCCGACTGGCACTTCACCGGCCCGCTCGGCCTGTAGCGCCATTTTCAGAGCAAGTTTCATCATGGCTTCGTCTTGAACTGAGTTCTTTTCTTTCACGATGCCTCTGGTTTATCGTCTTCTAGAAAAAGCTGGATTATTTCCCTTGCAGTGAGGCTTAAAATTTTGCCATTCCAGTAAAAATGCATGGTGTTGCTAAAAACCGGTTGTTGAATTATGTCGTGCAATTTTCTACGATAATCAACTCGTTTAGGTTGTTCAAGAAATAACACAGTGAGTGATGAGTAACAGCACACTTCAGTTTTTGTTTGATTTATATATGCAGGCATTACTTCGGTAGCTCTTTGCAAGGTGTCCGGATGTTTTTCAGCAACCCTCGCTAATCCCCACAGTGCTGCTTCCACAAGATTTTCATTGTCCAGCATATTTCCTTTTGGATCAACAAAGGAAAGCAGGATGTGCGAGTATTCCCTGGCCAAGGGTTTACTATTTCTAAGGGCTTCCCCCATAGCCTCAGGACAACCCCACCCTATGCCTCCTGATTCGTCGTTTAACTGCCACATGAACCTCCGAATAACTACCCTGGCTGCTTCCATGTCCGTTTGAGATAGCCTGGCAACGGCAATACCTAGAGCACTAATAGCATGCCATCTTTC
>CAYZXU010000138.1:0-4628 GCA_964482535.1 uncultured Desulfobacteraceae bacterium | reverse complement strand
TGTGGAGCAAAGAAAAGAAAAAAGCGGTTATATTATCGTTTGAGGATTGACCAAAAAGTCTGACCAGTCCTTTTCTTCAAATTGTTCTCGCCCGAGCAGTTTCTTCAGAACCTTTTTCGTGTTTCGATATCCAGATGTAGATAAACACTTCAAGATTATGCGCTCTCCGTGGTATTATCATAATTCCAATGGATGCAGTCCGAAGGGCAACACGTTATTGCTTCATTAATAGCTTCTTCGGAATACGATTCTCTTTCGATTACGTCAATGTAGTCATCATTCATCAAAATGAATACATCAGGGCAGATTTCCACACAGACTTTACACATTTTGCAGCTCGATAGATCAATTTCCGGCTTTCTAAACACCATACGATTATCACCTGCGGTTAAGCAAATAATAGGCAAACATAAGCGATCACAGGTCCCCCGCCTATCCTGTGATCGGCTACCATTCTTCGGAGCTATTGCTTCTTCAGATTACCAAGAGTTACCATAAGCTGCCTCAGATGTTCCTGCTCTTCTTTTATTAGAAGATCCACCAGTTCCTTTCCCTTAGGACTTTCGGTGTGATCTTTCATTGTTAGGAAAAATATTATCGAATCTTTTTCAAACTGGATGGCCAGTTTTAGAGCTTCTTCGGTGGATTTTATCGAACAGACCTTATCGGATACACCTTCAGATTCACGAAATACGTGTTCGTTTGCCATCATCTTCAAATACATTGTAACTTCATTGTCCGGATCATACACACCGCCGCCCTTCACATCCTGGGGAATCTGGCTTTTCAGTTCTTGAAATCGCTTACGATGCTTGAGTTCCTCTTCTGCCAATTCCTGAAAAAGTCTTTTGACATTTTCGTCCCCAACGCAAGCCTTAGCTTTTTCGTAAAACTTATGTCCGTTTTCTTCTATGGTTACGGCCATATCGAAGATCTCTTCTGCATTAAATCCAAACAACATTTTGACACTCCTGGCTTTCTGTTATTCTTTTTCAAAATCACTTTTGCCAGCCCCACACACTGGACAAGTCCAATCATTAGGCAGCTTCTCAAAAGGCGTGCCTGCTGGGACACCACCTTCAGGGTCGCCATTTGCCGGGTCGTAAATGTATCCACAAATAGTGCAAACATATCTATCCATCTTTTTCCTTCCCTTTTTGGCTTTCGCTTTCTTAAAGTCACTTTATCTTTGAGCTGTTTTTAATAATAAGAATTTTTTTCAAATGTGCAAGTAAGTAACTGGTCATTGTTTTTTTCTTGTTCTATAGTAGCAGTAGCAATGCAGGATTTGGTCTGGCGAGGGGAGAGAAAACAACATGATTGCTGGGGGTTCACGGTGGTCTCTGTGCTTGGTGTGTGCGTTAGTGCTATTGTTGGGGATACGGCTTCATGGGGTAATTGGGGCTGAGTGTCTAAAACTGGAAGAATTTGTTGAGCCGAGATTTAGTACAGCTCGAAACATCGTCGTTTTTTCCGAAAATTCATGGACAGCGTATTTCCACAGTCATCTAGCCGATGATTTGCCACGGAATCTGGATGTTCAAGAGGCTGTTAAAAGAATCTATGAGAGCCGGAAATTCCAATTGTTTTTTGTGGACGGTAATTTTTCTGTGAAGCCTTCTGCCAGAATCATGATTGATGTGGTTTCGCGTATGCAAAATTTAGAAGGCAAAGTTTTCCCCGGGCTTGATCAAGTAAAAAGTGGAATTGTCACGGTTAAAATAAAGGTTTACTTATTTCCATCCTCATAGGGGGTTTCTTTAGGGTGGAGCATCTTTTTGTTGCCATTATTGTCTAAGCCGAGTTAATTTTATGTTGTTATTATTCTGCCATAGACTGAGAACGATTGACGAAATGATTGACATTGATACAACCTGCGACTCTTTTTTCTTGATTGTGATCATCTTTGCCCTGTCTATATTCTCTTGGTTCCTCCGGTTGGTAATGTGCAATGTTCTGGAGTTAGGCAGAAATATACGTACAAAGCTCAGGGGGTGACGGAAAAATAAGTTTAGGACACCTTAATCTCTTTTCGCAAAAACATGCATGTTAATTCATTACGTACGAATAAGAATAACGCCTATTTTTCAGGCAAAGCCAGAAGGGAGGTGTATTATGTGTAATACAATGGGTAAACGTTTAATTGTGATTGCTGTGTTGATGACCTTCTTGGTGATAGTACCTGGAACGAAGGCTGAAACGCTAGAACTATGGGGGATGCAAATCAAGGGATGGGCACCTGGGGCAAATGCGCAATGGAAGGGAAACGAGATTACTCTTATCAAGCCGGCTGTAATAGTGAGGATAGAAGGAAACGCAAGAGATTATTGTATCCAGGATATAAACACGGGTCGTCAATTTTGCGGTGGTGTGCACAAAAATTTAAGGGGGTTGCTTTTACCGCCAGGCACCTACAGGGTTTTTCCAGGGCTCAAGGAGGACCAATCTTCAGCTTCTGTTAGTTTATATCTCTCATATAAGGGATCGGCTCCTGCTCCACCACCTGGCTTTAAAAATGCGAGAAAATTGACCCTTGTGCCGTGCGCCTTTGCCCGCCATAAATGCTACGGAAGAGGGGGCAATCTTACCTTCCGGCAAGGACGCCTGGAGGTAGATTCCCTTGGGCGAGTACGGGTAGTACTGAAGAGAGTGAAGGGGAAAACAGCAATGGAGACTCATCCACCTTATCGTCTTCAGGTGTTTTATCTAGGAACAACACCATCAGTAGCGGTTGGCGATCCTTTCTATACGGACAACCAGGGAAATTTCGACGGGGTTGTTGGAAGAATTCCTGCTCCCGGAGATGGACCTTTCGTAGTCAATTCCAGTGGGATAGACGGAAATTGTAGGACTTTCAACACGGGTGCCCGTCAGCAGTTCATAACCAATCCATTCAAATTCAAGCAGCGATCCACTTCCAGCATGCCAGTTATGGGCCCAATGGAGTGGGACACAGACAGAATGGGTTTGGATTACTCCAACTTCGATTTACCAGAAGCAGATCCCGCTCTGTGCCGAGATGCCTGTGCAAGGGATTCTAAGTGTAAGGCTTGGACCTATGTAAAGCCCAACACCATCCAGGGACCCAGACCGCGATGCTGGCTTAAATACGCTGTTCCCAGGCCAAGTCACAACACTTGTTGCGTTTCAGGGGTGAAACATTAGAACACACCACAGATAACATCGTCTAGTCCGAGCCATACTGGGAATGCTTGAACGCCTACCGTACGAAAATTTCACGTAGGGGCACGCTATGGTGTGCCTCTACATAGAGAATGGCATCTAATACTAATGCTGTTTCTAAACTACCTTTTGGGACATTCTTGCACGCCCTTACTATAATGGGAAAGCGGCCAAACAAACTTGCCAGCCCCACACACTGGACAAATCCAATCATTAGGCAGTTTTTCAAAAGGCGTACCTGTTTGGCTTTCGCTTTCTTAAAGTCACTTTATCTTTGAGCTGTTTTTAATAATAAGAATTTTTTTCAAATGTGCAAGTAAGTAACTGGTCATTGTTTTTTTCTTGTTCTATAGTAGCAGTAGCAATGCAGGATTTGGTCTGGCGAGGGGAGAGAAAACAACATGATTGCTGGGGGTTCACGGTGGTCTCTGTGCTTGGTGTGTGCGTTAGTGCTATTGTTGGGGATACGGCTTCATGGGGTAATTGGGGCTGAGTGTCTAAAACTGGAAGAATTTGTTGAGCCGAGATTTAGTACAGCTCGAAACATCGTCGTTTTTTCCGAAAATTCATGGACAGCGTATTTCCACAGTCATCTAGCCGATGATTTGCCACGGAATCTGGATGTTCAAGAGGCTGTTAAAAGAATCTATGAGAGCCGGAAATTCCAATTGTTTTTTGTGGACGGTAATTTTTCTGTGAAGCCTTCTGCCAGAATCATGATTGATGTGGTTTCGCGTATGCAAAATTTAGAAGGCAAAGTTTTCCCCGGGCTTGATCAAGTAAAACGTGGAATTGTCGGATTAAAGCGGTTAAAACAAAACTTCACCTATTCCCCTCCTCCAGTATTTGCCCAAAATGTTCATTTCTGCTTTTCCGGAAATAAGGCCGAAAGGGTTCAAATTGTATCGTTGCTGGAGGAAGATGGAGATTTTGAAAGGACTTTGGTGGTGTGGGCTCAAAAGCGCATAGACCTTTACAGGCATCTTATAGATATAGCCACTAGCTTGGATATCCGGCTCAGTGGACTCCTAGTTCAGTACATTAAATACGTGAATCCCTTTGAATTAACAAAGGCTGATTATATTGACCGTTTTGGTCATTGGGATAGCTTGGAGAATTACATGTTATCTCTAGAACCCACCGACCCTCACTTCATATCGTTGAAAAAGATCTTGCCTTTTTATTGCAAGCTCAAAGATGTTGGTCAGATCTTTTTGAGTGATGGTCCTTCTTTAAAAGAAGGGATGTCTGGTGAAGGTGTGTTGAACCTTCAACGACGTTTGATACAAGAAGGATGGCTTGCGAAGGAAAAAGCAACGGGCTTCTTTGATTCCGACACAAAAAAGGCCGTTAAGCGTTTTCAGAGTGCACACTTTCTCGAAAGTGACGGAATCGTTGGGCCAAAGACACGAAGATGTTTGAATATTTCTTTTGCAACAAAATAC
>CAYZXU010000137.1:0-5820 GCA_964482535.1 uncultured Desulfobacteraceae bacterium | reverse complement strand
GTGTTGGGGGTTCGAATCCCTCCTGGCCTGCCAGTTTATTTTAAAAATGTGACTTTTGAAAAATATTCGATTTTGTCTGTCCAGGTTAAGTCTGAAAAATATTCAGCTTTTTTTAGCTTGTGGGGGGCTTTAAATCGGAGTTCAAGTGCTATAAAAAGGTGAAAAAACAGGGCGCTTTGTATGGGTTTCAAAGTATGATGGCTTAATTGGTTTGGCTATTTTGCTTATCAAGTATTATTGATATTTTTATTTTTTTAGGGGCATAATGGGACGGCTATTAAAAAAAAAAACTTTAAGTCAAAAGAAAAAAAGCAGACAAAATATTAAAGAGGGTGAAGTTTCTCAAACAGTAAAAGGCTCTTTTATAAAAAAGAAACCCCTTTTTGCTATAAAAAAGAACTCCTTGAGTGAAATCAGATCTGCTTCTGAAAAAAAGGCTAATTTTATATATAAGTCTTTGCAGTTTCTCAGGGAAGTTAAAATTGAGCTTAAAAAAGTTACATGGCCGACCCGTAAGCAGACTATAAGTTCAACTATTGTTGTAATAATAATTGTTTTTTTGATATCTTTTTTTCTTGGAATAGTCGATATAGCCTTGTCAAATATATTGCGTTTGATTCTTCCTTAAGTTTGAGGAGTAATAAAAGAGTGTCCCTTAAATGGTATATAATTCATGTATATTCTGGTTTTGAAAATAAGGTGAAAGTGGCTCTTGAAGAGCGTATTGCATCATCACACCATTCAGAAAAATTTGGTGATATTGTAGTTCCCACTGAGCAGGTTGTTGAACTTGTTAAAGGAAAAAGAAAGACTTCATCACGCAAGTTTTATCCAGGATATATTCTGGTTAATATGGAGCTGAATGACGCGACATGGCATATTGTGAACAATACTGCAAAGATCACAGGCTTTTTGGGTGGAAGGGATAAACCAACCCCTATCCTCGATAAAGAGGTTGAGCAGATATTGAAACGTATGGAGATCGGCAAATTAAAGCCAACGCCTAAATATCAGTTTGAAACAGGGGATGAAATAAGGGTTATTGCCGGTCCATTTAAAAATTTTAACGGTACAGTTGAGGAAGTTAATACTGATAAGGGGAAAATTAGAGTCCTTGTGAGTATCTTTGGACGTTCAACGCCGGTGGAGTTGGAATTTGTGCAAGTTATAAAGTTATAATTTTAGGAGTAAAATCTAAAATGTCAAAAAAAGTAATGGTACAGATAAAATTGCAGGTAGAGGCAGGAAAGGCAAACCCGTCTCCGCCAATTGGTCCTGCGCTGGGGCAGCATGGTGTAAATATAATGGATTTTTGTAAGGCTTTTAATGCCAGAACTGCTAATGATGAAGGAATGATTATTCCTGTTGTGATAACCGTATTTCAGGACAGATCATTTCAGTTCATAACAAAAACTCCGCCGGCAGCCATTCTTTTAAAAAAAGCTGCCAAGATAGCAAAGGGCTCAGGTGACCCCAAAATGACAAAAGTGGGCCAAGTCACCAGAAAGCAGTTGGAGGAAATAGCAACAATAAAAATGGTTGACATTAATGCAGTCGACCTTGATGGCGCTGTCAAGATAATCGCGGGAACAGCAAGAAGTATGGGACTTGAGGTTGTATAAAGTGAGACCTTTGCAAAACCTCCCCTTTTGAAGTTTGCGCTTGTCTGTCTTATTTTAAAGTGTCAGGTTTTAAAGTGTCAGGCCGATTTGAAAGCGTCAGTTTCAAATTTGAATTTTTGAAATACAAAGAGTCTGTTTTTAAAGAGCCTCTAAATTTTTATTTTTTTGAATTTGGTCGTTAGGGTAAACAGTTTTTAAATTTAACCTTAAGTAGGCGAACTTGAATATTTTTTAAAGGTCTCAAAGTGTAAAGGAGTAGAAAAGTAAAATGCCTAAGCGTGGTAAAAAATATACGGAATCCATAAAGAAAGTGGATACTCTGAATAAATTGGACATGGCAGAAGCAGTAAAGCAATCCATAAATGCAGCCTATGCTAACTTTGATGAAACCGTTGATATTGCAGTGCGTCTTGGAGTTGATCCGAGACATGCCGATCAAATGGTTCGAGGGACCGTTGTTTTGCCCAATGGTCTTGGTAAAGAAGTTAAGGTCCTTGTATTTGCAAAAGGAGAAAAAGAAAGAGAAGCTCTCGATGCAGGCGCTGATTTTGTGGGGAATGATGATTTAACCAAAAAGATTAAAGATGGCTGGTTTGGATTTGATAAAGCAGTAGCCACTCCTGACATGATGGGTCTGGTTGGTAAAATTGGAAGACTGCTTGGTCCAAGAGGTCTTATGCCCAATGCAAAAACAGGGACGGTTACCTTTGATATTGCCAGAGCTGTTAATGAATTAAAAGCAGGTAAGATAGATTTCAGGGTTGAAAAAGCAGGGATTCTCCATGCCCCCATGGGTAAAGTTTCATTTGGAGCAGAAAAAGTTCTAGAAAATATTGTTGCTTTTATGGAAACCGTTATTCGTCTCAAACCACCTGCCAGCAAGGGTATCTATTTGAAAAGCATGGCTGTTTCAACAACAATTGGAACAGCAGTCAAAATTGATCCAGCCAGTGTTAAAGAACTGACCAAATAGCGCCAAAGGAAAAACAATTAATTATAATTATTGATTTTGCCAGTCTGTTTATTCTATCAGTCTGTCTATAGATCATGATTGTTTTGTCAAAGACCGTGGGTAATATTTTTTGTTTAATCGGTTTTACCGGCCTGCATAGACAAAAAAAGGATTAAAAATTTATACTTTAATGATTTATATCCTCTTTTGCCTCCGGTTTAGTTATTGGATTTTTAAATATTAGATTTTGGGGAGGAGGTGTTGTTATCTCGTGAAATTAGAACAGAAAAAAACAATTGTTAAAGATCTGCAGGAAAAATTTTCAAAGAAAAAGATTCTCATCGTTACAGATTACAAGGGGCTGAATGTTCAGGATGTTAATTCTCTTCGCAGGAAATTAAGAGAAGCCGACATTGAATATAAAGTGGTGAAAAACTCACTGCTTGTCAGAGCTTGTGAAGATACTGATGTTGAAATGCTCAAAGATTATTTTGCCGGTCCCAGCGCTATAGCGTTAAGTTATGATGATCCGGTTGCACCTGCTAAACTTTTGACTGACTTTGCCAAGGAGAACAAGAAACTTGAAATAAAAGTTGCTGTTATGGATGGCAAGGTTCTTGATTTAAGCAAAATTAATGAACTTTCGTCTCTGCCGTCTCATGAAGTGCTTTTGGGACAGCTTCTTTCAGTCATGAATGGAGTTCCATCTTCCTTAGTCAGGGCTCTTGGCGATGTTCCCAGAAAGATGCTTAATCTGCTCCAGGCTATTAAAGAACAGAAAGAGGCAGCTTGATTCTATTTTGGGAAAAATGATACTTAATTATATTAAAGCATAAATTTGCATAAAGATTCGATTAAAATATGTTGGAGGAAAATTTAATGGCTGATATTACTAAAGATGATGTGATTGATTTTATAGCTAATATGTCTGTTCTGGAACTTTCAGAGCTTGTAAAAGAAATGGAAGAAAAATTTGGCGTATCTGCTGCCGCACCAGTTGCAATGATGGCTGCCGCACCGGGCGGTGATGAAGGTGCACAGGCTGAAGAGCAAACTGAGTTTGATGTTATTTTGACAACATTCGGAGATAAAAAGATTCAGGTTATTAAGGAAGTCCGTGCAATAACAGGGCTTGGTCTTAAAGATGCAAAGCAGCTTGTGGATGAAGCTCCAAAGCCTGTAAAAGAAGGAATCTCTAAAGAAGAAGCGGAAAAGGTAAAGGAACAGCTTGAAGGAGCTGGCGCCCAGGTTGAGATTAAGTAGTGTCCGAATGGAAACTGCCGATCTCATCAATTTAAAGCTTCAGACTCAACTTTTAATTTTCAGAATACAATAAGTGAGACCTTTGAAAAAATGGTAAGTTTTTTACAGTGTTATGGTTCAAACATTGAATGCGAACCGATAAACTGGATAAAAATTGATTTTTTTCAAAGGTTTTATATTTGGAGATGCCATGCCTGAAATACTTTCGGCAAACAAACGCATAAGAAAAGACTTCGGCAAGATACATAAAATAGTTGATATTCCTAATCTAATAGGAGTTCAGCGGGAATCATACAACCGTTTTTTGCAGATGCATGTACAGGCCGATAAGAGAAGGAGTATTGGGTTGCAGGCTGTGTTTAAGTCTGTATTTCCTATAAAAGACTATACCGGCACCTCTTCTCTTGAGTTTGTTTCATACAGGTTCTCGGAAATTAAATACAGCATGGAAGAATGCATGCAGCGGGGAATGACCTATGAAATTTCCATCAGGATAACGGTCAGACTCGTTGTATATGATGTTGATAAGGATACCGGGACCTCCAATATACGTGATATTAAAGAACAGGAGATCTATTTCGGCACAATTCCCCTCATGACCGAAAATGGAACTTTTATAATTAATGGAACAGAGAGGGTGGTGGTAAGCCAGCTTCACAGGTCGTCAGGTGTTTTTTTTGATCATGATAAGGGGAAAACACATTCCAGCGGGAAAATAATATATTCTTCCAGAATTATTCCTGTTCGCGGGTCATGGATTGACCTGGAGATAGATCATAAGGATATCGCACATATAAGAATAGACAGAAGGCGAAAATTTCCTGTCACTATTTTTTTTAAGGCACTTGGTTATACTTCCAAGGAACTTTTTAACTATTTTTATAATTTTGAAAAAATAATTATTAAAGATGGCAAACTTTTTAAGAAGTTTAAAGCAGGTAAAGAGAAGTATAGAGGGCTTAAAGGACAACGGGCAAGTTTTGATATAAAAGACCCTGAGACAGGAGAAATTTTTGTAAAGCAGGGAAGACTCTTCTCCCAGAGGGCTATAAAGCAGTTGCAGTCTTCCGGCATAGAGATGATCCCCATAACCCCTGATGATATTTTGGGAAAGGTTTATGCCGGAACTGTAAAAACACCCGATGGAAAAGTAATCGTAAATTTAAACGATATTGTAGACAAAGAAAATTATGATTCCATCCTGGAAGCTGGAATAGCTGAATTTGAACTGCTTTTTATCGACGGATCGTATAATAGCGAATCCATACACAAGACTCTTCTCCTTGATAAAGTTGAAACCAAGGAGGATGCGCTTGTCGAAATTTATAGAAGAATGAGGCCTGGTAATCCTGCAACGCCCGAGGTTGCTCAGACTTTTTTAGACAACCTGTTTTTTAAAACATCATATTACGATTTGTCAGGCGTGGGCAGAATGAAAATGAACATGCGTCTTGGCATTAACAGCAGCATAGATCTTATGGTGCTCAGAAAAGAAGATATACTTCTCACAGTAAAAACTTTAATTGTGCTGAAAGATACTCAGGGGCTTGTTGATGATATTGATCATCTTGGAAATCGCAGAATTCGGGCAGTTGGCGAACTTCTGGAAAACCAGTATAGAATCGGTCTGGTTCGTATGGAGAGAGCGATTCAGGAACGTATGAGCATGCAGGAAGTTGATTCCCTTATGCCCCATGATATTGTGAACCCTAAACCTGTTTCAGCCGTTGTAAGAGAGTTTTTCGGAACAAGCCAGTTAAGCCAGTTTATGGATCAGACAAATCCTCTTTCGGAAACTACCCATAAAAGGAGACTCAGCGCACTTGGTCCTGGAGGTTTGACACGTGAAAGAGCGGGCTTTGAGGTGAGAGATGTACATCCGTCCCATTATGGTAGAATCTGTCCTATTGAAACGCCGGAAGGTCCGAATATCGGTCTGATTGTTTCATTAAGTACTTATGCAAGGGTTAATGAATACGGTTT
>CAYZXU010000136.1:0-5894 GCA_964482535.1 uncultured Desulfobacteraceae bacterium | reverse complement strand
CCGGCATGTGTCAGGACGGTCGGCATATACACTGCATCCTTTTTCCGTGAGAAAAGGGCATGTCTTTTCAGGATTATCCGCCATCTTCAGGAGTACTTCCGGAAAAAATGAAGAAGGTCTTAAAACCACATCCACATATTCATCTATGAAATGATCTGAAGAGATTTTTAGACTGTTTTTAAGTCGTAAAACATCATAAGGGTATAAAAACAGGTTTAAATTTCGACAGCACAGGTTAAAACATTCCAGATCTGAATGGCATTGAAAAGAAAAAGTATCATTATCTTCCAGCTTTTTACCAGGCAGACTGCCGGCTTCGGATATATCTATATATTTCATAATTTAATTAATTTTAAAAATCAGCTATTATTTGAGCTATTGTCATTTTAAATTTACCGTTAATATCTGCTGCCTGCTTAAATTCGTTTTCAAGCCGGGCCATCCGGATATAAAAAGGTGTGCGGTCAAATTTAAAATATTCTTTTTGCCTGCATTTTTTGTCAAAAAAATTACAACCCGAACCGTAGGTTACACCGGTTTTAGGCATGTTAAGTTCGTGGGGAATCCCGTGAAGCCTGCATATCATTGGACGATACTCATATAAAATGCATAGTTCGTCAATGTTCAACGGGCATAGTAATCTTATTTTTTCACCTTGCAAATCAGCCTCTTTTCTTTTTGCGCAATTGTCCGAAGCTTTTTTTGCTATTTTGGTTCTGAAACTATCTTCAAGGCTGCTGAACCCCTGCAAAATAAAAAAGTATTCTAAAAACGTATGATGATAAAACCTTGTAAAACAGCAGTTGTCTGTGCATCCTGTACATTTAAAATCATAAAAATTTTCAGCCTCAGAGTATTTTTTATCCATGGTCGAAAAAAGGGATTTAAGCTTACCTAAAAATAGCGGGAGCATGCTTTGATCTTCAATTTTTTTAATAAAAGACATAATATATCTCAATAAAATAAAGCCGTTATCAAACAAGCGGGGTGGGGAAAAAGAGCTTCTCATAGAGGTTCATGGCATATCTATCCGTCATACTTGCAATAAAATCACATACAATCCTTTCCCTGCTGCAACAGTTTTTTTCTATTCCAGCCAGCTCCATGCTTACAAGCTCTTTATGAAGCATCTCTTTATTATCAAGAAAAAAAGTATAGAGCTCCTTAATTATCTTTTTTGCCTTAACAAACTCATTATGCACCCTAGGTGCACGATATACATTATCATAAAGAAATTCTCTCAATTTAATAATTGCGCTGTATATTTCATCACTTATTTTCAGGCAAAATTCCCCGTTGCAAACCTTGCTTGAAAAAACTATATCTTTTATCATGGTTCTTGCGCGCTTGGAAATTGTGTGTCCAAGGGTGGAGAGGCATATATCAGGCACCTGATCAGCAATAATAACCCCGCTTCGGATTGCATCATCAAGGTCGTGGTTAAGATATGCGAGAATATCCGCAATTCTTACTATTCTTCCCTCAACCGTACATGCCTGCTCATCCGGATCGGTGGGCATAATTTCTCCGAACCCTTTTGAATGTTTTAAAATTCCGTCACGGACCTCAAAGGTAAGATTAAGCCCTTTCCCCATGTTTTCCAGTATGTCGACGACGCGCAGGCTCTGTTTATTATGCAGAAAACCGTTTGAGTATATTTCCTGCAAGGCTGTTTCACCGCTGTGCCCGAATGGGGTATGCCCCAAATCATGACCAAGGGCAATTGCTTCTGTTAAATCTTCGTTAAGGCGCAGTGCCCGCGCTATTGTTCTTGCTATCTGGGAAACTTCAAGTGTATGTGTAAGGCGGGTTCGATACTGATCCCCCAGGGGAGATAAAAACACCTGGGTTTTATACTTTAAACGCCGGAACGCATTAGTATATACTATTCTGTCCCTGTCGCGCTGAAAAGAGGTGCGTATGGGGCATCTTTCTTCTTCTCTTTTTCTCCCCTTTGTTTCGGAGCTTAAACATCCATAGGGCGAAATAAAAATTTTTTCACGATCTTCGAAATCCGATCTAATTGACATAATCTTTTTAAGCTATTGATGATTTTAATAAAAAAGTATATATTTTAAAATTCTATTTATTAAATATTTTCATATGCACAATTTTTTGTAAAGATTTATTTAACTCGATTTTAAAGCATTTTTACAGTTAGGTTAAATAAAAATAGAAAAAACAGGAAAAAATAATATGGCCGGACACCATCTTGTTCTCGGACAACTAACCGATATAATTACAGGAGAAAAAATAGAGGACAGCCATGACGAAAGGTACAGACAAGAAATCGCCAATATTCTGTTAGCTGAAAAGGGTTACAGCAAAGATGATATAAAGACCCGTGTGGAGCTTGTTGCAAAAGCAGGTGAACTTTTTGCGCTGGTTAAAATAGATATTGCAATTACATTATCGGGTAAAATATCCATGATTATAAAGTACAGCCCCGGCTCCATTATTACACGCCATCGCTGTACCATTGCTGCTTCAAGGCTTCTTGCGCCTTATCAGATTCCTGTTGTAGTTGTGACAAACGGCATTGATGCCGATATCCTTGACGGCTCATCCGCAAAGGTTATTTCAAAAGGCTTTGGAAGTATGCCCGACAAGTCCGAACTCGCAAAGATTAGAGCAAAAGCTGTTTTCAAAACCATAACGCCGAAACAGATTGAAATGGAAGCAAGAATTTTATATGCCTTTGAAATTGACGATAGATGTCCCTGTGATGATTCGGTGTGTATTTTATAAAGTATATAGGTGTGTAGAGATATAATATGGACTATAATTTTTTCATGAAAGAAGCCTTAAGGCTTGCCGAAAAGGCGCTTAAAGCAGGTGAGTTTCCTGTCGGGTGCGTAATTGTGTATGACAGCAGGATAATTTCAACGGGCGCTAGAATATCAACCGCACCGGATTCAACAAACGAGCTGGATCATGCTGAAATTATAGCCTTAAGGGGTCTTGCAAAAATAGATAATACCACTTATAAAAAATCTGGTCTAAAAATAGACAAAAACAGGATCACACTCTTTTCCACACTTGAACCGTGTCTTATGTGTTATGGCGCAATTTTAATAAACGGAATCAGCAAAATTGTTTATGCCTATGAAGATCCAGACGGCGGCGGCACAGGATGTGACCTTGCAAATCTTGCTCCCTTATATAAAGATATCAAACCGGATATTATAGCTGATATTATGCGCAAAGAGAGTCTAAAACTCTTTAAAGCCTATTTTTCCAATAAAAATAATAAATATCTCCGGGAAACTTTTTTTGCAGAGTATACATTATCGGCCAGGTAATATAATGGAGATTAAACTCGATCTTTCCAGACACTGCATAGCAACTGAAACAAAAAGACTTTATAATAAATCTGTTTCATTATACTTCAAGCCTGATGCAGATACAGAACTTCTTGAAAAAGAAATTACAATTTTACAAAATGCCCTTGAGATTTTAGACTTTGCGTATTTAAGGAGCGCTTATAAAGAATTAGCCGGAAATTATGACGGCAAAACAACTCTTTCAATGGATAACAAGAATAGACTGCTCATAAAAATTAACGGAAAAATTGTCGAAGAAAAGAAAACGCCTAAAACATAAACCGCCTAAGGGAGAAAAAAATTGCGAATTGCAATTATAGGAGCAGGTGCTATGGGGTCGCTTTTTGGAGCGATGCTGTCTCCGGTTTCAGAAATTTTTCTAATAGATCCTTTTGTCAGCCATGTAAAAGAGATTAAAAAAAATGGTCTGAAAATAGAAAAAACCGATGGTTCTGTTCAAGGTTATGATATTTTCGCAGCAACAAAGCCGGATAAAATCAAAAGAGATATAGATCTGGCAATTATTTTTACTAAATCCCACCTTACTGAGAACGCCGCTCACACGGCAAAATCCATACTGTCAAAACAAGGCATGGCTCTTACCCTGCAAAACGGTCTCGGCAATCTGGATATTATTGCCAGATTGCTTGGCAAAGAAAAAGTTATTGCAGGAGTAACATCCCACGGCGGCACACTCGTTAAGCCCGGTTATGTCAGGCATGCGGGCAGCGGCATGACTTATATTGCCGGGGGCGGAGCCTCGAATAAAAATTCGTTTCTGGCCAAAATCATGAAAACCTTTAATTCTGCAGGGATAGATACAAAAATTTCTGATAATCTGGATAGCCTCATATGGGGCAAACTTGTAATTAACGCAGGGATAAATGCCCTTGCCGCAATTTTGCATGTGCCTAACGGAATTCTGGGAACAACTAAAGAGTGTGAAATAATAATGGAGCATGCTGTTTCAGAGGCTGTTATGGTGGCTGATGCTCTTGGAATTACACTCCCCTATGAACACCCTGTTGAACATGTGAAAAAGGTATGTGCAAGTACAGCAAAAAACAGGGCAAGCATGCTTCAGGATGTGCTGCGGGGAGCCGATACGGAAATTGCGGTAATCAACCGCGCTGTTGCTCAAAAAGGCAAAGAGCTTGGAGTGCCTGTTTTATATAATATTTTTTTATCTGAAATTATCGAAGCAGTTGAGGCCACATATAAAAACCGTATTAATCCAGTTAGATAATAATGTTATCAAAAGGGGGAATGATCATGGAGCAAAAAAAGCTTACAATCCCGGATATTAAAGCAAGAAAAGAAAAGGGACCAAAAATTTCTGTGCTTACCGCCTATGACTATCCCTGGGCGCTTTTAACGGACAGGGCAGGAATAGACATAATACTGGTTGGCGATTCCCTTGGCATGGTTGTTCTCGGTTATGAAGGCACTGTCCCCGTGACAATGGATGAGATGATACACCATACAAGCGCTGTAACAAGAGCTGTAAAAAGATCACTTGTTGTGGCTGATATGCCCTTTGGTTCATATAATATTTCAAAAGAAAAGGGAGTTGAAAATGGAGTAAGATTCCTAAAGGAAGCAGGCGCAGATGCAGTTAAGCTGGAAGGAGGGGTGAATATGGCCCCCATGGTTAAATGCATGGTAAATGCAGGCATTCCGGTTCAGGGTCACATAGGCCTGACTCCACAGACTGCTTCAGCGCTGGGAGGATTTAAAGTGCAGGGTAAAACCGCCAAAGCTGCCGGAATGCTCATTGATGATGCAAAAGCCCTTGAAGATGCCGGATGTTTTTCAATTGTGCTGGAAGCTGTTCCATCACCCATAGCAAAACTGGTTACTAAAGCTGTCTCAATACCAACCATAGGAATAGGCGCAGGGAAGTATTGTGACGGCCAGGTGCTGGTTATACATGATCTTCTTGGTCTGTTTGACAGATTTACTCCCAAATTCGTTAAACAGTATGCTCAAATCAACAGTATCGCTTTAGACGCAATTTCCCGATTCAGGGATGATGTTGAAAACGAGAAGTTTCCAGGCAAAGAGCACAGCTTTGATATAAAAGCAGGTGAGCTTGAAAAACTTGGGCAACTCTTCAAAGGTTAATAAATTTTGATTTAAATAGTGGAGGAGATTCATGATTCCCGGACAGATGAAAAGAAACCTTTCTTTTTTATTTCTTTTATTTGTATTGTTTGCAGCTTTCCCATCTTATGCCTCAGACTCAGCAAAACCGTATATTCCTCAAGAATTGAACCAGTGGAAATCCTGGGTTCTCCACGACAAGGATAAAGAGTTTTGCCCCTTTAATTATAATGACGGGCAAAGCCACAGATGCGTATGGCCTTCACGATTAAAGCTTTTTATTGAACCTGAAACCGGCGCCTTTGAGCAGCAATGGCTGATTTTTGCAGATGCCTGGGTTCCTGTTCCAGGAGACATAAAAACCTGGCCCTGTTCTATTGAAATTGACGGAAAAAAAGGGAAAATTATTAAAAAAAATAGTATTCCTCATATTTATCTTGCCAGGGGGGAACATCTCGTTAAAGGAGC
>CAYZXU010000135.1:0-5932 GCA_964482535.1 uncultured Desulfobacteraceae bacterium | reverse complement strand
TGTAATACTCCGACGACCGATAACGCAGTGAAATTATTTATGTGACGGTCTATATTTCATATCATGAAACTTAACCCATATAACTGCTCCAAGCTCCACTCCTTTTTCTTCTCCGCTTTTGAGCTTAAGCTTGAAGTCTGCTTCGTTTAAAGCCGCAAATCCCCACCAGCCTGCCTTTGGAGCCGCATATGTAAATACTCCATTCTTATCCGCTTTGATTGTCTGTGTTACCATATAATCGGTGGGAGCTTTTGATTTGCCGTCTTCATTATAATATTCAACTTCAACCTCACAAAAAGGCACTGGTTTACCGTTTAATTTAACAACAGCCTGAAAAACATTTCCTGTATAAAGGCCGTATGGCTTTGAAAGCGGGACAATTTCGGTTTTCAGGCCAACCTCTTCATCCCAGCCCTCATCGTCTCCAAAAGCTGTGACAACGGTTTTTGTATAATGGATAATAAAGCAGTCCTCGGCAGGTTCCCAGTAAGGCTGAGGTTCCATATAAAACATATAGACGCCGGGCCTTTTAATTTTATAACCGGCTTTCCATGCTGCATGCCCCATTATGCTTGTCTTCTGTAATGTCCCAAGCAGGGAACTCTTGTCTCCATTAGCCATTAAACCGAATACTTCCGGCTTTACCAGATCCATTCCATTACCCTCAAACGGGTGGGAAAAAGACAGATTTAAAGTTACTGTTTTATTCTCCCCCTGCATAACCATGGAATCAGAAGGGATAATCATTCCATAATGAGCAAAAGTTGTACTTGCCAGCATAAAAAAACCTGCGGTTAATAATAGGAACACCAAGCTCTTTTTCATTTTATTCATCTCCTTATAATACAAAAAAACCACGAAAAAAATAACGCACCTTCCTGATGCATTTACCTTCGTGGTTAAATTATTAATCAAAAATTTCAAGAAAACAAGTTGAGCAAGGCTTCGTGCCCGCAGATTATGTCAATTTAATTATATAAGAGAGTTAATCATGTCAACAATAATTTTAAAACAAACCGGTTGCCCTGCAGCATTAGAAGTAAATATTGAAACTTCAACCCTTGTATGATATTCAGTATCTTTTTAATAACCCTGACCCCCTTTAAAAGGTATTTAATGAACCACCTGATCTCTTTTTTTAAAAGTATTGGCGTCATATTTTTGACTGCCAACGTGAATCTTTTGCTTTTTTACAAAACTGCCGGGGCCATTATATCGGCATTGATTGTATGGGCGGTATTAAAAATTTTTATTCCGTTTTTTTATAAAAAACTAAACAGATCCGAATTTATCAAAATAAAGGACCAAACTCTCAATATAATATACAGATTATCTTTTTATACACTTTTCCTTTTAACACTTGCCTATATCCTGAAACTCTTTGAAGCCGTACTCCTCGAAAAGATTTTATATGCTTTTTTTATTATGCTGTTTGCAGCTCCAATTAAAGAAGCTTGTATAATTTTGCTTGAACATCTTAAAAATAATATTGTCTTAAAGACAAAAACCAAGACAGATGATATCCTGTTTGATCTTTTGAATAAATTTACAGGAGTAATTATCTATGCAACGTCAGGGATTTTATCCCTTGATATTCTGGGAGTAAATATCATGCCTTTTGTTGCAGGAGCAGGAATCGCAGGCCTGGCAATAAGCTTTGCAGCAAAAGATACCCTTTCAAATATTATCGCAGGGATACTGCTCTTTATAGACCGTCCCTTTGAAATCGGTGACAGGATTGAGTTGTGGAGCTCGCCTTCAGGAAGTTCTTCCTGGGGAGATGTTATTGATATCGGTCTCAGGGCAACCAGAATAAAAACAACCGATAATATCATTATTATTATACCGAATAATGAAATTATGAAACGGGATATTGTTAACTATACCATTATATCGTCAAAAATAAGGGTAAGGGTAAATATTGGGGTTTCATATGATACGGATTTAAAAAAGGCAAAAGAGATAATAACTCAAGTCGCAAAAAGACTGCCCTGGGTTTCAAAGGATATGCCGGTTCAAGTTGTTGTAAGAAATTTCGGTGAATCTTCAGTTGATCTTCAACTCAGGGTATGGATCGATAACGCCAGAAAACGCATGGATACTATTTCTTTTGTAACTGATAATATTAAGGAGGCTTTTGATAAAGAAGGGATAGAGATCCCATTTCCAAAAAGAGATATCACCATAATAAATAAAAAGAATGTAACATGAAAAAAAGAATAGAGATTATACAAAAAGATATAACCACGTTAAAGATAGATGCCATTGTAAATGCCGCCAACACAACTCTTTTGGGCGGTGGAGGTGTTGACGGCGCAATACACAGGGCAGCAGGACCTGAACTGCTTGAAGAATGTCGTAAAATTGGTGGCTGCCCCACCGGCGAAGCAAGAATAACCAGGGGCTACAACCTTCCTGCCAGGTTTGTTATCCATACTGTCGGACCTGTTTACAGGGGACGACCTGGGGATAAAAAGCTTCTGTCACTCTGTTATGAGAACAGCCTTCTGCTTGCAGTCAGGCATGAAATTTCATCCATAGCCTTCCCCGCAATAAGCTGTGGAGTATACGGATATCCTGTTGAAGATGCCTGCAGTATTGCAATTGACACAACATGTAATTTTTTAAAAGATAACACAAGTGTCAAAAAAGTTATTTTTACGGTTTTTTCGGCAAGGCATTATGCAATATATAATCGTTATTTAAAACAATTATTCTATTCCTCCATTGACAAACCTTGTTTCAATGAATAATTTTTAACTCCGACAGTTTATTAATTAAATATGTTAATACTATAAAAAAAAGGGAGAAAATCATGGTTGAGGTTACAGAATCAGCTAAAAATCAGTTGAAAGATTTTTTTAAAGAAAGAGAGGCAACGCCTATTCGTGTTTTCTTAAACTCAGGAGGATGAGGCGGACCATCATTGGCAATGGCTCTGGATGAGCAGAAAAATGATGACGAAGTTTTTGAAATTGACGGAATCAAATATGTTATTGAAAAAAAATTTTATAACGAGATAAAGCCTGTAAGTATTGATTTTACAGACATGGGTTATAAACTGACTTCCAACATGAAGTCGAGTTCAGAATGCGGCAGTTGCGGCACCACAGGAAGCTGCTGCTCATAATTTGAATTTTATAAATATGGCAATACGCATATGAAAAAAGTGTTGCCATATTAGTTTTATTTGAAAAAATCAGAACTTTAAATAATAAAAACGCTCTATTTATTATGACAGTTCTATCATTTTCTGAACAGCTTTCATGGCAGGTTCGCGGATTTTTTCCGGCACCTTGACTTCACCTTCCAGAAACTCAAGACTTCTTAAAATATCCGCAAGTTTTATCTTTTTCATGTCAATACACTCCATCTTATCTGATGCAGGATAAAAATTCTTGTCAGGATTTGCCTTTTTCAGCGGATACAAAATTCCTATTTCCGTTGCTATTATAAAAGATTTTTTCTTTGATTTATTTGCATAACTTATCATTCCTGATGTGCTTAACACAGCATCGCTAATTTTCAAGACTTCCTGTCTGCATTCAGGATGTGCCAGGAGCAGCGCATCAGGATATTTTTGTTTTGCCTTCAGTACATCATCACGTCCAAGCCTGTCATGCACAGGACAGTATCCGTCCCAAAAATGAATTTTTTTGTCGGTTTTAGACGCTGCAAACGCCGATAAGTTCCTGTCCGGAACCATCAATAATTCATTTTCTTTAAAGCTGTTTACCACTTTAACAACATTGGCTGAAGTACAGCATACTGTTGAAAGAGCTTTAACAGAAGCGGTTGAATTAACATAGGTTACAACAGGTACGCCAGGAAACTCTTTCATCTTTTTCGCAAGTTTTTCGGCGGTTATCATATCGGCCATGGGACACCCAGCGTCTTTTTTTGGAAGAAGCACTTTCTTTTCAGGAGAGAGTATGGAGGCTGTTTCAGCCATAAAAGAAACACCGCAAAACAGAATAACCTCTGCATCGGTTTTTGAGGCTTTTATGCTAAGTTCCAGGGAATCACCGCAAAGGTCAGCCACATCCTGAATCTCAGGGGGCTGATAATTATGCGCAAGAATAATTCCGTTTCTTTTTTTCAGCCAGCTTTTAATTTTGTCTTTCATACTATTTCTACTCCTGTCTACTCATCTATACTTAGTATATCAACACCTTCGGGCATAAAAAATTTAAACATGGAATCCGGCAGAGCCTGGTTAAACTTGATATTGCTCAGGTTAATTATGGTTTCATCATTATATGAATTATATGTAGTTATACGCAAAACAGTAAAGGAGCTCTTTGATAACCACAAAAAAATTGAGGCCATGTCAGATGTTTTCTCTTTTGAAAGCAATTTTAACACATAAAACATTTTGTCTGTTTTTTCCAGGCTTATAATGAACTGTTTTTTTAAACTGCTCATATCTGCAAGAAATCCGGCTCCTTTTCCCCCTCCAAAAAAGCTGGGAGACTTGCCTGTCATTACCTGATTATCTTCGGGTCTGTAAACCCATAAGGTTGTACCATCTGAAATAATGGTCTGTTCTTCAGGATTTTCGTACTCCCATCTCATCATGCAGGGCTGCTTAACAAAAATTTTACCAAAGGCTGTCTCTGTTATATCCATTGCCTTTATAGTCGATTTTTGAAAAAAATCTGCTGAAAAATCGGCAACTGAATACTTCTTTTCAAGACTGGCAACAATTTTTTCGAGTTTAGAAGTCTCTTTTGTTTTATCCCGATTTTCAGGAGAAAGAACCTCTCCGCTGAAAGCCTTGTAATTGAAAAATATAAAAACAAGAATAAATAATAATTTTTTATAATGCATATTTAAAGATAAAAACCCCTTTTAAAATAATAAAACTAACCTGTTATAGTAATAAAAAAGTGCCCTGTAAACAGTATTTTTTTATCTTTAACTTGAATTTCTCATATTCAATGTTTTTTGATAAAAAAATCTATAGTAAAATTACAGATTATTAGAATTGGGGATATGGGCAGAAAAACGAATGCAGGATATACCTATGAGGCCTTTGCAAAGACCTCATAATGAATGGAAAATTGATATAAAATTATTTTTTAAACCCGCGGACGATTATTTCAAAAGCTGTTCGCAGGGTATCCTTAAGATGGTCTTTATCATCATCTATGATGTTTTTACTTGTCTCCCAGAGTACAACCCCAGAAAATAAAGCCCAAAAAATATCAGTAAGAGCAACCGGATGTTTGTCGATGAAATATCCCTCGTCTATTCCTTCCTGAAAAATTTGTGCAATAAGCTCTATGGATTTGCTTGACAGCTCATTAAGCTCTTCAAGGAGATCGGAAGATAAGTTCTTCAGTGTTTCACTGGATTGAAGATGAAAAATATTAATAATAATCAACGGATCAAACTCATAAACATCATACATGGCTTCCATCAAAGCCTTAACTTTTTCCTCAGGGTTCATATCCTTTTCTTCGTTAACATGTTCAACCCTTAAAAGAATATACTGAAGAATCCTTAAAGATAGAGACGCATATAATTCGTCCTTGTTTTTAAAATAAAGATATATGGTTCCAGGGCTCAGCTCAGCCTCCTGGGCAATATCTTCCATTGTAGCTTTGTTAAAACCTTTGTCGGAAAAAACTCTTTTTGCAGCTATTATTATCTGCTGCCTTCTCCTTTCCTTTTCTCTTTCTTTTCTTTCTTTTATTCCCATAATTAATTATTCCCTGAATTATATTTATTTGTTAACTCTTATTATAAGTATTTTTTTAGTTTAGTCAACATTTTTTGAAAACTTTATTCACAATATAAGATTATATTTTTTAGCTGACTAAATATTAATTAGGTAATTTATTTATTAAAATTATTTTTTACTTCATCCCTTCCAAATTATCAAACTCAAATTCGCCTATATAACTCCGCATAATCTTAAGGTAAGATT
>CAYZXU010000134.1:0-5952 GCA_964482535.1 uncultured Desulfobacteraceae bacterium | reverse complement strand
TATTTGTTGTCCATATCACATTCACAGCTTATTGCCAAATTATCTCTATGTATAACTTCGTCGTAGTGTTTGTAGCCTATGCGTTTTTTAATCTGATTGCTTTTAAGCCCGGAAATTTTACGAATATCATCAGAGCTGTAATTAACAAGTCCGGTGCCTAACAGTTCAGAATCGTTATTAATAAACTGAACAGGCGCACCAACATTAAAATCACCCTCAACTCTTATAATACCGCTGGGAAGAAGGCTCTTGCCATGATTGAGAATTGCGTTTGCAGCGCCGTTATCAATTCTTAGAATTCCTCTGGGCTTCAGGTTAAATGCAATCCAACATTTGCGGTTTGCAAGTTTTTTTGCCTTTGGAACAAAAAAAGTGCCGAGCTCTGCTCCTGAAAAGAGTTTTAATAAAACATCTGCCTTATCACCCCTTGCAATAACCATGGGAACACCGGCATGGGTAACTTTTTTTGCAGCTTTTATCTTGCTGTGCATACCACCGGTTCCAAGGGGCCCTGGTATTTCACATGCGATTTTTTCTATGTTTCTGTTTATGACCGGAACTATGGTAATCAGTCCGGCATCAGGGTTTTTTTTGGGATTGTCTGAATAAAGACCGTCAATATCTGTAAGATTGATTAGAATATCCGCATCCATCAATAATGTAATTCTCGCCGCAAGATTATCATTATCACCAAATTTGATTTCTTCAACCACAACCGTGTCATTCTCGTTTATTACAGGCACAACCTGCCATGACAAAAGCGTATATAGAGTATTTCTTGCGTTTAAGTACCTTCTCCGGTTTGACAGATCGTCCCCTGTTAAAAGAATCTGGGCGACTTTTTTGTTGCAGCGCGCAAAAGCCCTTTCATATTCCATAATAAGACCTGCCTGCCCTATGGCGGCAACAGCCTGTCTTTCAGGGATTCCATCAGGCCTTTTTGATAACCCCACTTTTTTTACTCCTGAAGCCATGGCTCCGGAAGACACGAGAATTATCTCAATGCCCTGATCGACTAAAGAGCAAATCTGTCTGCTTATGGAACCTAATACTCTTGTATTTAAGGCGTGGGATTCAGTTAAAACCCCGCTGCCCACTTTGACAACAGCTCTTTTTGCATTGCTGAAATATAATTTTCTCTTATTTTGCATCAGGCTTGTCTAATAATTGAACGATTTCGGACTTTAACTCATCAATGCCTGCTCCTGTTGCAGAAGATATTGAAACTACGGTTTTATTTTCCAACGCTTCCCTGAAAATATCGGCATTAACCGGTGCACCAGGCAGGTCAAGTTTGTTAAGAACAACTATCTGGGATTTTTTGGCAAGAACGGTATCGTACTCTGCAAGTTCATTACAAATAGTTTTATATGAAGATAAAGGATTGTCAGGATCGATTGCCGCAGCATCTATAATATGAACAAGGATACGTGTTCTTTCTATATGTTTTAAAAATTTTATGCCAAGACCAACACCTTTATGCGCTCCCTCAACAAGTCCGGGGATATCAGCCATTATAAAAGGTTCCCCCCACCCTGTTTGAACAACACCCAAAACCGGATAGAGCGTTGTAAACGGATAGTTTCCAATTTTTGGATGTGCTGAGGATATGGAAGAAATAAGAGTGGATTTGCCGGCATTGGGCAAACCGATAATGCCCACATCAGCAAGAAGTTTAAGGTCGAGTTTAACCGTTAAGGCTTCACCTGGCTCGCCAGGCTGGGCAAATCTTGGTGTCCGATTTTTTGAAGTTTTAAAACGGGCATTCCCCTGACCGCCTCTGCCCCCGGCTGCCAGCACAAAACTTTCACCGTCACAACGAAGGTCTTTTATTACTTCTTCGGTATCTGCATCTCTTATAATGGTGCCAACAGGAACCTCAAGGATCAGTTTTTGCCCGTCCTTGCCTTTTTTGTTGCTGCCCTGACCGTATGTCCCTTTTTGGGATTTAAAGAGTTTTTTATGCTGAAAGTGATAGAATGTGCGTTTTTTTGCAGTTGCAACGATTATGATATCGCCGCCCTTGCCGCCATCACCTCCATCAGGACCTCCGCGAGGGATAAACCTCTCACGCCGAAAGCTTACACATCCAGCCCCACCATTACCGGCCTGAAGGGTAATAACTGTTTCATCTATAAATTTCACTCTGCATGAATGCTGACTTTTTTACGGGAACGGCCCAATCTTTCATAGGAAACAACCCCATCTGTTTTTGCAAACAGAGTATAATCCTTGCCCATCCCTACATTATCTCCAGGATATATTCTTGTGCCAACCTGGCGGACAAGAATACTCCCTGCACTAACACGGTTGCCGTCATACCTTTTTACTCCGCGCCTCTGTCCATTACTGTCACGACCGTTTTTTGAACTGCCACCTGCTTTTTTATGTGCCATTTTCTTCTCCAGGCATAGTGTTAAATATGCCAAACAAATTTAAACTTATGTTATTCTCCGTTGATACTGTCTATCTGAATAGCAGTATACTGCTGACGATGACCCTGTTTTCTGCGGTACCTTTTGCGTCTTTTATACTTGAATACGATAATTTTTTTAGCCTTACCCTGCTCAACAATGTGACCGATAACCTCCACATCCGTCAATAACGGGGTGCCGATATTTACGTTATCATCATCGGCCAGCATCATTACTTTATCAAAAGAAACCGAAGACCCAATTTCACCGGGCATCTTTTCAACTTTAAGGATTTCCCCTTTTTTAACTTTATACTGCTTTCCACCGGAAGCTACTACTGCGTACATTTTTTATAATCTCCTTTCCATGAATATGGAAGAATTTTCATTTAAAATCCAAAATCTTGTATTTTAAATTTTATTTCATTTTTGTCAAGACAAATTTAATGACTTGATGGAATTCTCCAATTCACACTGAACCATTACACTGTTTTTTATTTTTTAAATGGTTAATCATGGTTATTTACTCTTATTGTTTTAACAATTTTTATAGTAATAAAATATGAAATTGCTCCAAAGATAAGCCCCACAAGGACACTTCCGGCAAGCATTGCATATGCCACATTAATTCCTGAATTTAAAATATCAGAAAAAGATTTAAATTTTAAATCAACTGCAAGGGAATCCCCAAGGATTAAAGCGCCTGTTTTATAACTGCCAAGGTAAAAAAAAGGTATTGCAGGTGCGGCTATCCATGAGCCTATAAGTGCAGCCACTTTATTGGCACGGAAAACAGATGCTAAGGCTATTGCCAGAAAAGTTTGAAAAGGAAAAGTCGGAGTAGCACAAACAAACACTCCAAGCCCCATGCCAAGGGCAACATGGTGTGGGTTTCCTTTAAGTTGCTTAAAACGGGTTGTAATTTCACGAATCTTTTTACTTAGCCACATTCTGATTGATTTTTCAGGTTTAATGGGGTTTTTTATTTTTTTGATGGCAAACCAGAGTCAACTTCTTTTACATCAATCCCTTTTTTTATTAACAAAGCGGCAAAAACACCCGTTATTCCATCAAGATTCTCATGGGGTGACCGGTCAACTCCTCTGCCGACTCCACATGATGGGCTCTTTCCCTTTAAAAAGCAAAGGCTGATATTCTTTTCTTTTATTTGTCTGAAGGCTGAAAAGGCTCCGTTAATAAAAGCTGAGGTGTTATCCACCCCATCAATATTTATAACTTCTGCCTTGCCGTCCAACACATCAAAACCGTTGCCGTTAATTATGTCGGACTTTGGCCTGGGAGTGCCTAATCTCCCAAGCTGTTCAGGACAGACCGGCAAAACCTTATTTAATTTCAGCTCTGACTCCAAGCTTTTAACAAGTGAATAATTTTTTTTATTTTTCCCGTCATATCTGCAATTGAAACCAAGAAGACATGCGCTAACGGCAATCATGCTGAAATTATTCCTGCTCTTTTTCTATTATGAATGATTCACACAAAGGAATATAGCTTAAAGCCTCCTGGGAAACTTCAAGCTCAGGATACTCTTTTACTATCCCCATAAAACGATATAAAGCTGCTTTATAATGCTTGGTTTTAAAATAAAAAAGCCCCACATACAAATCATGACCTGCAAGACTTTCCCTGCATTTTTTTAGATACTCTTTAGCTTTAACCGAATATTCGGTTTCAGGGAACTGTCTTAAAAGACGTTTAAATTCAGCTTTCCCTTTTTTTGCAGGAGTCTGATCCCTGCAAATGGTGTCAATCTGTTTTACATAACATAAGCCGGTCTGATTTATAATATAAGGTATCACATCATTTCTTGGGTGCATCTTTTCGAACTCCTTATATCCTAAAACAGCCTCATCATATTCCTTTAAATAAAAATGAGAATCAGCTATTTTAAGTTCAGCAAGAATCGCATATTTACTAAAGGGATACCAGTCTCTTAACTTTTCAAAGGAGTCTATGGCTTTTAAATATTTTTTCTTATCAAAAGCTTTCATTCCTATGGCTGTCAATTCCATGGCTGATTTTTCCTTTGGCGCATGCCATGTACAGCCGGTTGAAAAAACTAAAAAGGATAGTATTATCAAGTATATATTTTTCATATTTAAATATTTTCTATATAATGTTCCGCAGAAAATGAAGCAATTGCAGCATCACCCACTGCAGTCGCAACCTGGCGCAAAGGTGTATTTCTCACATCCCCTGCTGCAAAAACACCTGGAACTGAGGTTTGCATGCTGGAATCGGCAATAACAAAACCCTGCTGATCAAGCTTGACAACATCTCTTAAAAATTCAGTATTTGGATTAATCCCAACCCAGATGAAACATCCGTCAACTTTTAGATCATCAGTTTTTCCGGACTTAAGATTTTTCAAAACGACTTCGTCTACGTTTGTAAGACCGCCCTTAATTTGGGTCACAACTGAATCCCAGATAATTTCTATCTTGTCATTTGCAAAAGCCCTTTCCTGTAAAATTTTTGTTGCCCTGAGTTTATCTCTCCTGTGAATCAGATAGACTTTTTTTGCAAACTTCGTTAAAAAAATGCTCTCCTGAATTGCTGTATCACCACCTCCAACTGCCGCAATAACGCTATCTTTGAAAAATGGACCGTCACAGGTAGCGCAAAACGACACTCCCTTACCGTAAAAAACATCTTCACCAGGAACACCGAGTTTACGCGGAGAAGCGCCTGTGGCAATTATAATGGCATGGGTTTTAATGGTTTTATCTGAAAGTATTACTTTTTTTACCCGGTTTTCAAGGTCAAGGGAGATTACTTCGCCACTTTCTATCTTTAATCCGAATCTTTTTGTCTGCTCAGTCATTTTAAAAACAAGGTCAGAGCCGCTAAGACCTTCAGGAAATCCAGGATAGTTTTCAATCCAGTCCGAAACCAGAATCTGACCGCCTGGAACCACCTTTTCAACCATTATAACATTGAGCTTTGCACGTGCTGCATAAAGACCGGCGGTTAAACCTGCAGGTCCTCCGCCAATAATAACAAGATCATAGTCGACCGAGTTCATGTATAAACTCCTATGTTACTTTATTTATAGCTTCTTCGAGCTTTTGTTTTGCAACCATGCCCGTAATCTGCTCAACAACTTTGCCATCCTTGAAAAAAACCAGAGTTGGTATGGCTCTTACGTTGAATTTTCCTGGAGAAACAGGGTTTTCGTCCACATTGCATTTGGCAAATTTAATTTTATCACTATAGCTGGTTGCAAGGTCATCAATCACAGGCCCAATAGCTTTGCAAGGTCCGCACCAGGGGGCCCAGAAATCAACCATGACCGGTTTGTCAGACTGTAACACCTCTGCATCAAAACTGTCATCATCTATTTTCACAATATTGTCAGCCATTTTTTTTATCTCCTTAATATAAAAAAGTATCAAAATTACAAAAAATATAGTAATAGAGTTCTGTTTTGTCAACTTATTTGGTGTATAGGATTAACCTCAGAAATAATTTTAAAAAAGGTAAAGATTGAAGTGATAAAAACAAAAGATGCTG
Organism: uncultured Desulfobacteraceae bacterium; assembly: GCA_964482535.1. Lineage (GTDB taxonomy): Bacteria > Desulfobacterota > Desulfobacteria > Desulfobacterales > BuS5 > CAYZXU01. The sequence goes on along the minus strand of CAYZXU010000134.1, from coordinate 8 downwards.
TTAATCTG
>CAYZXU010000133.1:0-5998 GCA_964482535.1 uncultured Desulfobacteraceae bacterium | reverse complement strand
TCCCCGCCAAGGGCTTCAAAACCAAAAACCTGAACTTGACCAAATGCCAAAACCATTGCGCATGTCAAAAACAACAAACCAATTTTTTTCTGCATCTCTCCTCCTTAACCTTTTTTAACTGTGAAACTCCTTTTAAATAGAATCCACTTAAACCAATAAAAGCAAACCCCTTACCAGATGTCTTAAAATCAGCCCAAAAGCATACTTCCCTCACTCAAAACCGGATTCAGCACAAGTTCAGGTTAGCGGACTCACCTGTAACACCCTTATAAACAATCAAAGTAAAAAACAATCATTATAAAGAATTATTAAAAATAATAAATAGAATTAAAACTTAGATTCTTTTTTAAATTGAAATTTATAATTATTTAATTAGTTATTGTTAAATTGTCATCGTGTCAAGAAATAAATATCATTTATTTTAAGAACGGTTGACGAGGAAGGACAGTTACCGGTTTACGGTTAAAGACTGTTTTTCCTTGAGGGGGAAGTATTGAGCTGCATTTCTTGTGAAGAATATATTAAATAAAAAAGCTGGTGTAGGGGCAGAATCCATTTCTGCCCCCTGTATCATTTTTGATGGTCTCGTAAAAAGTCGAATCTTGCCTGTAGCGCTGTCATTCCCATGAAAATGGGAATCCAGTCTTTTTTAAATAGGTTTATATACTACATGGATTCCCGCCTCCGCGGGAATGACAACTTTTACGCGGGAATGACAACTTTTACGCGGGAATGACGACTTTTTACGAGTGCATCATTTTGGGCGGATATGGATGGGGCAGATATGGGGCATGGGACGGATATGGGGGGCATGGATGGGGCGGATATGGAATCCGCCCCTACGGTGGTGATTTCAATGATTCCGTTAACTGCTTTTAATAATTGTTAAAAATATTTCTTCAAGGCTCATCTTGACAGGCTTTATTTCAAGGAGACCCCAACTGTTTTTAAAAACAACAGATGTAATATCCCTTGCAATATCCGCATCTTTTTTTGATTCAACAGTATAAAATATTGATTTGTCTGAATGTGTTTCTTCTCTTTTAACATTTAAAACACCGGGTATATCAGATAGCTGCTGAACAACCTTGTCAGGAGCACCATCTATGCGGACACGGGTTCTTCCCACGCCCTGAATCCTGGTGTTGAGATTTTCCGGGGTATCCACTGCTATGATTTCCCCCTGATTGATTATAATCACCTTGGTGCAAACCATGCTCACGTCATGGAGAATATGAGTGCTTAGAAATACAGTTCTTTCAGTGCCTATGTTTTTAATGAGCTTCCGGACATCTGCCACCTGTCCAGGATCAAGGCCGATTGTTGGTTCATCAAGGATAAGAACTTCAGGGTCATGCACAAGGTTCTGGGCAAGGGATACTCTCTGCCTGTAGCCCCTGGACAGATTATTAATAAGCCTGTGAGATACATTACTTATTCCACAGTCTTCCATGACCTTCCCGATCCTCTTTTTTTTCTCTCCCTTTGATACCCCCCTTACATCAGCCACAAAGCCAAGAAAATTTTCCACGGTCATATCTGTGTAAAGGGGTGCTTTCTCAATAAAATACCCTATCTTCCGGCGAACATTCAGTGAATCCTTAAAAACATCATATCCTGCCACCCTTGCAGTTCCGCTGGTTGGAGGAAAATAGCACGCAAGCATACGCATGGTTGTGGTTTTACCTGCTCCGTTGGGACCCAGAAAACCTGCAATCTCGCCTTTCCCCACCTCAAATGAAACATTCTTTACTGCAGGGGTCTCTCCAAAATATTTTGTCAAACCCTTAACCTCTATCAATTGCCCCTCCTGAAATAATCGAGATTTACGAGAAGTTTCATCCTGTAATAGTTTCCCAAAAGAAATACACATGGGAGATCTTTAATTTTTGCATAACTTGAAGCATGGGTGGGGGTTTCATCCCCAAGAAGCAAATGGAAAGATTGTTTATCACTCAAACCCATGGCGACTTCAATTGGATTATCAAGACCATAAATTGAAAGATCCCCAGGATTGTTATCCACCACTCTTACTTCTATCATTTCCGCAAAGCTGTTAACATAATCCTCAACAGCCTGCTCATCAGCTCTATCTGCAACAGGACTTGTAATTACCCATCCCTTATTACCATCCTTTTTTAAAAGCAGGCGTTTTTCATTTATAACCCTGCTGATTTCTACGACATCAGACTGACTAAATAGAAACACCCTTTTTAAGTCGCTTTGTAAATCCGGTTTTTCTTTTTCAGAATTAATGGAAAAAACAAGAACTCCGACCAGACAAACAAGAACTATTGTCATAAAAACTATACGCCCCTTATTCACCCTTTCAGTCTCCTTCTGAAAAACACCAATACCCCAATGACACAAAAAAGTGCCGGCACAACAACCACAACAAACCAGAATAGATTACTGCCCTGCCTGTCAGTGAGACTGTAAGGCGATGCAGGGGTCTGTTTTTTTCTCTTTGATCTAATTGAAATAAGGTTCTCCTCACGGGCAAGCCAGGAAACCGAATTTAATACAAGGTCGCTGTTGCCGGCCACATCAAAATAACCGTTTGACGCAATATCGGAATCGCCAAACGCACATATTGCCCATTTGACCATCTCTGTTTTATTCTCCTTTTCAATGGCGTTAACGGCTATTCCCACAGAAACAGGTCCTTTTTTATCCACTCTTTTGTTAAAACCAACCTTCCCCTTGTCAACGCTTTCCCTGTTTGTCTCGGCCCAGCTCTCAGGGTCTGTCCTGATTATTGAAGATCCTGAGACTCCTTTATAATAAGAGTCTCCCACTTCAACCGATCTTGCAAGGTGAAAAATCACTTCAGCATTGAGTCTTTTTGTAATAGTATGCTTCTTGCTAAACAGAGGCGCCACCGGTGAAAAATAATCCCCTCCCATAGGGCTGCTTCCCTTGTCAACGATAATGTCATCTCCAAAAAACACTCCGTATTTCTTGAAAAAATCCACAAGCTTCGGAACTGTGTAGGGTTCAATCATGCATAAAATTTTTCCGCCCTGTGTTAAATAGTCGGATATTTTTTTTAATTCCAGCTCTAAATACTCCTTTTGGGGGGCGCTTATAATCAAAACAGCAGCCTCAGGGGGAACTTTTTTTGCCCTTAAAAGAGAAAGAGGTTTTACCTCGTAATTTTCATGCTCAAGGGCCCTGGCAAATGTGTCGCAGCCGTCCTTTTCGTCAGTATCAGCAGGATTTTTTTCACCGTGACCGGTTAAAAAATATATTACTTTTTCCTTATCGGCTGTTACATGCAAAAGAGCGTTAATCACTGCTCCTTCATCAGGATAACTGATTTTTTTTCTTTTTCCCCCGCTTTCCACAACTGCCTCTCCATAACCTGACACTCCATAATTTTTCGCTTTTACAGGATTTCTATCAAGATTTAACGCCCTGTAGCTTATGTTTGAGTTTTCGTATGAAAAGCGGCGGAGCTGATCTTCATACTCCTCCCTGTCACCCTTTTTATAAAATACCGTAATTTGAACTTTTTTATCCAATCCTTTAAGGATCTGTTTTGTCTGGTCAGACAGGGTATATTTTTTTTCAGGAGTTAAATCAAAAATTCGATTATATTTAACGGCAATAATATTTATAAAAATAATTATCAAAAGAAAAATTAAAACCTCTAAAAACATATATATATGATATTTCCCTGACTTGTTTACAGAAGGAGCAGTCATCTATTTTACCCCCTTCCATTTTCTCGATTCCAGAGATTTTATTGTAAGAAAAAGAAAAAACAGAGTAAAAGAAATGTTAAAAACGACATCCTTTATCTCTATTATCCCCCTGGCAAAGCCGTAAAAATGGTCAAAAAAAGATATTGCCATTGTCAATTTTGTTATAGCTTCTCCTCCAACCCCCTCGTTCCAGCCCACAGTCCAGAAAAACAGAAGGCAGACGAATGTGACAAAGGCGGCAATAATCTGATTTTCAGTGATTGAAGAGACAAGAATACCAACGGAAATAAAGGCTGCACCCATTAAAAAAAGCCCGAGATAGCCTGCTGCCACAGGGACAAAATCAATTGAATGGATATGATTTAATACAATCGGGTATATTATGGTAAAAAAAAGCATGAGAAAAAATATAAAAAGAGATGATAAAAATTTTCCCATCAAAATATCTCTATCTTTTAAAGGAAAGGTGAAAAGGAGCTCAACCGTACCGGATTTTTTCTCTTCTGCAAAAAGCCCCATTGTTAAAACAGGAATCATTAAAAGCATGATAAATCTTATATCATGGAAAAAGAACTGCCACATTCCAATCTGAATATCCGAACCCTGCCACATGGTAAAATAGACAAAGTCTGTATAAAAAAAATACCCTGACATGGCCAGAAATACTGAAAAAAGCACATAGGCTATCCATGAGCTAAAATATGACCTAAGCTCTTTTTTTAAAATAATCCACAGATTCATATCATCAATCCTTTTAAAAAAATAAAAAAGGGGGAATAAAAAATTTATCCCCCCTTTAACACACTTTTAATAAAGCTTAAACAGCTTAATTATATTTTTTTATCTCCCCAGTTTTTTCAGATATGCTGTGGTGTAGATTTCAGGGTCCTGGTTCTTGTTAATAACAAGCCCGCCCCCCCCTGTCACAGGGTCCTTAAAGTTAAGAAGTGTTGAACACCTTGCCTGCATATCGTAAACATCAAACGAAATTGTATCGACATAAGTTGACTTAAGATTCTGTGGATAATGAATACATTTCCAGAATTCGCCCTTAATGTCATATACATCTGTCAGAACAGGCATATATGTTTGTGCATCATAATATACTATACGTTTTCCGTAAATATATGATGGATTATGGTGTTTAACCTCATTAATATAAACAGGCCTTTTTTCCAGAATCTCGTTTGTCCTCTGGGGGTATTTAGTACCCTTATTATATTTCAGATCTTCAGTCTGGTTCATAGCCATCCACATATCCTTTTTGCCCAGCAGCTTGTAGTCAGCAGACTCAACCTTCCATGCAGCGCCCCTGAAGTCGTCATAAATAAAATCAGATCCTATATATGTATCACACCTCTGGGCAGTTGACATACGTCTGATCCTTCTAAGACTGGCAACATAAATCCACATATCGTCTGCCTTGTCAGGGTCAAGATATCTCACGGTTAAAACAGCCGTGCCTTTAAGCTCAAAAGGATAGGTCTGGTAAACCTGATCCTTGTGTTCAATACCCTTGGGATTGGGTTCAAATGACCCTATTGGCTCAAGGTCGCTTCTGCCAACCCATTTAATAACAGCCCATACTCCTCCGATAGCTCTTTCATCACCCCTTGGCCCCATAAAATGACCTATGTATGGATAGAAAAAGTCGTCTCCTTTATAGCTCTTCTCACAGTTCCACTGAACCTCAATTCCTGTTTTTGGATCAGGAAACGGGCATCCACCGTGATCGTTGTAGTTGAGCAGCCCATCTTTTGGATGCATAACTACCGTAACCTTTTTATTCTGCTCTGTTGCAGCTATGTATGTATCCGAAGGCTTATGGTTATTTGGTTTGGGTTCGGTTATTCTTACCTTCTGTCCCCACTCTGAAATTCTTACATAATGGGATACAGAGAGAGCATCCTTTATTTCATCAACGTTGTTTTTGTCTATAATCTTAATCAGCTTTCCCATTTCATCCGCACAAACCACGGAAGTGCCTGGCAAAGAAACTACTGTAAAACATAATGCAGTTAAAACTGCTGCAAAAAAAATACTTCTGGTACATCTCATAATTCTTACCTACCCTTTCAAAACATTTTTCTAAAACATACTTTAAGACATTTTTCTAAAACATACTTTAAGACATTTTTTCAAAACATTTCCTGATTAATTAAACCGGTTGAAATCAATGAAACAATTTTATTGATTAAAACCGGCAGCTAAACATTTACACTTAAATTACCATGAAAAGCTTGCCCATGCATAAAGGTCATCGTTGTCTCTCATGCCGCCGAAATACCCCT
>CAYZXU010000132.1:0-6016 GCA_964482535.1 uncultured Desulfobacteraceae bacterium | reverse complement strand
TTATAATCAATACTGTGGCGGAACTGGTTAGATTAAAGTTTCGTAAAAGAACAGCTCAACTTTAAGTGATTTTATGAAATATAACAGAAAAATTCACAGCGCCAGACCGGCAGGGGAGGAACCTTTTATATGGACAATGGGCGGAGCCCTTGTTTTGGGGATGGTGATGATAGTCGGCTTCCTCATATTTGTGCTCCTGAACGGGATTTTTACCTTTTATCCAAAGTCTGTTTATAAGATTTTACTGGCAGATTCATCTGTAATAGCAGGGGAAAAGTGCAGGCATGAAATTTTTCAGCCTGACATGAAAGATTTGACTGCCGATGAAAAAAAGAGGCTTAAATTTGTTGGTTCAGAAAATAAGTTTGTAAATCGCTGGCTTTATAAAACAGGAAATTATGATCTGTATAATATGGATTATGTGTGGGTCCCCGATTATAAGGTCAACCGGATTTTAAAACCTGAAGAGATATATTTTGTTGAAAGAATGGAATGGGGGCCTTTTATAGGCTTTATACAAAGCTTTGAGATAAACGGCATTATAAAAAAGTTTGACGCAGGAAGCCTGAAGCTGCTTCAAAAAGAGCATGAAAATGCTTTGCACAGAAAAAAAGTGATAGATAATATCTTAAAGAACAGGATCGCAAAGATAAACCATAAGTTGGAAAAACTCCGGCTTTCTTTGAAAGAGGTTATTATAAAACATGGCTCTGACAGCAGTATTTATAATAGGAAACTCAAAAAATATAAGCTGGATGCGGCAAAACTCAACAGCGCATATTTAAAACTCCAGGCAGAAGCTGACCTGTTAAGAGATAAAGATGCCATGTACACTGTCTTAATGCATGATGCAAACGGACGGGAAAAAAAAATCAGGATGTCTGATATTGTGCGATTTTTTCCTGCAAACAGTTTGAATTTTTTTGAAAAGCTTGGAATATATTTTTCCAGATGGTTTGAATTTTTGACACAGCAACCAAGGGAGGCAAATACGGAAGGCGGAGTGATGCCTGCAATTTTCGGAACATTTGCCATGACTCTTTTAATGGTAATTATTGTGGCTCCCTTTGGTGTTTTAGCTGCTTTGTATCTCAGAGAATATGCAAAACAGGGACATCTCGTTTCTATCGTGCGTATATGCGTCAATAATCTTGCAGGCGTTCCGTCAATTGTTTATGGTGTTTTTGGGCTTGGGTTTTTTGCTTATATCATAGGCGGCAGCATTGACAGTCTCTTTTTTTCTGAGCGCCTGCCGAGCCCCACATTCGGAACAGGCGGAATTTTATGGGCTTCCCTGACACTGGCCCTGCTGACCGTTCCTGTGGTAATTGTCGCAACTGAAGAGGCTCTTGCTGCTGTGCCATCCTCTTTGCGAGAAGCTTCACTGGCATGCGGCGCATCAAAGTGGCAGACCATAAAAAATATTGTTCTTCCAAAAGCCCTGCCTGGAATAATGACGGGCGTTATTCTTGCCATGGCAAGGGGGGCAGGTGAAGTAGCGCCTCTTATGCTTGTGGGGGTTGTCAAGCTTGCGCCTGAGCTTCCGGTGGACGGTTATTTCCCCTTTGTGCACCTTGAAAGAAGTTTTATGCACCTGGGGTTTCATATTTTTGATGTGGGTTTTCAATCACGTAATTCAGAAGCTGGAAAGCCCATGGTATTTGTAACGACTCTGCTTCTGATTGCTCTTATTGCATTGATGAATGCCATTGCCATTTATATTCGAAACAGGTTAAAACGCAAGTACTCTGCAGGTCATTTTTAAAAGGATAGCGATAAAAATAATATGGAAGATAAAACTGTTTATCATTTTCAGAAAGGGCCTGAAGGCACTATAATAGAAATTGATGGTTTTTCATTATGGTACAGTGAAAAGCAGGCTCTGTTTGATAATTCAATTAGTGTAGAACGCGGTCTGGTTACTGCTTTAATAGGCCCTTCAGGCTGCGGAAAATCTACTCTTTTACGTTCTTTAAACCGCATGAACGATCTTATTGACGGACTGAGACATACCGGCGAAATTCGTCTCGAAGAGACAAATATTTTTCACAGGGATGTGGATGTTATAAGTCTTAGGAAACGTATGGGCATGGTTTTTCAGAAGCCGAACCCCTTTCCAATGTCCATAGCTGATAATGTAACATATCCCCTTAAAATAGACGGTGTGCGGGATAAAAGGCTTTTGGCTGATACTGTAGAGAGCGCTCTTAAAAAAGCTGCCCTGTGGGACGAGATCAAAGACCGCCTGCAGGATAATGCCCTTGGACTTTCAGGGGGGCAGCAGCAGCGCCTGTGTATTGCCAGGGCTATTGTCGCAGATCCTGAAGTGCTTTTAATGGATGAGCCATGTTCTGCCCTTGATCCCCTTGCCACGGCAAAAATCGAAGACCTGATAAATGAACTCAGGGGTAGATATACAATAATAATTGTAACACATAATATGCAGCAGGCCGCAAGAGTTTCTGATAATACTGCATTTATGTACCTTGGCAAAATCATTGAGTACGGAGAAACAAGCAAAATATTTACAAAACCCGAAACTAAAAAAACCCTGGACTATGTGACGGGCAGGTTCGGATAATTATTTTTATAAGGGGAAGCAGTATGACGAAACATTTTCAAAACGAGCTTGGGAAAATAAAAAAAATGATTCTCTCCTTGGGCTCAATGGTGGAGGAGAGGGTCCGTATGGCAAACAGGGCTGTTGTCTTGAATGATGCGGATCTTGCAAAAAAGATCATAGAAACCGATTATGAGATTGATGAAATGGAAGTTGAGGTGGAAGAAGAGTGCCTGAAAGCCATGGCGCTTTATCAGCCCGTTGCAGTGGATCTCCGTTTCCTTGTTGCAGTAATAAAGATTAATAACGATCTTGAAAGAATCGGCGATCAGGCAGTTAATATTGCTGAGAGGGTTCAGATTATAGCCAAACAGGAGAGATACGATTTTTTTTATGATTATACTGAGATGACCGAAAAAGCTGAATTAATGCTTAAAAACAGCCTGGATGCCCTTGTGAACTATGACGTTGATCTTGCAATCAGGGTTTGCCGAATGGATGATGAGGTGGACGCTATAAAAAACGATGCATATGATCAGATCAAGAAGGCAATCTCTAAAAATCCTGTACATGTGGGTTATTTAATAAACCTGCTTCTCGTTTCCCGTCATATTGAAAGGCTTGCCGATCATGCCACAAATATTGCAGAAGAGGTGATCTATCTTATTGAGGGTGAAATTGTAAGACATATGGCTAATATTTAAAGCGGCAAAGCCGTAGTTTTAAGTTTTAAGTTTTAAGTTTTAGGTTTTAGGTTTTGGGTTTTGGGAAATTTTTGGTGGATTCGCTACGCTTAATCCACCCTACACATTTTATATAAAGTTGGTAGGATTGTAGGGTGGATTAAGGAGCGTAAGCGACGAATCCACCAAAATAACTAAGGATTCGCCATGTCAAACGATACTATACTAATAGTCGATGATGAAGAAGATATTCGTGAACTCCTGAAGTATAATCTGGAAAGAGACGGGTATAAGGTACTGAGCGCCGGTTCAGGAGAAGAGGCTTTGAAAACAGCCCGTTTGAAATCGCCTGATCTGATTCTTCTTGATCTTATGCTTCCAGGAATGGACGGTCTTGAAGTGGCCAGGAAGTTAAAGTCAGATTCTGATTTAAGCTATATTGCTATTATCATGTTAACAGCAAAAGGAGAAGAAGCCGATGTCGTTACAGGGCTTGAGATAGGGGGGGATGATTATATTACAAAGCCTTTTTCTCCAAGGATTTTAAATGCAAGGGTCAGGGCTGTTTTGCGCAGACGGCAGGGAATTGATTATGAAAGTAAAGGTATAATAGCCATACATGATCTTGTAATTCATCCCGGCAAAAGGGGTGTTGTGGCTTCCGGAAGGGAAGTTGAATTAACCTTTTCCGAGTTTCAGATATTACATTTTTTGTCAAAACGCCCAGGGTGGGTTTTCACACGTTCACAAATAGTTGATGAGGTGCGAGGAGATGACTATCCTGTGACTGACCGCAGTGTTGATGTTCAAATAGCCGGTTTAAGAAAAAAGCTTGGTCTTTGCGGAAACTGTATAGAAACTGTAAGAGGGGTAGGTTATAGATTCAGGGAAAAAACATGAAAAACAAAAAACGTTTAATCTGGCAGCTATATCCGTCTTATCTTATAATTACTATTATCTCCATAGTGGCGGTGAGCTGGTACTACTATAGTTATCTCGATCAATTTTATCTTGAAAGAACCAGGGAACATCTAAAAACAAACGGTCAGCTTATGGAAAAACAGATAAAAGCCTCTTCTTTATCTTCTGATTCAGAAATTGTTGATAAACAATGCAAAGATATTGCAGGGGGTTCTGAAATTCGCATTACCGTTATACTCCCTGACGGCAGGGTCATTGGAGACTCAAAGAAAAATCCTGTGGATATGGACAATCATAAAAACAGGCCTGAAGTGCTTAAGGCACTATCAGGAGAAACCGGGTCATCTGTCAGGTTCAGCGGAACCATGCGCCAAAGGATGATGTATGTTGCCATGCCGGTTATGCAGTCTGAAAATGATAATTCAATAATTGCCTTACTGAGAGTCTCCATTTCTTTGTCTTGTATTGATAAGGAACTGGAGTCGGTTAAGACTAAAATTATTTTTGCAGTAATAGTTACCACGCTTCTTGCGGCAGTAATCTGTTTTTTTGTTTCACGTTTTATAAGCCGTCCCATAGAGGAGATGAAAAAGGGAACTGAAAAGTTTGCCCAGGGAGATTTCACCAACAAACTTAACCTTCCCGACACATTTGAGCTTGCAGCTCTTTCCAGCGCAATAAACAGGATGGCGCTTCAGCTTATGGACAGGATAGATACCGTCAAAAATCAGCTCAATGAACATATAGCTGTGCTGGCCAGTATGACTGAGGGTGTTGTGGCAATAGATAATGATGAAAAAATTCTTGGTGTAAACCGGACAGCAGCGAGTATGTTCCAAATTGACCCAGAGAAATCAAGGGGACAAAATCTTCAGGAAATAATAAGAAATCATGAACTGCATAAGCTGGTTGCCGAAACCTCTTTAACGTTAAAACCTGTTGAAAAAGATATTCGGATTTTAAATAATGGAGAGAAATTTTTAAATATAAGAAGTATGCCGCTTTTTAATAATAATAAAAAACGTATAGGGGTTCTTGTTTTGCTGCACGATGTGACCCTGATCAGAAATCTTGAAAATATGCGCAGGGATTTTGTTGCCAATGTTTCCCATGAAATAAAAACCCCCTTAACAGCAATCAAGGGATTTGTTGAAACTATACTCTATAACCGTGATATGAGCAAAGATGAGGTGGAAAGATTTCTTGGCATTATAGTAAAGCATGTTGACCGCCTGTCCATGATAGTGGAAGATCTCCTGGCTTTGTCAACGATTGAAAAGGTTGAGGAAAATGATAAACTTAACTTTGAAAGCAGAGTTGTCAAGGATGTTATGGAATCAGCAGTTCAGGTTGTTAATGAGGGAGCAAAACTAAAGAATATAGAAATTGAATGTAATTGTGACAGCAGTATTATGGCAAAGCTTGATCCCTTTCTTTTTGAACAGGCCCTTGTTAATCTGCTTGATAATGCAGTAAAATACAGCCAGGATGGCAAAAAAATCCTGATTAATGCCTTTATAACTGAAAAAGAGATTGTTATAAGTATTAAGGACCATGGACACGGTATATCAAAAAAACATCTTTCCCATCTTTTTGAAAGATTTTACAGGGTTGACAAAGCCAGGAGCAGAAAACTCGGGGGTACGGGACTTGGGCTCGCCATTGTCAAACATATAGCAAAGGCTCATGGAGGATATGTAACTGTTGACAGCGCTCTTGGCAGGGGGAGTACTTTTGCAATACATATTCCTGGTTAGGAGCGGTTGATGGAAAAAGTGTTTGACAGTTAACGGAAAAGGTATTTTAACCGTAAACCGTAAACCGTAAACCGTAAACCGTAAACCGTAAACCG
>CAYZXU010000131.1:0-6081 GCA_964482535.1 uncultured Desulfobacteraceae bacterium | reverse complement strand
AAGGCGGCTATGGAAAAGGGGGCTTAAAGAGATAACCATGAAAATTTTGATTGCAGAGGATGATTTAACATCGCGAACCATACTGCAGGCCACACTAAGCAAATGGGGATACGAAGTTATTGCAACGACTGACGGTAAAGAAGCCTGGGCAGTATTTCAGGAGATAGATGCACCGCAGTTGGCAATGATTGACTGGATGATGCCTGGAATGGACGGCCCCACCCTGTGCCGCAAACTTCGTGAACAAAAGCGAAAAGACACATTATATCTGATTTTGCTAACATCCAAAGATAATCGGGAGGATATCGTAATGGGGCTTGAGGCCGGAGCCGACGAATACATCTCCAAACCTTATGATAACGGAGAATTGCGCGCCAGGGTGAATGCGGGCAGGCGAATGATCACATTGCAGAATGAACTTCGGGAACGGGAAAAGCTACAGGGGGTTTTGGAGATGGCTGGCGCCATCTGTCATGAACTGAATCAGCCATTGCAAACTGTGTCTGGATTTTCGGAGTTGCTTTTGATGGATATGGAAACCGGAAGTCCGAATTATGAAACACTAAAAAAAATCAAGGCGGGGATTAAACGCATCGGCGATTTGACACATAAAATAATGAGAATCACACGATACCAGTCCAAACCCTATTTGAATGAAAGTAAAATTATCGATATTGAAAAAGCTTCACGATATGAAGAAAAAGGAGAATAATCATGGATGAAAAAAAAATCCTGATGGTGGAGGATGAGCAGCCAATCAGGGATATGTATTCCCAGGCTTTTTCAAATGCCGGATATCTGGTCAAAACAGCAAAAAGCGCTGAGGATGCCATTAAAATTCTTGAAAATGAACGATACTGGGTGATGTTTCTGGACTTAAATCTGCCTGAAATGAACGGTATTGATCTTTGCAGAAAGATTCGCAGGGAGTACCCCATGGCGATATGCTATGCTGTTACCGGCTATGCCTCGCTGTTTGAATTAAATGACTGCAGGGAAGCTGGGTTTGAGGATTATTTCACCAAACCGGTAAACCTTTCGGATTTACTGAATACGGCCGCACATGCCTTTACAAAAATTGAGCGGTGGAAAAAACGATGATTTCAAACAGACCTTTATCGGGAGCACAATAAAGCAGTGGTTATCCCGAATTTCTCATAAAAATATCAATGAGAAATTCAGGATAGACTTTATAATTAAAAAGAATGTTCTGTTCTTGCAATGAGAGCATCCTGTGTTTCCGATGCCAGATCAATAAAGTATGCGCTGTAACCTGCAACACGCACCTGGAGGTCAGGATACTTGTCCGGTTCCTTTTTAGCTTCACGGAGAAGATTGCTATTTACCACATTAAACTGAATATGTGGTATGCTCATCTTCTCAAACCATTCCCTGAGGTATTCATTAAAAAGTATCTTATTGTCTCCTTCAAGGTACTGGGGCATGAATCTCTGGTTAAAAAGCTCGGTATGCAGAAAAGGAATCTTTGCAACTGAATTAAGGACGGCTGTGGGTCCTGCAGTGTCAGATCCTGCAGAAGGCGAACGGCTGCCGTCAGCCATCATATCACTTGCAAAACGACCGTCAGGAGTTGCTCCAACACCAAAGGCAAGGGCCTGATAAGCAATTACCGAACTTCCGTCAAAAGTCCATGGCGTACCCCATGCATCTTTAATTGTTGCAGCCTCTTCAATCATTTTTATCCTTGATTTAGCTGCCCAGCTATCTGCATAATCATCATCATTTCCATATTTGGGAGCGTTCAGGAAGTCCTGACGGACCTCTTCAAGACCTTGCCAGTTCATTGTCAAAGCGTTCAAAAGCTGATCCATGGTATATTTTTTATCATCGAATACCAGCTTTTGAATCGCTGCCAGACCATCGGCAACGTTGACAAATCCCAGTGAAATAACATTTGGCCATGTGTCAAATTCAGCCCATGCCTTGTGCAAATCCTTACCCTGCTCCAGTGTATCATCCAGCAGAAATGAATTTGTCGGATCCGGCGCTATTTCCATCAGCACCTGGTGAGCCACATTATGAGAAACATTTGCTAACTTCAGGTGAAATTTCATCTGCTCGCAATGGGCTTCAAGAAGTTCATCCGCCGAGGTCATTTCCCGGGGATCTTTTGTGGCAGGTCTGGTCAATCTTGATCCCGTGGCTTTATTGGCTTTGCCTGAAGAATCATAGCCCTGGTACAGGGCGTACTCAAGCATTTTAGGCTGGGCAAGAAAACCGACTTCAGTCATAAAACCTGTGGATAAAAACTTTCCTGTGCAGTTCATTGCCACACATCCTGCAGCCTGTGTTCTTTTTGCATCGTAGGGCGAATAACCCCGCATCAAAGCCCATTTTTCCATCAGATCCTCATTAAATATAGATGGATTTCCTGTTCCTGCACGTATTGTTTCAGTTAACCTGCTGATAACATCATCAGACATATTCCGATGGAAACGGAGCATAAGGGGCGGCTGATTCATACGCAAAGTTGCCAGTCCCTCCAGTATAACAACTGTTAAGTCATTGCATGCATCAGTCCCGTCCATGTGAGTACCGCCAATATTAGCAGTATAAAAAACCTCTCCTCCTGAGCTCAGGGTAAAAAGCTGCGGGTATTCAGCGTGGGCGCCTACAGCCTGGGCCCGAACCATCCAGCATTCCACCAGCTCTTTTCCCTGGTCACGGGTTATGCGACCTTCCCTGATATCTTTGTCATAATATGGATACCATATCTGATCCAGGCGGGCACCGCTGCCGTTATGCGGACCTGAAATATATCTTCCAACCACATCTATGAACCAGTGAAACTGTATTGCTTCCTGAAATGTTTCAGGCGGATTGGCCGGGACTTTGCGGCAGATATTTGCCATATCTTCCAGCTCCTGCCTGCGGTTGTCATCTTTTTCTTCTTTTGCAAGCTCATCGGCCAGTTCAGCATACCTTTCAGCAAATCGGATTATTGCATTGCCGACAATAATCTGAGCTTTCCAGTTTCGCTGCTTTTCAACACGCTCCTGGATAGTGCCATGTAATTCAAGAGAATTGTTTTCCAATTCTGCCAGCTTTGTCTCAACCCTTTTAATTCTCGCTTTAAGACCTTCTCCAAAGAGGACTTCAAAGTCATACCCCACAAGATTTCGTCCTCCGCTCCAGTGATCAGCATAAAAACAGGGGTTATTCTCTGTGCGGGAAAGATAAGGCAGAACATCTTCAGGCATTTCAGCAGAAATAAGATTTTCTTGTGTCTTTCCTTCCCAGTAATCACAAATTTTCACTAATTCCGCCACTTCTTCCTCGGTTACCATGTGAGCAAAACCACCGCCTGGTTTGATAGCATCTACCATGTAGCCGCTTGCAACTTCCGGAAACCACCTTATTTCATCAGGAGCGCTGTTGGGATCTCCAACAAGCAGCTGACCGGATTCAATAAAAATGGGAAGTTCTTCGCATATTTTTTTTATTACATGTGCCTTTCTCATTACCATGGGTTTGTCTTCGGTTTCCTGGTAGGCTTCAGTGGCAAGACGAGCCCTGTCAACGTCAAGCCGTACATCCTTGCGAAATGTGGTCTTGCCGGTGCCTGTAACTACATCTGTCCAGTCTTTTACCACAACTGCTTTAGAGTAAACCGTATTCCTCAGATTAGCGGTTCGGGGAGTAGAGCCGAACCCCCATTCATATGGCCTGGCTTTTGTTGAAACCTGTTCAATAGAATTTATTCCGGGGTGCTCCAAAGCTTCAATGTCTTTTTCTAATGGTATTGCCATTGCGCTCCTCCTTTTTTTTAAAATTTAAAAAATGTGTTTTTAACCTGGCCTTATAGAATTTTATAGTTATTTAACGAGTGCTATTTTTTATAAATAGTTCAATCTTTATATCGAATCATAAATACTGAATTTTATTTTGTCAACATAAACTTTTCAAAAAACATATTAACACTGTAACGCAATCCTGGCAAAAACGGAGGCATTTTTCTGGCATTTATATTTTTTACCATGCTTAAAAATCTACTTGATATTAACATCAACGTTTAATATTATTTTTATAAGATTATAAAAAGACCCTGTTTCAAAGGTTTCAACCTGTCCATAATATTGAAGTTTGTCAATTTACTGTAAAATTCAACAAAAGGGATTAAAAAACAATGATTATCGGCCTGGATGTTGGTGGCACGCATACCGACGTGGTACTTTGGGGAAACAGGAGCATTATCAGGGAAGTTAAGGTTCCTACCGACCCCGTGGATCTCTTTACCTCGGTTTTAAGAGGGATAGAAGATATAACAAGAAATATTAACATTAAAGATATAAATCGTATTGTATTAAGCACCACCCTCATAACCAATGCCGTTGTTCAAAAAAAAATCCCTTCTGTTGGCATGATTGTTTCAAGCGGACCGGGAATTGACCCTGAACTATTCAGGACAGGTACCCACTATTACCCGGTATCAGGTTCAATTGATCACAGGGGAAGGGAAATTGAACCTGTTGATGAAAGTGCAATAAAAAAGCTTATAAACCCCATGATAAAAGCCGGGATAAAAAGCGTGGGAGTGGTATCAAAATTTTCCATTAGAAACCCGGCACATGAGCTTAAGATAAACAAAATAATAAAAGATTCCTTTGATTCCGTTTTTTTAGGGCACAGGGTTTCCGGAAGCCTTAACTTCCCCAGGCGCATTGCCACAACCTTTATCAATGCTTCTGTTGCTAAAATACACAAGGATTTTTTTATTGCCATTAAAAAATCCCTTGGTCAAAAAAAGCTCAACCTGCCTATTCATATTTTAAAGGCTGACGGAGGTACCATGAGCTTTGAGGCTTCAATTGACTTTCCAGGCCAGACAGTGCTTTCAGGACCTGCTGCAAGTGTAATGGGAGCGCTTTCATTTGCTCCGAAAGACAGCGATTCTCTTGTCCTTGATATAGGCGGTACAACAACTGATATGGCTGTTCTTGTAAACCGGGTTGCTGCTTTAAATCCCCTTGGCATTGAACTTGGAGGATATAAAACACTGATACGTTCAATAGAGGCTGAATCCATCGGAATCGGCGGAGACAGTCTTGTCAGGATTAAAGACGGGAAACTTAAAGTAGGGCCCCAGCGGGAAGGATTTGCAATTGCCCATGGAGGAACCGAACCCACATTAACAGACGCCTTTTATGTTCTTGAAAATATGGATATAGAGAAAAAATCAATAAAAGGAATTGCCCCTCTGGCTGAGAAACTTGGCCTTTCAGTAAGTGAAACATCGGAAAAAATTATAAAACAGGCATGTGAAACCATATATAAAAGAGCACAAAATCTGATAAACCGTATAAACAGCAAACCTGTTTATACGGTAAAAGAACTCCATAAAGGATTTATGGTAAACCCGAAAAAGATTCTTGTGCTTGGTGGGCCTGCTCCATTTTTTGCAAAACGGCTTGAACAGTTATTCGGTTTCCCTGCAATGGTCGTTCCAAAATGTGGGATTGCCAATGCCATGGGAGCAGCCCTTTCTAAAACCACATGCGAAGTAACCCTTTTTGCAGATACTCAACAGGGAGTTGTAATGGCTCCTGAAGAAAATTTTGCCGGAAAAATCTCCGGTAGTTTTACAAAAAAAGATGCTGTAAAAAAAGCTTATGAGCTTCTTGAAAAAAAAGCCCTTCAAAGAGGAGCGCAGGCAGGAGAGCTTGAAATGGAAATAATAGAGGAAATGGAATTTAACATGATAAGAGGTTTTTCCACAGCAGGCAAGAACATACGGATTAAAGCACAGATAAAACCAGGACTTATAGAAGAGTATGACCATATCGCCAGGGTATAGACCGTCACATAAATAATTTCACTGCGTTATCGGTCGTCGGAGTATTACAATACGCCTTCCTCCCTCTGGCCTTGTGAAATTTATTATCTGACAATCTATAGTACAATAAAAACATTTCATTTTAAAAATCGGAGTTAACCATTATGCCTGAAGCCAAACATAAAACCGGTCTTGTATTCTTTCCGGCATTCGACTGGGCAATAAGCCCTACCCATCCTGAAAGAGAGGAACGACTTCTTTATACCCAGGATCAGATATTTGAAGAA
>CAYZXU010000130.1:0-6331 GCA_964482535.1 uncultured Desulfobacteraceae bacterium | reverse complement strand
TTTCTATCATCTGCTCTTTTCTCACAATTATTATTTTCCACAATTTTTCTCACAACTTTGACGATGGATTATTTTTATTACCTTTTCTATATCTCCAGGCGTATCAACACCTGCAGCGCTATATTCCGTAAGCACTACGTGAATTGGTATGGAATTCTCAAGCAGCCGGAGCTGCTCTAATTTTTCCGTTATTTCAAGGCGACCGGGCTTAAGGGCTACAAATCGTTTCAGAGTTTTCATGCGAAAGGCATAAAGACCTATGTGCCCAAAAAAAAGAGCATCTTCGGAATCATCCCGGTTATATGGTATAACCGAGCGTGAAAAATAGAGAGCCTGTCTGTTCTCAGCAAAAACGACCTTTACCTGATTCGGATTTTTGGCCTCTTTTTTGCTTATTTTTCTTGCCAGGGTGGAAACAAAAACTTCAGAAGAAGTAAAAGGGCTTAAAACTTCTCCCAGCATAGCCGGCTCTATTGCAGGTTCATCCCCCTGTATATTAACCACTATGGAATCTTCAGCAATATCAAGCAGCTCTGCCGCTTCAAAAACACGGTCTGTCCCGCTTGGGTGATCAGACCTTGTCATGACAACGGGAACCCTTAGATCTTTTGCAACAGATTCTATACGGGCATCATCGGTTGCAAGCACTACCATGGCAAATTTTTTCGACTGTTTTGCCCTTTCAAAAACATGCCAGAACATGGGTTTTCCTGAAATTTGTGCCAGAGGTTTTCCGGGAAAACGCGTGGAATCGTA
Source organism: uncultured Desulfobacteraceae bacterium (assembly GCA_964482535.1). Taxonomy (GTDB): domain Bacteria; phylum Desulfobacterota; class Desulfobacteria; order Desulfobacterales; family BuS5; genus CAYZXU01. The sequence goes on along the minus strand of CAYZXU010000130.1, from coordinate 5,575 downwards.
TCTGGCCGGAATTATTCCATAACAATTCGGGATACTCATATCAAAAAAGCCGATCCTTAAATTAGTTAATTTTTTACAACTTAAATTATTTTCAGATTGGTTGCAATGTCTTTTCAAGCATCGCACATGCAGCATCTGCCCCGGACTGACGATTTTGGACATATTCTAAAATTGACCGGCGCACATCTTCATGGGAAATTTTGCTGCTTAAATTTTTAATTAATAAATCCGCTACCTGACTGTAATCACCAGCCACTTTAATGAGCCCATGGCTTATAATTTCCTTTCCAACCCAGGCAAAATTTTCCCAAAATGGCCCTATGACAGGGAGAACACCGCTTGTGAGTGCTTCAAGAAAATTCTGACCCCCCAGTGGAGCAAGGCTGCCTCCCACAAAAGCAGCTTTACACAGTTCATATGATAGTGCAAGTTCGCCGAATCTGTCCCATAAAATAATCTTTCCATTTTGAACAACATCATCGACTTCAGATCTTAATACCCATGGTATGTTAAGACGCGAAAGCGCTTTCTCCCAATATTTTATCCTGTGCATATGCCTGGGAAAAAGCCCGATTACAGCTTCCGGCTCTCTAAACAAAAGTTCAACAATAATTTTTTCAATCATTGGTTCTTCTTCCTGCCGTACAGAACCAAACACAACAAAAGAAGCGTCGGGATTAATAATATTTTCCAGTATATTTTTGCCGTATAAATCGGGTTCCGGGGCTCCGATCCTGTTAAATTTCAGATTATGCATAACTTTTACCTCTTTTGTATCAAACAACAGAGCAAAACGTTTTGCATCTTCTTTTGAAATTGCAAGTATTTTATCAGGTCTCAGGGTACGCCACAGGGAAGGCCATATCATATATCCCTTCATGCTTTTTTCGGTAATTCTGCCGTTTATTATAAATATCCTGCAGCCCGCCTCTTTTAAAGCCGCAAGATTTCCGGGCCAGATCTCGGTTTCAAGGAGCACCATAATCTTTGGCCGGATTTTTTTTACGGCTTTTCTCATAATTTCAGGTTTATCAAAGGGAGCATATGATGCATTCAGACTTAATTTATTGTCTGATGTGGAGAGATAATCAAGGGCTTTTTCAAGTATTTCCATTCCCTGGCTTGTGTTGGTTGTTATCAAGACTCTCACATGATGTGAGGGATGAAAATTTCTTAAAAGCGTCCAGGCAAGATATGCCTCACCTGCCGAAGCCGCCTGGATCCAAATATCAGCAGCCTCAAAGCCCGAGTTTAATGTCCTGAATTCAAAACCCTGCTTAATACGTTTGTTAAACTTCAAAAAAGGTATTGCCACGCTCCATGCCAGATTATAACCCCACAGGGCAGCTTTTATTCCACAACTTTTCATAATTTTAATTCATTAGAACTTGTAATAAAAAAATATGATGATATCCTTAAATTTGTTCTTGTTCAAGAAAAGTTTTTTGAAAATCAACAAACTAAAAAAATGACATCTGCCTTACATTTAAAAAATCAGCCAAAAAAAATTTTGATCATAAGACCCAGCGCCTTGGGTGATATTGTTCACAGCCTCCCCTTTCTCTATGCAATAAAAAACAGATTCCCTGAAGCTGAAATTCACTGGATTGTGGCAAGGGAGCTCTACCCGTTTCTTGAAGGTCATCCGATGATTCACAAGCTTTGGATATTCGACAAAAACCGCTGGAAAAAGATCAACCTTTTTTATAAAACAATCCGAGAAATAATAGTATTTTGTCTTGAATTAAGAAGCGAAAAATTCGATATCACCATAGATCTTTCCGGGTTGCTGCGAAGCGGACTGATAGCTATGGTTTCAGGCGCACCGGTGAAAATAGGCTTTGAAGAAGCAGTGGAGGGAAGTTCTTTTTTTTATACACATAAAATCAAGGGTGGTATGCAGATCCATGCCATTGACAGGTATCTGAAGATAGCCTCATTTCTCGGATGCAAAACCAACTGTATTAAATATCCCTTTGCCCCGCTTCCTGAAAGCCCGGAAATTTGCAAATTACTGCCGAAAAAATATATTGTACTGTCTCCATCTGCAGGCAAAGAGGCAAACAGATGGTCTGCTTCAAGATTTGGCGAACTTGCAGCAAAGCTTCCCCTTCCTGTGGTAATTACAGGCAGCCGGGCTGATGTGCCTATAGCAAGGGTAGTGGAGCAGAATGCACGGAAAAACAGCATCTTTCTTGCAGGGAAAACCGGTCTTAAAGAACTTGCGGCAGTAATAAAAAACGCCATGTATCTTATTTCCAATGATTCCGGCCCCACGCATATTGCAGCGGCTTTTAATGTTCCTGTATTTGCTATCTTCGGGCCTGCAAATCATGTAAGAACAGGGCCCTATGGTTCAATCCACACAGTTATTCAAAACAGACTCCCCTGCTCACCGTGTTACAGAAAAAAGCCCTGTGATCACTTTAAATGCATGAATGATCTTTCCGTGGAAAAAGTATATAATATTATTATGCAAAATCAGAAACTTAAAACCTTATGAAGTCTTTATAAAAAAATATAATTTTATGGAAATAAACAAAAAAACCGATAAAGGTGACCTTTTCGTTGTGGCAACACCCATAGGCAACATGGAGGATATAACCTTAAGAGCCCTGAAAATTCTTGAAAAAGTTGATATTATTGCCGCCGAAGACACTCGTCATACAGGCAAATTATTAAATCGTTATAATATTAAAAACAATCTTGTATCCTACCATGAGCATAACGAAACAGAGCGCAGCATATATCTTTTAGAAAAGCTGAACAAAGGAGAATCCATAGCAATTGTAACGGATGCAGGAACTCCTTCTGTTTCCGACCCGGGATATAGACTAATAAAAAAAGCAATTGAAAACCGGATAAATATTATTCCGATTCCAGGTGTGTCTGCTGTTACAACCGCCATAAGCGTTGCGGGTCTGCCCACAGATTCCTTTATTTTTGCCGGATTTCTTTCAAGAAAAAAAGCAAAGCGTATAAGACAGTTAAAAGCTCTAAGCATGGAACGCAGCACTATTATATTATATGAATCCCCAAGGCGCATTATAAAACTTATGGAAGATATTACAGGGGTGATGGGCAACAGATACGGAGTCCTTGCAAGAGAGATGACCAAGATACACGAAGAGTTCATAAGAGGAACCATGTCTGAAATTTCATACACACTAAAAGAACGTCAAAGCATTAAAGGTGAGTGCACTTTGCTAATCACAGGCTTTCTTCCAACCATGCAGGAAAAAACTAATATTGATGAGTCTGTCAGAGATGAAATAAGACAAAAATTAGACGAAGCGGAATCAAGCATTTCAAATATTTCAAAAGTTATTGCTAAAAAATACGGACTGTTAAGACAAAATATCTATAATGAAGCTTTAAGGATTAAAAAGCATGAAGATTCTTAACAAAAAATCATATAAAGAGGAAAAAATTTACCCTGTTATTCTAACAGTTCCCAAAAAATATTCAAACTATAAAGGAAGAGAAAAAAATATAATCTTAAGCAAACTTGCAAGGGGTGCATTAAAAATATCAGCACACAGACTTGGCGTTAAAATTGATAAACCTTTAAAGGATAAAGATGGTGTGCCGCTCCCTTTTAATAATGGGTGTTACTGGTCTGTCACACATAAAACAGAATATGTGGGCGGTGTTTTGTCTTCAAAAAGGGCAGGTATGGATATTGAAAAAATCAGGCCATGCTCTAAGGCTCTCTTTAAAAAAACAGGCAACGATAATGAATGGAGACTTTCAGATGAAGACCCCTTCAGACTTTTTTTTCGCTACTGGACATCCAAAGAGGCTGTTTTAAAGGCAAACGGCAAAGGGCTGCCTGATTTTTCAAAATGCTCAGTAAAACAGATTCTTGATAAGAATAGCCTTATAATTAATTATAACAATAAAGATTGGGTTATTGAACATTTTTTCTTTGATAATCATGTTGCGTCAATTTTAAAAAATTCATTTAATATTAAATGGGAAATAGATAATGGGAAATGACATATTTGGCATTAATTTTGCATCATTTACTGTTATAGAAATAATTAATTGGGGGGAAAATTTATAAACACCTATTTAAAAAAACCGGTGGTCAAAGATGAAAATTCATAAATTTCCAAAAGCAACTGGCAAGGACGCATCAAACAATAATACAATTAACCAATACCACAGTGTTGAATTTTCCATTAACAGTTCATATCCGATCTATCAGTTCAAAATCTGGAATTCAAATTCTGACCCCATGTTTGTTCTTGTGAAAGATCATTCTAATATTCTGGGGTATTTAGAAGAGGGAAAAAAATTCAACCTTAAATATTATGGTTTTGACTCTTCTTATCCCACTGAATACCATGATACGCAGATAGAACATATCAAACAATGCGATAACGGGAAATTCAAGGGGCACTACACGGTAAGTTTGTCGATTACAAACTAAAATGCATATACTTCGATGCTTTGAAATTCTTAAACTAAAGCCGGATGCTACTTTAAATGAAGTAAACCAGGCTCACAGAGATCTTGTCAACATCTGGCATCCGGATCGTTTTACTCAAAATCCAAGGTTAAAACATAAAGTTGAAGAGCATTTAAAAGAGATCAATATCGCCAGAGACAGCCTCCTTTTATTATTTTCATCCAAGAAACAGAATAAACCAGGCAGCATAACTAAAACAAAAAAATATCCGCCAAAAGAAAAAAAGGAAAAGAGTGCCTGCCAAAAACGCAAAGATACAATCAAAAAAGAATCTGAGGCTTATAAAAACAAAAAACATTCTGTACAATGCAAAGCCAGGTTAATTAAAAAAGAAATCAACAAACTTCCCCTTATTGATATAAGTGTCTGGGAAATAATATTACTTATTGATAATCCTAACAGCAACTATGAACAGATTACCCGGAGGCTATCGCCTGATATTGCCGCCAGATTCCTTAGCATGGCAGGTTCGGCTTTTTACGGAAGAGAAGTTAAATCTATCAGCCATGCAGTAAGACTGCTCGGGTATAAACAGATGAAGAAGCTCCTTATAACATCAATACTATTTGAACACTTTACCGGCAAATTACAAAATTTCAGCTTTCATAAATTTCAGCAACAGTCTCAATTATGTGCATGCACGGCTTCAGTTTTTGGACAAATCACAGGTTATAAAAGTATCGAGGATCTGTTTACTGTGGGAATTCTGAATAATTTAGGCAAACTGATTCTCGCTGCATATTATAAAGATGAGTATAAAAAAATCATTGAGCTTAAAAGGTCAGAAAATATATCCAGCTCAAAAGCAGAAATAAAAATAATCGGAATCACACACAGTGAAGTAGGCGCTCTTGCTTTAAAGAGGTATAATATTCCACAATCCATATGCGATGCCATAGAATTTCACAATCAAGAGATTGATTTTATCACAAACCGTTCTGATTTTATGTTTCACACTATTTCAAGAAAATCTGCCGTAATTGTCAAAAACTTTTTACTTCCGGAAGATTTTGATGCCCTGAAAATCACAAAAAAACTTAAAGGCATAATTTTGATGTACTCGTAAAAAGTCACAAACACATATCCAATTGAAATAATTAT
>CAYZXU010000129.1:0-6401 GCA_964482535.1 uncultured Desulfobacteraceae bacterium | reverse complement strand
GGTGGTCGCTAGTGCCGGAGCCAAGGGCAATCGAGGTTGTTGTCAGGGATGAGCCGATAGCCTACACGAGGAGCTACAGGGGTAGAGGCAACATCAAGTTGATGATAGGTGAGTCCGGAGCCCTTGCAAGGATCCGCTACGAGCCCGTTGAAGCCTTCCCCGGAGTCGAGAGGGTGAAGGAGAGGCTGAAGAAATGTCCACTATGCCTAGTAACCGAAACTATAAAAGGCAGTCAAAGCAGAGGTAGTAGCGGTGATGGCGGGATGCCCACCTGGAAGGAGGTTGGACTCATAGTTGGTGGGCAGCACATCGCAAAAGGTATTGAGAGAGGTTTAGTTGAACTCGACAGAGTTCTGGGCAAGGAGGCTGCACCAGTTCACGAGAGGCCCTCAACGTGGATCAACACGGTTGGCGGAGTCGCGCTAGTGTTGCTTCCAAGGTTTGTGAGGGTGCCAGAGGAAGCTGACTTCGTGCTAACGGCGCTTGGAGGGCACATGACCACCAAGGTCTGGGACTACGTTGAGGAAGCCATGTCTCCAGCAACAGCGGCTTACGCTGTGGCCCCAGCTGCGTTTGCCCCTGCCTCCGCTGGAGCCTCCACTGAGGAGAAGGCTGCAGCACCTGCTCCTGCAGCAAACATCAAGTTCGCGTAGGTTTTTCAACTTCATCAACGACCTTCAGCTTCACGTGAGTAGGCAGCCCTGTTTTTTGCTCTGACCTGTGCTCCACCGCCTCAACTCCGCTTTGATCCACCAGCTTCAGCTTCAGTGTCCGCTCCCTCCTGTAGCCTGCGCTGAGTAGAAGGTACTCTAGAGCATCGGCGTAGCTCTTGAACCCGTTCTCAACGGTGAACAGCTTGAATAGCCGTATCAGGGAGGGGTCGCACCTGATCTGCAGGACCTCCGTTTTCTTCCTCTCCTCTGGTGCCAGGAAGCTCACCGCCACCCCTCCTACATGTATTGCATGTCACACATAAGTATATAGCCTTTCCCACCCACGGCTCTCCGTGGAGGTGGTTGAAGGATATGGGTATGATCTTGAGCACCCTTGAAGTACCCATCTCCGAGATAAAGTCCCGTAGAGATGACTTGAAGGAGGCGCTGCTCTCAACAGCGGAGCGGCTAACAAAGCTGACCAGGGAGGAGCTGGTGGTTAGAGATGCCCTGCCGAAGACGGATCTAAACCTCACCAACGAGGTGTGGGAAGCAACCATATCTACAGCTAACAACTGGAACGACTGGATCGACGTAACCCTGGAGGACCAGAGGTTCCTAGCCATCTACGGCATCGCCGTGCTGAGCCCCAACCCGATCACAACTGGAATCCGCTTCGGCGTCGGGCCAGGGCCCACGAAGGTTGTCGACGTGATCCAGTTTGAGGACATCCTCGTCACCGAGAACCCGGTGGGCATCTTCGAGGAGCCAATAGTGTACAAGGAGAACCAGTACGTGAACATCGACCTCTACGGCAAGGCCACAGGCAAGGAGTACATCGCCCTGCTAGCCATGGTTGCCGAGCCAGCGGGCAAGGTGACCTTCTAGAGCCTGGCAGCTAGGGGTGGATGGCAGTGGCAGTTATAGGGAACCTGCCGAAGGCTAAGGGCAAGGCTGCCAGGAAGGTTGAGGTCATCGAGGCCACCGGGCCATCAAGCGACGTGTCCATCTCAGCTCAGAGCGGGGCAGACGTGGTCATCCCCCTCTCCCCATCCCTCCCCAACCCTGAGTATGCAGCTCTCCTGGAGGTCTCGGGGCTCCCCGGCGGGGTTGCAGTTGGAAACATCACTTTTGCAGGAGACTTCTCATCTGTAACCCTCCACGCCGTCAACGCCACAGCCGGGTCGGTAACCGTCTCCGCTAACAGCGTGACCGTGAAGGTCCTGGTGATCGGCTACTAGAGCACCCCTGCTTTCCCCCTCTCTCATCGATCGAGCGAGGTGGACAGCTGTGAGTGTGACCTGCCTCTACACCCCATATAAGAGGGATTTCGAGCCGCTGGTCCGCATAGGGGAGAACGTAGCCATACCGAAGGGGAAGGAGGAGTACGAGTACTTCAAGGTGCTCTTCGTCGAGCCAGTCCAGCCGATAACCGTGGCTGTAAGCCTATCCGCACTCGAGAGGAACAGGGAGCACACCTTGGAGGAGATAGAGCTCGAGGACAACGAGGCTGGGCAGTGGAGGCTGTGGATACCGGACTTCGTGGCCGTGAAGATGAACTACCCCAGGGCAAGCGGCAAGTGGCTCACGAAGACCACAACCACCAGCGCCCTCCCGCTGAGCATGGCACACGAGAACACCCTGGAGTTCTTCACGTGGAGGGATGACGTCCCCATACTGTACCTCGACAACCCTGTGGACGAGGAGCAGACTGCAAGGCTGCTCATATGGGGGTTCAAGTACAGCCTGGAGAGAGTCGAGGAGAAGCCTAAGGAGTACACTGTCCTGCCAGTCTACAGCGCACCATATGTAACTGGAGCTAGGAGGTGAGCTGGATGCCCACAGTGGTTAGAGACGGCAGAGTGGTTGCGGTATCCGACTTGAAGGATGTCAGTGGAACAGATCCAGTAGTCCTCTACACCTGCATGCCACCCTACAGCAAGTACGTGCTCAGGAAGCTTGTCATCTACAACCCCGACTCAGATGACCACGAGGTCACCCTCGGAGAGCACAACACCACAGCCAACAGCTGGAGCAAGGACAAGCTGGTGGTGAAAGTCCTGGCAGGGCAGTTCGTTGCACTGGGGCCAGATGACCTTCCATCAGACTACGTGATGACCACCGATCCATCCACAGCTATACTGGCGTGGGCAGCCAAGCTAGACGCAGCTGTCACAGCTAAAAACGTGAAGGTCAAAGCCGAGTTCGAGGTTCTCTAACCTCTTCACCTTCTTTCTAGGGGTGGCTGAAGCGTGAAGAAGGTAGGCATCCCTGGAGAGGATATACACCCTGAAGCGGTTTCCGACGCCAAGATAGCTAGGGCTACCGCCCTATGCGAGGTAGCCATACCCCTGGTTTCTGAAAGCCAGTCGGTAGCCTCCGCCACCCTCACCACGCTCAACGGACAGCACATCTGGACTCCCAGCAACTGGAACCTCGACAGGGTGAGCAAGGTTGAGGTGGAGCTGGAGTGGGAGTCAGCTGGAGCTGGAGACATAGACTTGTACAACGTAACCGACGCCGCTAAGCTGGCTGACCTAGTAGCCCCTTCAGCAGCCACCTCGAAGACGATCCAGAGGGTGGATGTAACCAGCGCTGTGAAGGGCCTCGCAGACGCCAAGATCTTGGCGATTCAAGCTGCGGGCGACGGCTCAAATGCGGTTACCGTGTACACTGCAAAGCTGATCGTCACGGTGGTGCTCGGCTGAGGTGGTGTGCCTTGAAGCTGCCAGAGGATGTTAAGCGGAAGGTTAGAGAGGAGGCTTCCAAGGGCAAGGTGGTGGTCATCCACCCGGAGGCATCCAAGAAGTTCCGTGGAGCAAGGGTTGCCACCGTAGACTACCCTAGGTGAGGTGGTGGAGGCTGTTCAGCTGGCTTCAGGCGTTTGTCGCCCCGTTTGTTGTGGCGCACAGGGGCACGTTCTGGCATGACACCGTGGCCCTGGTGATCCCTCCAAGCGAGGTGCCCATAGACATCAGCTACATACCGGATCCAGAGTACAAGAGCATGGTGATAGGCTTGACCTTCGGCACACCCCACGAGTACGATCCATCCACCGGCACGGTGGGCCCAGAGATCATCAGCACCGATGCAGGCGTCTACCACAGCACGAGGGACTGGATGGACTGGCACTGGGATCCATTCGTGGAATCCATTCTCAAAACCAACCCCTACCCGCAGCTGCTCTGGGCTAGCAGGGAGAAGCCCTACCACCTGCGAGTCATCAACAGGACCGGCAAGTACATCTGGGCTGAGGTAACCTTCTGGGTGATCAAGTTCCCGAAGAGGATTCCATGCCCGTTCTGGGGTGAGTGCGACCCAGAGGACCTCTTCAGAAGGTACATGGATGGAGTGGTGAAGCTCTTCACAGCCATCAGCGCGCTCGGGGAGGCAGGCGTGCTCAAGGCTTTGGAGGCGCTGTCTAAGATCTGAGAAGCAGGAGAAGGCGGAAGGCAATGGGGATTGCCATACCATCAACTGACCCACACCAGATCGAGAGGGCTCTGAGCAGCAGCCTCCTGAGGTTTCTGGACAAGACCCTTGTTGTCAACCCAAGGTTCTCGAAGAAGATCCTCGACGGATACGGCTTCACAGCCTCCCACAGGTTCACCGGCGTGGCCTCAGGCTCATCCGTCGACATGCTCTTCGAGAACCCCTCCAGCTCCGGCAGAACCGTGTTCATACTGTCCATCGAGGTGACAGCCCTAGCCGAGTGCCACATCGACATCTACAGGGGCAACACGGTGTCCTCGCCGGGAACCCCGGTGACACCCTCAAACCTCAACCTCGGATCCAGCATCTCAAGCGTAGCCCACGTAGAGTACGGTGGATCCTACACCTACGGAGTGAAAGCCAAGGAGACGGTGTGCCCAGGGGGAAGCAAGAAGGAGGCGATCGGAGGGCACGCCGAGATAGGGGAGAACGCAGTTATACCTCCAGGCTGCAACTTCATAGTGCATGTGACCAATGCAAGCGCAAGCACAACCGACATAGCCATAGAGATGCTGTGGTGGGAGGAGTAGAAACATGGCTGCAACCTTCAACCCATACCTTGAGCTGCTGAAGCTGGCGTTTAGAGTCGAGCTGAAGCCAGCCATAACCATCTTCGTTGAGAACGGCTTGGACCAGGATGTCACGGTGCAGGTGAAGGGAAACAGGGAGAAGTCCACTGCTGGAGCCATAAACGTTGGCTCCAGCTTCACTGTTGCTAAGAACAGCAATGACGCTAGGACTTTAACCCCGGATACAAGCGGCTGGCTCCCCTACATCACAGTTACAGCCAAGTGCAGCACAGCACCTACATCTGGCAAATTGACAGTCTGGCTGGTTAGAGCAAGAGAAGACCAAGTCAAGCTCCTTGAGCTTGAAATAAGAGACACAGAAGAACACTGGGGTGAGTGGGCGGAGTGGTGATGGAGATATGACCCTTGTCCCGCTGCACGACCCCTTGAGGCTTGCCAGCTACACTCCCATTGCAGCAGCAGACGTCATAGTCTTCCGTGAAGGCGACTACGCTATCGCTGTGGACGGGAAGACCAAGCAGGTCATAGCCAAAAGCACAGACCACGCAGAAGTATTACAGAAGGCAGTAGATGCTTTGACTAATGGAGGAGAAGTTTTCATAAAAGGAGGGGTCTACGAAATATCTACGCCAATTAAGGTGACAAAATCTCCACCCATAACCTTGAGAGGCGAAAGAGGTTTTGCAGAGCGTGTTGCTGGTAAGGGCGAACCTGGAGGCCCATGGGGTACGGTTCTAAAGGCGACTAGTCCTATCAGTGAAGTTATACTCATCAGCGATAACACAAATTACGTTCGTAGCCCAAGCATCAAGAGCCTGACCATCGATGGTTATGGAAATGCCAACTATGGGATTCATGTAAACTATGCGGGAGGAGTTGTGATACAGGATGTCGAGATATATAACTGCATTTATGACGGTATATTCCTTGAGGGAGCTGCTGGGGCGCCTGTATCTACAGTTATGATAGACCGGGTTTCCTCTGTGTGGAATGATCGCAATGGGCTAAGAGCTACTACAAATGTTGAATTCTTAACAACTTATCATCTACTCACAATCGGAAACGGGGAGGAAGGCATATACTCTTCAGCCCGTCATCAACACCACTTCTTCCCCCATTCAATGAGTGACGCTAGACTTATGGCTACACCAAAGATTGCTATGCGTTTCGCAGGTCTATATCACGATATGTCTTTATATTCACCGCTTGTTGAGGGTGGAGGCAAAGTTGACAGGGGGATTCAGATTATTCTCCCATCAAATGCACATGTAAATGTGAACGTATATTCCCCAACAATATTAGACCTAGCATCTGGAGGCTATGCTTTCTACTACCATCCGTATGATGCTAGGCATAGCTTGAAGATACGTGGTGGCAAAGCGATATGTGATAACTTCATTTACGTTAACACAAGCTATGCTGGATTCCTTCTCATTGATGGTGTGAACCTTGAAGGAGTATCTTCAATTGGAACGATTAGTGGCGTGATATACAAAATAGTTAACTGTCACGGATATATCACTGCTAACAGTGGCACTGCAACCTTCAGCGGTGATGGTAGTACCACGCAGTTCAAGGTTGCTCACGGCTTGGTTAAAGCTCCAAAAACGGTGGTTGTTACTCCTGCTAGCCCAGATGCGGCTGGAGACTTCTACGTCACATGGGATGACACCTACATCTACGTGAACTACAAGACAGCACCGCCCAGCGGCACAGACAACGTCAA
>CAYZXU010000128.1:0-6596 GCA_964482535.1 uncultured Desulfobacteraceae bacterium | reverse complement strand
AAAAAATAGTTTAGGTGTCAGTCCGTTTTTTTGTGATTTAATTATGGATTTTATAAAGCAAGTGATGTGCCAAAGGCCTGACAACCAGGAATTTAAATATAACAAATTATTTTTATGGTATATAAGACCTTTGGAAAATATTCATTTTTATTCATATTCAAGGAAGGTAAATATTATAACCGCTGGGATATATTGAATATTTTAAGGATTAAAAGTAGAGCCTGACTCTTAACAACGGGTGATAGGCGGTATTTTGCAAATGCTAAGTGCAGCTATATATAAAGATATCTGATTATTATGTTATAAACAGGTTGTGACAAAAAATGTCACCTCTGTGACAAATTTTGGCAGAGGAAACAGTAGAGGGGGTCAGATCTTCATTTGAACTGGCAATCGAGATTAAACGGCAGCCATACTTTGGTGACTGTTCCTGATTGTTTGAGAAATTACATTGAGGCTGGAATTTGCCAGCATATGGACTGGTTTGTCATATTTCTTCCCAAGGTTTTTTACGATGGAGCAGGCTGCATGACTGTTGCAATTTACAGGGCAGAGTATCATATCGGCTCGCCTGAGACTGTTTTCAAGCTTTTTGACACCTTTTTGCATATAGCCGTCATGGTATTCAAATATGCCGCCGCTGTCTTCAATGAGCTGCCGATAGAGAGATTTTATCCGGGTGATGCCGCCGACAAGCAAAATCCGTTTTTGGCACAGATCAAAGGCGGGGCAGCTCGCGTCACAGTCGTTCAGTTTAAAAGCCTCTTTGATAATTTTTCGAGATTCCATGCCAAAGTGTCTGTTGGATTCCTTTTGCCGCTCAAGTTCCGCAAACAACCATGCATTCTCCTTTTTGAGTGAAGCCGTTTGCTCCTCTTTTTCTTTAAATTTTTCGGACAACGCATCTATCTCTTCCTGCAGGCATCGATTTTCCTGTTCAAACCCGGTTGCCAGCCTACAGCTCTCGGATATGGCCAGCTTCTCTTCAAATTTCGTTTTTTCTATTTCCATGCAAGCTATTTTTGTAGTTAGATCCGTCTGCTTTCGTACCAGGCAGTTATTTTCCTTTTGCAGCGTCCGTCTGGTACGATTTGCCTCTTTGACGTACCGTCGAGCGGCATTTAATTCTTCTTCACGGGCAAATAACTTTTGCTTGATCTTGCCGTTTTGTTTTGCATTATAATGCATCGACATATGGACAGCTCCAAAAATTCCTGTTTTGCATTCAATGGGCAGCCCTGGCCTGGTTGCGGCAGCCCAAAGAACGTACATATAATCTCCGGTCTCAAAAATCTCCGCCCAGTGCGCCATAAATTCCTTTTGCCCAAGTTCAAGCAAAGAAGCCGCCTCTTTGCCGAACTTGCGATGAAGCAGATTAGTTACCTTCACAGATAAACGATTTTCATTTTCCGAACTCGCCACCAGGGTCTCGTGGATTTCAAAGGAGCTTAGCTTTTTAATGGGAATCCCGGATTTTTTAAGCAACTGTTTTTGCTCTGAAAACGTCAAACACATGCCGGCCACCGGGCATTTGAAGAGATTGTCAATCTCCCAGAATTTCAAAAGGGCCGGTGGGCTAAAATCTTGATCATTTAGGCCTATCATATTGCTGTTTTCGATTTCTGCAAACTGTTGTTTTTTTTGCATCAAGCACCCCTTTCCTGTTCATTAGAGCTACATAATAATGTTTGTCTTCCCTAATAACAGACGCATTTATAAGGTGTCAAGCTTTTTTAAGTAAAAGCTTTTACAAAAGGTTCAATTTTTGCCAAATAATTTCACCGTAGGGGCACTATGCATCGTGCCCCTACTTGACACATAAAGGGTTAATGTCATACTATATTTTTTAAAAAAAATCATAAAATAGGGTATGCAGATATTGCTTAAAAAAGTTACACTTAGTATAATTTTTTGTATAATTTTTATTACAGGATGCATTAAGGTTGGCCCTGATTATACTCCACCCGATACCCCCTCCCCTGCTGCATGGAATGCCGAGCTAAAAAATGGTTTATCTGCAAAAAAAGTAAAACCGGATATAATGGGAAGCTGGTGGGACACATTTGATGATTCTGTTCTGTCAATCTTAATTAAAAGAGGAATAGCCGAAAATCTTGATCTGAAAAAAGCCAAAGCTAAGTTGTGGGAAGCACGTGCAAAACGAGGCATGGTAAAAGCAGAACTTTTCCCCGCATTGAAAACCACTGGCTCGGCCAGCCAAAGACGCTCCAGTGAAGAAAGCGGCCGTGGCGCTACCAGCGAACTTTACACTTCAGGATTTGATGCAAGCTGGGAGATAGATATATTTGGTGGAAAACAACGCTCCATTGAAGCCGCTGAAGCCGAACTTCAGGCAAGCCATGAGGAGCTGCGTGATGTTATGGTAAGCATGACCGCTGAAGTGGCCATAAATTACGTGGAATTGCGCAGCCTTCAAGCCAGGCTGTCCATAGCAAAGGCAAATCTTGACAAGCAGAAAAGTGTTTATGATATTACATTATGGCGCAATAAAGCCGGTTTGGCGACTATGCTTGATGTGGAACAGGCCATATACAACGTGGAGCAAACCCGATCCAGGATTCCCGACCTGGAAACCGGTCTTGAAAAAGCGAAAAACCGGATAGAGGTGCTGCTGGGGGTTCATTCCGGTAACCTGGATAATATGCTGACAGAGCCCAAAGCCATACCTGTGCCTCCTTTCGAAGTTGCCATTGGTGTCCCTGCGGATATACTGCGACGCCGACCGGATGTGCGCCGTGACGAGCGAATTCTGGCAGCACAAACCGCACAGATCGGAGCTGTCACTGCCGACAGATTTCCCAAATTTTTTCTGCCAGGCTCAATCGGTCTGGAAGCTCTGACCCCCGGGGGGCTTTTTTCCTCCGGCGCACGGATATCCTCAATCGCCGCAAATATTTCATGGACGATTTTCGATGCAGGACGTATACGTCAAAATATTCAGGTACAAAATGCCAAACAGAAACAGGCATTAATACAGTATGAAGCAACTGTACTCACTGCCCTTGAAGAGGTCGAAAACGCTTTGGTGGCATATGCAAAAGAACATATTCGCAGTCAGTCTCTGTTAGAGGCATCACTTGCGGCTCAGCGTGCTGTGGAAATAGTATCTTGTCAGTATACATCAGGAAGAGTAGATTTTCAGATATTATTAGATGCGCAGCGGACTTTGCTCTCCCTCCAGGATCAACTTGCGGAAAGCAAAGGCACAATTACATCCAACCTTATCAGGCTTTATAAAGCGCTTGGCGGCGGTTGGACGCCTGTAAAACCCCTGAAGTAAAACATGATAAAAAACAGGATATTAATGTCATGACCAAAACAGATTCTATTCAAAATAGCGACATCTCCAAAACTTTGGGTATTGCCAGGCCCCATACAAAAAACAGACGTATAATAAAATATCTAACAGGTTTGAGTGTACTGATTATAGTGATAATAATTGCTGTATTTATGCTGCAGTTAAAAAACACTTCCAGCACGGAGGTTTATGAAACCAGGGTGGTGAAAAAGGGCAATCTTACCATCACTGTAACGGCAACCGGTAATCTTGAACCGACAAATCAGGTGGATGTAGGCATTGAAGTGTCAGGAACGATTAAAACGGTTGAGGCAGACTACAACGACGAGGTAAAAACAGGCCAGGTTCTGGCAAGGCTTGACACATCTAAACTTGAAGCCCAGGTGCTCCAGGCAAAGGCAGCCCTGGAATCTGCACGCACAAAAGTTGTTAAGGCAAAGGCAGATGTCATGCAGACAGGCAATGAACTTGATCGCTTAAACATGGTAAAAAAGCTCAGCAAGGGCAAGGTGCCGTCTCAGTCAGAGCTGGATACAGCCCTGGCAGTAATGCAAATCGCCCGGGCAGAGGAGGCCGGAGCAAAAACCACAATTTCAGAGGCTCTTGCCACACTGAAGCTTCGCGAGACGGATTTGTCAAAAGCAGTAATCCTTTCGCCGGTTAATGGCATTGTCCTGATCCGCAGCGTGGAACCGGGCCAAACTGTGGCAGCATCCATGCAGACTCCTGTATTATTCACTCTTGCAGAAAATCTGAAACAGATGGAACTGCATGTGGATGTGGATGAGGCTGACGTTGGAAAAGTCATGGCAAAGCAAAATGCTTCATTTGTTGTGGATGCTTATCCTGACATAAAGTTTCCTGCCCAGGTAACCATGGTTCGCTTTGCTCCTAAAACAGTTGAAGGTGTGGTTACATATGAAACATTGCTTGCGGTGGATAATTCAGGGCTTTCCCTGAGGCCGGGCATGACAGCTACGGCAGACATCATTGTTAAAGAGATAAAAAACGCTCTCCTTATACCAAATATTGCGTTTCGTTTTACTCCGACTGTACAACAAAAAAAAAATTCAAAAAAAAGTGGTGGACTGTTAAGAATGCTTCTGCCACACCGCCGTTCCAGGTTGCAGAAAAAAGAAGAAAAATTTCCGGCAGACAGGAGAAAAAAACGCATCTGGGTATTGCATGCAAACATACCGTCATCCATATATGTTGTCACAGGAGACTCTGACGGTCGAATGACGGAAGTAAAAGCAGATAATATTAACCCTGGAGCCAGGATTATAATCGGCATGGAAAGCAGGGGCAAATGAAACCCGAAACTCAAACTTTAATAGAGCTTAAGGGGGTCACCAAAATTTATGGCCGTGGTCAGGCAGCCATGCAGGCACTGGGAGGTATTGATCTACACATTGAAAATGGTGATTTTATTGCCGTAATGGGCCACAGCGGTTCCGGAAAATCTACATTTCTCAACATACTTGGCTGCATAGACACCCCCACTTCCGGGTCATATATCTTTAAAGGGATCGAAGCGTGCAACCTTACACGCAATCAAAGGGCTCTCCTGCGACGCAACTATATAGGCTTTATATTTCAAGGCTACAATCTTTTGAAACGCACCTCATCTCTTGAAAATGTTGAACTGCCGCTGATCTATCGCGGCATTCCTTCTGCTGAAAGAAAAAAACGCTCCATTAAAGCCCTTGAAACCGTTGGGTTGAAAGGATGGGAAAATCACACACCAGGAGAGCTGTCAGGCGGCCAGCAACAGCGGGTTGCCATTGCACGCGCTATTGTAACCAACCCTGCAGTATTACTCGCTGATGAGCCGACAGGCAATCTTGATTCCTCCCGGAGCCGTGAAATCATGGAGCTGCTTGCACAATTCAACCAAAATCAGGGAGTAACCATCGTAATGGTTACCCACGAGCCTGAGATGGCGGCCTATGCAAAACGAAGTGTTCTCTTCCTTGACGGTTTGATTAGAGATGATAAACAGAATGGAGGTCCATAATCAATGTTATGGAATGCATTTTTATTGGCATTAAGGGAAATCCGGCGCAACGTGATGAGATCCTGCCTGACCGCCCTGGGCATCATTATAGGGGTAGCAGCCGTAATTATCATGGTGACTCTGGGTGGCGGAGCAACAAAACAGGTTTATGCTCAAATCTCCAGTCTCGGAAGCAATCTTCTGCATATAAGACCCGGTCAGGCTTTTCGCGGTCCAGGAGGCGTCAAGTCGATCTCATCTGCATTTGAGGTAGAGGATGCTGAAGCAATCGCCAGAGAAATTTCCGGAATAAAGCCTCCGGCTCCAACCTCAATGCAGTCAACCCAGGCCATTTGCGGCAGTGAAAACTGGTCCACAACTGTCACAGGCGGCACCAACGCCTACTTCAGCGTTCGGGACTGGTCCCTTGAAAAAGGAAGGGAATTTACCGATGGCGAGCTGCGGGGTGGAAAAGCGGTGTGCATTCTCGGCAGCACGATAAAAGACAAACTCTTCGGAGGTCAGGAACCATTAGAATCTTTCATCAGGCTGAAAAAGCTCTCCTTTCGTGTAATCGGCGTCCTTGAATCAAAAGGGCAATCCTCTTTTGGCACAGACAGAGATGACTTTGTGATCATACCTCTTCGCACACTGCAGCGCCGCATTTCCGGAAACACAAATGTTGGGGCTATCTATATCTCAGTTAAAGAAAAAGACCTGATAGGAAAAGTCAAACAAAAAATTGAAATATTGATGCGGGAACGCCGAAATATTCACCATGGAGATGATGATGATTTCACTGTTATGGATATGCGGGAAATAGCGCAAATACTATCAGGGACAACACGGGTGCTTACTGCTCTGCTAAGTGCGGTTGCAGCAGTGAGTTTGCTGGTTGGAGGAATAGGAATCATGAATATCATGCTGGTTTCCGTAACCGAACGAACAAGGGAGATTGGAACCAGGCTGGCCATAGGAGCATTAGAGCGGGAAGTCCTTTTGCAGTTTCTTGTTGAAGCCGTGGTTTTATCCTCCTTTGGAGGCATAATAGGCATTCTGTTTGCCCTGGCAGCATCAGCCTTGCTTACAAAAATCTTACTGGTTCCATTCATCCTTAATATGGACATCATTATCATAGCGTTTTTATTTTCCGTGGCAGTGGGAATAATTTTCGGTTATTTTCCTGCCCGTAAAGCAGCGCAGCTTGATCCCATTGATGCCTTGCGTCATGAGTGATAATTTTTTATACGCAGGTACTTTTTGATAGTCTCGTAAAAAATC